>CACAAB010000105.1 GCA_902530325.1 uncultured SAR116 cluster alpha proteobacterium | reverse complement strand
AAAACGAGTTAAAGAAGTTAAAAAAATACTAAAGCTTGATAAAGATAAAATTTATACAAAATTATTTTCGTATCCACAAAATGGATATTTTACTGTAGAAAAAGGAAAATATAATTTATTTAATTGTGGAATAAGTAGGTATGGATTAAATTTTTTTAATATCTTTCAAAGTAGCACTTTCAAAAATTTTCCTGATCTAAATAGTACTAATTGGAGTGGTATTGAGATGTCTGAATTGTTAATTCCTGACTTAAATTTTAACATTGAAAAAGATAAGTACATGGAACTTCTAACTCATGAGGGGTATCAATTAAAATGAAAACAGGCAGAAGAAAATTTTTAACACTAGCTGGTAATACTTTTTTATTTTCACATTTTCCATCTTTTGCGTGGTCTCAAATCAATAATAATAAAATATTAATACTGATTGAGCTTCAAGGTGCCAATGATGGGTTAAACACAGTCATTCCTTACACGCAAAAATTTTATTATAATTTAAGACCAACTATTGGTATACAGAAAAGTAAAATTTTGACCATAGATAAAGAAAATGGTCTTCATTATAGCCTAAAATCACTTGCAAATCTTTTTGAAAAAGGTGAATTAAAAATCGTTCAAAATTTAGGTTATCCTCACCCTGTTTTATCACATTTTAGATCGATTGATATTTGGGAAACAGGAGGGGATGGTAAATCTCAAAGTAGAAATGGGTGGCTAGTCAAATCACTTGAGGATTATGCGCAAAAAACAAGCGTTGATGCTAAAGCAATTTTTTTAGATAATTCAAACTCTATATTTAGAGGTGGACATGAAGGTTATCTTGGACCTAATGCTCTTGGCCTTGAACCACAAGAGTTAGAGGTTAGAGATACAGTAGTTCCTGTTGACGATAGAAAAAATTTTGGATTACTAAATGATTTAATAGAAAAAAGAAAATCTAGTAATGAATCTTTAAATAAATTTTCTTATAAACTTAAACAAAGTAAAAAAGTTTTTCAATTCGGGGGCCTAAGAAATAAAGGTGGTCAATTAGCTGTTCAGCTTGAAAATGTATGTAATATGATTGGAGCAGGAATAAATATACCAGTTTTTAAAACAGCCTTAGGTAGTTTTGATACTCATAATAATCAAGAAGCTACACACAGGCGTTTATTACAGAATCTTGATGTTTCAATTTCCTTAACAGTAAAAGCCTTAAAAAAAATTGGTGTTTGGGAAAATACATTAATTATGACTTATTCAGAATTTGGGAGAAGGGCTAGAGAAAATGGCTCGAGAGGAACAGACCACGGCATGGCAGCCCCACACTTTTTAATTGGTGGAAAAATAAATGGTGGTTTTATTGGTGAATATGATGACCTTAGCAAATTATGGAAAAATAATATTAATTATAAAATTGACTATCGTTCATTATATGAATTTGTTCTTCGAAAACATTTTAATATAAAAAACAACCCATTTTCTAAGTTTGAAAATAAACTTATAATTTAATTTTTAAAAAAAAATCAAATTTCTTTAAATAGTTAGGAATAAATCAATTGAGTTTAATACAAAATATGGTTATGGCATTTAACAGAGATTTTGAAAAACTTAATTGTCAGATTTTTTGGAATGATCCCCTTTTAAACCCTCAGGACAAGTTGTTTAATGCATAAAGCCATACAAAAAAATTTATTTAAATTAAAATCATTTAACAAACGTAAAAATAGATCTGATTATCAACTTTTATTCGATGGTGATGATAAATTATTTAAAGATTTAATTAAAAATATTGATACTTATTTTGAATATGGATGTGGTAAAAGTACTGAATATGTATATAAATATTCAAATTGTAATATTTATTCTGTGGATACTGATCAAGATTGGGTTAAAAAAATACAACAATTAACAAATGGAGAAAAAGAAAAAAGACTTACCATTGATTGGATAGATGTTGGAAATGTTGAAAATTGGGGATACCCAATAACATATGCCAAAAGAAAATATTTTTTCAACTACGCTAATAACTTTTA
>CACAAB010000104.1 GCA_902530325.1 uncultured SAR116 cluster alpha proteobacterium | reverse complement strand
GCAGACTTCTTTATAATAAGATGTAATTATTAATTTTTAGAGGATATATACAATGGAAATATTTTTTATAGCAAAATTTACTTGTTCTTATAACGAGTGGAAGTCAGTTTATGATGGTGATTTAGAATTAAGAAAACAGTTTATGAAAGATGATTTGGTCGGAAAAGTCAATGAAAATACAGCTATGATTAAAGCAACCATTACTGATCCTGAAAAAATGGAAAAAGTAATGTCAGAAAGAATTCCAGAAATTGCTCCAAAACTTGGGCTAGAACACGAAATTTATACCCTCACAAAAATGAATAATGAATAATCATGAAAGCTAAATAATATGTTAAGTAAAAACGTAAAGCTTATTAAACCAGGTAAGACTTATGTTGGTTTACAAGGTGTTTCATATAATGCTGGTGTTTCAAGAAATACAGCTGGTTCAGAAAAAGTGTGTATGAACATCCTTCCAATGCCACCAGGTGTTCATTCAATACCACATATTCATAAAGAAATCGAAACTATTGCGTATATGCTTGAAGGAGAATGCACACTATTTCATGGTGAAAAATTAGAAAAACAAACTTTAGTAAAACAAGGGGAACAAATATTTATTCCTGAGAATGTACCACATGCTCCTTTTAATCAAAGTGATAAAGAATGCATATGGGTAGTTGTTCATTCATCGGGAGATGATCAAGATGAATTAATCTCAATGCCAGATTTAGTTAAAGAACTTGATAAATTTAAATAATTCATAGGAAAAATAAAATGAGTAGCAATTCAGTATATATGATTGGGGATGTGGATATACATGATTTAGAAGAATACAAAAAATACATGGAAAAAGTAAAACCAATGATTGAAAGTTACGGAGGAGATTACCTTATTCGTGGTGGAGAAATAGAGGCTTTGGAAACTAAGCTTTGGACACCCACAAGAATAGTCTTGGTGAAATTTCCAAACAAAAAGGCTGCTATGGATTGGTATAATAGTGAGGAATACAAGCCTTATAAAAAAATAAGATTTAATACTTCTACGTCGAATATACTTATGGTTGAAGGTATTAAGTAAAAATTAAAAAATGTTAGTAATCATACATAAATTTTTAATAAACAATTTGTAGAATAAATTGTAGACTGAATAAATATCATTCTATAATATCTAATTAAAACAGATGGTTAAAATGGAATAATGAGGAAGTTCTCTCCGCCATAATATAATATTAATATACTGATTTTATTGAATTTATTATTACAATAAAATATCTACCCACAACTCTACCCACAATGAATCATAAGAATAAACTCATATATTATTGTGGGGTTACTGCAACCTTTTCTTAATCAAGATTGATCTTTGGTCAAGGGGTGGTCTGCCCATTGACCGTAGTCCATGGAACACGGACCAGGGTTCAATTATTGAAATGACAATTGACTTTATGGAAAACAGCTTGATATTTATTGTAATTTCATAGAAAAATATTTATGGTACTTTTGGTTAGGTATATATATTTATTTGAATGCTTGGTATGTGCTTTTGATATTTAAAAATACTTAAAATAAAAAAATCAAATTACATAATCAATCATTTCAAATAATGATAAAATTTTAATGTTAAATGTCTAAATTAATTATAATTCGTCACGCTAAATCTGACTGGAATGGGAACGTCAATGATCTTCAAAGAGGTCTCAACAAAAGAGGTTTTAACTCTTGTAAAGTAATTTCTAAAGAACTAAAAAAAAGAATTGATAAACCAGATTTGTTTTTTATATCACCTGCACTAAGAGCAAAATTAACTTACGAAAATATTTTTTTGAATTGGGATAATAAAGACAATTTTTTATTTATTGAAAAAGATTTATATTATGCATCAACAGATCAAATAAAAAAAAAATTAACAGCCAAAGTGATTGGGTTTAGAAATGTAGTTATAATAGGTCATAATCCTATTCTGAATTCATTAATGTATCAAGTTTCAACAACAGGACATAATAAGTTACCTACCAATTTAGTTACTTGTGGTGTTGTTATCATAGAGTATCCTGAA
>CACAAB010000103.1 GCA_902530325.1 uncultured SAR116 cluster alpha proteobacterium | reverse complement strand
ACATCCCAGGGTTTAGTTGTTCCTGTTCTAAAAAATGCAGATAAAATGTCTTTTGGGGAGACTGAAGCAACAATTGCTGAATTTGGTAAAAGAGCAAAAGAAGGTAATTTAGCAATGTCTGACATGGCAGGTGGAACTTTTACTATCTCAAATGGTGGTGTTTATGGATCATTGATGTCTTCACCAATTTTAAATCCACCTCAATCTGGTATTTTAGGGATGCACAAAATTCAAAAAAGACCAGTTGCAATAGGTGATAATATTGAGATAAGACCAATGATGTATCTCGCGCTTTCATATGATCATAGAATAATTGATGGCCGTGAAGCAGTCTCTTTTTTAGTTAGGATCAAAGAAATAATAGAAGATCCTAGACGTCTTGTGGTAGGCGCATAGTTTTTAAGTTGAAGGTGTTTAATGTCTGATAAAAAATTTGATCTTGTTGTAATTGGCGCAGGCCCTGGAGGTTATGTTGCTGCTATAGTCGCTGCTCAAAAAGGTATGAGAGTTGCCTGTATTGAAAAACGAAAAACTCTAGGTGGAACATGTTTGAATGTTGGATGTATTCCATCTAAAGCATTATTACATGCTTCAGAACAATATGAAAATTCAATCAAGTCTAATGGTAATGAAGAATGGGGTATTAGATACAAAGAAGTAAGCCTTGACCTGCCAAAATTACTTAAAAAGAAATTGGGTATTGTAGACGAGCTAACAAAAGGAATAGATTTCCTGTTTAAAAAAAATAAAGTTGCTAAATATATTGGAACTGCAAAGATTTTATCTCCTACTGAAATTGAAATCATGAATGATGAAAAAACTGAAATAATTAATGCAGATAAAATAATTATTGCTACAGGGTCCAAACCAACAAATTTACCAAATCTTAATGTCGACGAAAAGAAAATTGTAACATCAACAGGTGCCTTAGAGTTGGACAAGGTTCCGCAAAAGATGGTTGTCATTGGTGCTGGAATAATTGGTCTTGAAATGGGTACTGTATGGAGAAGGCTTGGATCAGAAGTTGAGGTGGTAGAATATCTGCCTAGAATTTTACCTGGCATAGACGATGAAATAGCAAAAAATTTCATGAAAATACTTCAAAAGCAAGGTGTAAAATTTAAACTGGGCCACTCTGTTGAAAAAGCAAAGATAGAAAAAGATAAAGTATTACTCTCTATCAAAGATGTTAATGATAATACACTTAATGAATTAGTTGCAGATGTTGCGCTTGTATCAGTTGGTAGAAAACCAAACACTAATGGATTAGGTCTAGAAAAATTAAACTTGAAAATAGACAAACATGGGTTCATAGAAACAAATGAAAATTTTCAAACTTCAATTTCAAATATCTTTGCAATCGGCGATGTAATTAGAGGGCCTATGTTAGCCCACAAAGCTGAAGAAGATGGTGTTGCGGCTGTTGAAATAATTAATGGTGAAGCAGGACACGTGGATTACAACCTTGTTCCAGGAATCATATACACCTCACCTGAAGTTGCCGTCATTGGCAAAACAGAAGAAGAATTAAAAACAGCAGGAATATCTTATAACAAAGGGACATTTCCACTAATGGCTAATAGCAGAGCTAAAGCTATTAGTCATACTGATGGTATGGTAAAGATACTTTCAGACAAATCAACTGATAAAATACTTGGTGCTCACATGATTGGTCATGAAGCAGGAACTGTAATACATGAATTATCCATTGCTATGGGATTTGGTGCATCATCTGAGGATGTGGCTAGAATATGCCACGGTCATCCTACAGTCAATGAGGCAATTAAGGAAGCTGCACTAGCAACTTATTCTAAAGCAATACATTTTTAATTGGCACTCATCTTACTGAAAAAAACTAATATTATTACTCCAAGAATTATTAGGAATAGCCCTAAAATAGCTAACATATCTGGTACTTCTTTATATTTTAAGGCGCCTAAAATTGTAATTGCAGAAATACCTATACCTGCCCAAATTGAATATGTAATTGCAACAGGAATAGTTTTCATTGCAAGCATCATAAAATAAAAAGCAGTTCCATACCCTATTACAACATAAGTTGTA
>CACAAB010000102.1 GCA_902530325.1 uncultured SAR116 cluster alpha proteobacterium | reverse complement strand
AGCGCTTGGAGTTTTTGATAACATTTCTTTTAATGTTTTCGAAGGGAAAGGATATATTTGTTCAAGTCTAAGTATTCGAATATTATTAATTTTTCTTTTTTCTCTTTCTTCTAATAAATTATAAAATACTTTACCTGAACAAATTACTACTCTTTTTATTTCACTATCCTTAAGACTTATATTTGGATCTCTAATGACTCTTCTAAAAGCAGTTTGTTCTGCCATATCTAACAGACTAGACACGCACATTTTATGTCTAAGTAAACTCTTAGGAGTCATAATTATCAGAGGTTTTCGAAAATCTCGTTTAAGTTGCCTTCGCAACGCATGAAAATAGTTTGCAGGTGTGCTGCAATTCAACACCTGCATATTATCTTCACCACATAACTGTAAATATCTTTCTAATCTAGCTGATGAATGCTCTGGTCCTTGACCTTCATAACCATGCGGCAAAAGCATAACCAAGCCTGACATTCTTAACCATTTTGCCTCACCACTTGATATAAATTGGTCAACTATGACTTGAGCACCGTTGGCAAAGTCTCCAAATTGTGCCTCCCACATGACTAAAGCTGTCGGTTCAGTCAAAGAATAACCATATTCAAACCCAAGTACGGAAGCTTCTGACAATGGTGAATCAATTACTTCAAATGTTTCTTGTTTATCTTTTATATTATTTAAGGGAATGTATCTATTTTCAGAAATTTGGTCTATGAAAACAGAATGTCTTTGGGAAAAAGTTCCTCTACCACTGTCCTGACCAGACAATCTTACTGGATGACCCTCTAAAAGCAATGAGCCAAACGCAAGGTGCTCTGCAGTAGACCAGTCAATTCCTTCTCCACTTTCGATGGCTTTTTTTCGAGCATCAACAACTCTTGATAATTTTTTATTGATTTGAAAGCCTTCAGGAACAGTGGTAATTGCCTTACCAACTTCTTTTAGCATTTCTGTTGAAACAGAAGTTTCCCCTCTTCTTGCATCACCATGCGCAGACCTTAGATTAGACCATTGCCCTTCTAACCAGTCAGCGTTATTTGGTTTGTAACTTGAGCCAGCTATTGTGGTTATCAACTTCATCCTTAGCTTCCTTTTGAGTTATTATTCCCTGATTAATTAGCTTTTGAGCATAAATTTTACTAATACTATCATGAGAACCTATTGTTTTATACATTACTGGTTGAGTAAATGCTGGTTCATCACCTTCATTGTGACCATAACGTCGATAACTTATAATATCTAACACTACGTCACATGCAAATTTTTGCCTGAATTCAGTTGCAATTCTGGAAGCATGAACCACAGCCTCTGGGTCGTCTCCATTAATATGCATAATAGGGGCCATTACCATTTTAGCAACGTCAGTACAATAAGGACTAGAGCGAGAATAATTTGGGCTGGTAGTGAAACCAATTTGATTATTCACAACAATATGTATTGTTCCGCCAGTCCTGTATCCTCTAAGTCCAGAAAAATCAAAAGTTTCAGCTACTATTCCCTGACCTGCAAAAGCAGCATCACCATGTAGAACAATTCCTAATACAGATAGTCTATCATTAGTATCATTATGTTGGTTTTGTTTTGCTCGTACTCTTCCTATTACAACAGGTGCTACAACCTCTAGATGTGAGGGATTGGCTTGTAGAGACAAGTGAACTGTTTTCCCATCAAATTCTCTGTCAGCTGAAGCACCCATATGATATTTGACATCTCCAGAACCTCCAGCTTCTTCTGGATTTGCCTGGTTACCTAAAAATTCAGAAATAATTGCGCGAAAAGGTTTGTTTAAAATATTGTATAGTAGGTTGAGTCTTCCTCTGTGAGCCATTGCTATGACAACTTCTTTCATTCCTAACTGGCTACCACGTTTCAATATTTGCTCTATTGCTGGCACTACTGACTCCGACCCGTCTAGTCCAAATCTTTTGGTTCCTGCATATTTTTTGTGAAGAAATTGTTCGAATGTTTCTGCTCCAACTAAACGTTCGTATATAGCCTTTTTACCTCTATTAGTAAATTCTGTAGCATTACGAATAGACTCAATTCTTTCTTGTATCCATGCTTTCTGAGATGGATCCTGAACATGC
>CACAAB010000101.1 GCA_902530325.1 uncultured SAR116 cluster alpha proteobacterium | reverse complement strand
ATATATGCCAGAGTATCCACTACCAAAGACCAGAGTTGTGAAAGACAGATTTTGGAGTTGAGACAGATTGCAGAAAATCACAACTGGAAGATTGTAGATGAGTATGTTGATGAGGGTATTTCTGGTGCAAAGAGAAACAGACCAGAACTGGATAGAATGTTGAAAGATGCATTACTTCGTAAGTTTGATGTTGTCGCAACTTTGGAACTTTCAAGGTTAGGTAGAAGTGTAAAAAATATGTGTGAGATTGCAGACTTGTTGAAACAAAAGAACATCAACTTGTTTGTGAAAAATCAAAACATAGACACATCTACAATCGTTGGTGAGTTGTTTTTCAACATCATCAACTCAATCAGTCAGTATGAAAGAGATTTGACTGCCGAACGCATAAAGTCTGGTTTGGAAAATGCGAAACGCAAAGGTAAGACACTTGGTAGAAAATCAAACCTCAACCTTGAAACCCAAAAGATTATTTTGGATATGAAATCGCAAGGTATTGGTTTGAAGAAGATTGCCAAAGAAACAAAAGTTTCAGTTCAAACCATTAGGAAACTTCTATCTGCACAAGAAGTTTATAATGTCGCAACTTCCGTCAAATCTTCCGTCAGTTTGCGACAAGTCGCATAGGTTTGTCGTAAGTTGATGAAAACTTGAATCATATAAATATGATGAAACACAAAATATGAAAATAAAGGGTATGTCGTTGTGTTTCTAATCTGCAACTTACCGACAGAAAAAGATGAATAGAGATAAAGAAGTATTACAAAAATGGATTGAAGATTTAGGTTGTTCGCACTTCATTACGATTGAACCAACACCTTATCTGCCATTCAAAATAGATGAGATTAGACAACGATTGCGAATAATAGAGTTCAAGTTGAATAAGAAGTATTTGTTGAACTCTTTTACGAAATGGAAAGACGAAGATAAGTTTTATTTTGTCGTTTTCCCAGAGGGTGATGCTTTGAATAAACACTACCACATCCTACTTCACACACCTCAAAAGGTGATGAAGAAAAAGTTTTATTATGAAAAGGTATTTGAGTTTGATTTGAGTTCTTACTGGGGATTAGTTCCCTCTAAAAACCCAACTACTCAAAAGTTTAGAAAGTTTGAAGAACTATTAGACATTTTTGATGTTGAAAAAATAAAATCCCTTACTTGTTCTTCAAGGTATGCATCTAAAAAATATAATGCCTGGTTTGAAAGACTTGGATTGGTTGATGAAGATAAGAGATACTTTTTTCCTACACCAAGTAAGAGTCAAAAACTAAAATCTATGAGAGTTCAGTAAAATAACGAACTATCCAGTTGTTAGACTGCAAACTACCCAGTTGTATGTCCTACCTCTCTATTTAGACCCAACAGAGTGTCTTTACTCTCTGCATCCTATTTTATTGTCTAAACCAAACATATGAAAATGATGAACGCATAAATAAGGGTATGAATGATTTAGTAGAACAAAGTAGAAGATTCCTAAATGAACAACCAGACGAACAAGAATATGAACTGCTAAATGAGTTCATATCTTTGAGAACTGGTGCAATCGCAGTTGGGTTAGGAAAAGTAAAACAATATGCTAATAAAACCGACCAAGAGGTTAGAAATCTAAAAAGTTATGCAAACAAGTTGTCTGCATCCAAAGACCAAGAGAACGCAAATAAACAACTTGCAGACGCATTAGAGAAGATTGGAAACCTTTTCTACCTACAACGAAAAATGGGAATGTATATCGCACTCACATCTGCTGCGACTGGTGTGGGAATAGATAAGTCTGCAAAGATACTAAAACGAATGGAGAAACAAAGAAGATGAACTACCACCACACTTACCCTGCCAGAATAGACTCAAACATTTATGACGATTTGATGAAGATAAAGGATTTGGATAATCGTTCTATCA
This sequence comes from uncultured SAR116 cluster alpha proteobacterium, assembly GCA_902530325.1. Taxonomy (GTDB): domain Bacteria; phylum Pseudomonadota; class Alphaproteobacteria; order Puniceispirillales; family Marisalimonadaceae; genus Marisalimonas. Next base: position 207 of record CACAAB010000101.1, on the reverse strand, counting down.
ACTCACTACTACAAGAGGGTGCAAGATTAGTTCGTAATCAGTATGTGGAACAGATTGCACAAGAACGAAAAACCAGAACAACTTTACAAAATAGATATGCAACTTTGAGGTAAATGAGGTGGGGAGTTTATCCCTCTAAAATCTCACTTACCAAAACCCTTATTTTCTGGGGTTTTTTGATTATGATTTTTGCATTTTAGGTGGGGA
>CACAAB010000100.1 GCA_902530325.1 uncultured SAR116 cluster alpha proteobacterium | reverse complement strand
AACTCCAATTTTCTCAACTTGTGACTTTGACTCTCTTATTCCAGCAGTATCATTCAAAATAATGGGGAAACCATCAAAATTCAATGGAACCTCTAAAACATCTCTTGTAGTTCCTGCTTCATCAGTCACAATTGCTATTTTTTTATCTGATAAATAATTAACAAGTGAACTTTTTCCGACATTTGGTCTACCAACAAGAGTAATTATGAAGCCATTTCTAATCCTTTCTCCATAATTACTATGTTTTATTGATTCTTTCATTTCGTCTAATAATTTGTATACTTTATATTGAAAAGTTTGTTGTAATTCTGCTGGAAGTTCTTCATCTGAAAAGTCAATAAGGGCTTCTAATTTCGATAGCAGGTAAATTATCTCATCTCTCCATAGATGTATTTTCCTTGATAAAGTGCCCTCATATTGTGATATTGATATTTTAAATTGATTTTCAGTTTCTGAATTAATTAAATCGTTTAAACCTTCTGCTTGTGTAAGATCTAGGATTCCATTTAAAAAGGCTCTTTTAGTAAACTCACCCCTATTTGCAATACGAAATGTTTTTAATTTGGAAAGAATGTCATAAATTTTTTTTTCAATTATGTAACTTCCATGAACGTGAAATTCCAAGACATCCTCACCAGTAACTGTGTTAGGGCCTGGAAAATATATTATCAAGGCATTATCAATAATATTATTTTCTGTATCATAAATCTTTCTTAAACTTGCAACACGCGGTTGTGTTGGTTTGAATGAAAAGATTTTTGGTAACTTTTTTACTTTGTTTCCAGAAACCCTAATTACTTTTATTGCACTTTTCTGAGCGTTTGATGCTGAAGAGAATATTGTGTCCAATTTTAAATACTTTTTTTAAAATGTTTCACGTGAAACATATTATTTATTCATAGCTCTAAAGAAATCTTCATTGGATTTACTTTGTTTTAACTTATCTGAAAGGAAGTCCATAGCATCAACTGGACCCATTTGCATCAAAATTCTTCTTAAAACCCACATTCTTGACAATGTGTCTTTTTCAACCAACAACTCTTCCTTTCTTGTTCCAGATTTTGTTACGTCAATTGCTGGGAAAGTCCTTTTGTCAGACAGTTTTCTATCTAGTATAACTTCGCTGTTACCTGTTCCTTTGAATTCTTCAAAGATAACCTCATCCATTCTAGAGCCAGTTTCGACTAAGGCCGTAGCAATAATAGTTAAAGAACCTCCATCTTCAATGTTCCTGGCAGCACCAAAAAATCTTTTTGGCCTTTGTAATGCATTGGCATCAACGCCACCAGTTAACACCTTTCCGCTAGAAGGTATAACTGTATTATAAGCTCTTGCCAGTCTTGTTATAGAATCCAATAAAATTACAACATCTCTTTTGTGCTCAACTAATCTCTTAGCCTTTTCTATTACCATGTCAGTTACTTGAACATGTCGTGAGGCCGGTTCATCAAATGTTGAACTAATAACCTCGCCATTTACAGATCTCTGCATGTCTGTTACTTCTTCTGGTCTTTCATCAATTAATAAGACAATTAAATAAATTTCAGGATGATTTTTAGATATTGCTTGAGCAATTGATTGTAACATCATAGTTTTTCCAGTCCTTGGTGGTGCAACTATTAAACCACGTTGACCCTTACCCATAGGAGCAACCATTTCAACAACACGTGTAGTAATATCTTTATTATTTGGATCAAACTCTGTTTCAAAATTTATTTTAGTTTGAGGATAAAGTGGTGTTAAATTATCAAAGTTGATTCTATGTCTCACAGAATCAGGGGATTCAAAGTTTATATTTTCAACTTTGAGTAGGGCAAAATATCTTTCGCCGTCCTTGGGTGCTCTAATTTGACCTTCTACAGTATCACCTGTACGCAATCCAAATTTTCTAACCTGATTTGGTGAAATATAAATATCATCGGGTCCAGCTAGGTAATTAGACTCTGGTGATCTTAAAAACCCAAACCCGTCAGATAAAACTTCAAGCACACCATCTCCATATATTGCTATATCATTGTCTGCAAGTTTTTTTAAACAAGCAAACATCATATCTTGTTTTCTAAGTGTACTTGCGTTTTCTATATCTAAGCTTTCAGCATATGTTAATAAATCTGATGGATTTTTGGCTTTAAGATCTTTTAAGTGCATTTGTATCTCGTTAAA
>CACAAB010000099.1 GCA_902530325.1 uncultured SAR116 cluster alpha proteobacterium | reverse complement strand
CTGCCATGATAAATATATCCACCTCTATCAAATACAACATTCTTAATACCCTTTTTGATGGCTTTTTGCGCTAATAACTTCCCTACAATTTTAGCCACCTCTTTGGTACCACAATTTTTAAATTGGTTTTTAATTTCACTCTCAAGACTAGATGCTGACGTAATTGTAATACCATTTAAATCATCAATTATTTGACCATAAATATGCCTACTCGATCTAAAAACAGATAAACGCAATTTTCCATTCGATTTATTTTTCAAGGCTCTTCTATTTCTTTGTTTTCTTTTATTGTGTAAAGTTATTGAACTTACCATTTTAACCTCTACTTCTTCTTACCTTCTTTTCTCAGAATATATTCATCACTATATCTTATACCCTTTCCTTTAAAAGGTTCCGGGGGCCTTTTAGACCGAACCATTGCAGCAAATTCCCCAAGTTTTTGCTTATCTGCACTAGAAACAGTAAATTTTGTATTTCCATCCATCTTAATTTTAATATCATCAGGCACCTCAATCTCTACAGGATGACTTAAACCAAGATTCAGTGTTAACTTCTTACCTTGGAGTGTACCTCTATAACCAACACCTACAATTTCCATCTCTTTTTCAAAACCAACACTTACTCCTTGAACAGCATTGTTGATGAGTGCTCTTGTAGTTCCCCAAATTGCTTTATTTCGGAAATCTTTTTCTTTAGGTTCTACTCTAATTACGTTCTTATCAATATTAACTACTACTTCGTCAGAAATTGGTGCTGTGAGCTCCCCTTTAGAACCTTTAACTAAAAATTTATTATTATCTTTTTTTACTTCAACGCCATCAGGAATATTAATGATAGCTTGACCTATTCTTGACATAAATATACTCCTAAAATACTTGGCAAAGAATTTCTCCACCGACATGTGCAGCGCGTGCTTCATTGTCACTCATAACACCTCTCGGTGTAGATAAAATTGAAATACCAAGACCATTATAAGTCCTTGGCAAATCGTTAATGCTTGAATACACACGCCTTCCTGGAGTGGAAACTCTTTTTATCTCACTTATGACGGGTTTCCCATCATAATATTTTAACTCAATCTTAAATTCGTGAATCCCAGGACGCTTTTCAAACTTTGAAAAATTTCTGATATAGCCTTCTCTTTTAAGTACATCCAGTACATTAGCTCTAAATCTTGAGGCAGGAGCCTCTACAACAGCTTTTTTAGCTGATTGACCATTTCTAATTCTGGTCAACATATCTCCAAGCGTATCACTCATTGACATAATTAATACCTTTCTACCAACTTGATTTTACCATACCTGGAATTTGACCAGACAAGGCTAATTCTCTTAAAGCTATTCGTGACATTTTTACTTTTCTATAGTAACCACGAGGCCTACCTGTAATTAAGCATCTATTTCTCAACCTAACTTTAGCTCCATTTCTAGGCATTTCAGAAAGTTTTAGCTGAGCTTCAAAACGTTGTTCCATAGGAAGTGATCTATTACAGCAAATTGACTTTAAACGATCTCTTCTAGATTTGTTTTTTTTAACTTGTTTTTCTTTGTTTAAGTTTTTTTGGATAGCACTTTTTTTTGCCATCTATATCTCCTAACTAAAATTGTTATTTACTGAAAGGGAAGTCAAACCCATTTAACAGTTCTTTGGCTTCTTCGTCTGATTTGGCAGATGTTACGAAAATTATATCCATACCTCTCGTTGAATCTACATTATCATATTCTATTTCTGGAAAAACATATTGTTCCTTTAAACCTAGAGCATAATTACCATTTCCATCAAAACTTTTTGCGTTTACACCTCTGAAATCTCTTACTCTTGGCAAAGCTACATTTACAAATCTATCTACAAATTCATACATTTTATTTTTTCTCAGAGTTACTTTTAGACCTATTGGCATACCCTCTCTAAGTTTAAAACTAGCATTAGCTTTCTTAGATTTTGTAACAATAGGTTTTTGTCCAGTAATTGCTGCTAACTCATTCGATGCAGATTCTATTTTTTTACTATCTTTAACAGCTTCACCAACACCCATGTTTATTACCACTTTTTCAAGCTTTGGTACCTCAAAATCGTTTTTATATTTAAATTTATCTTTTAATTTTTTTACAATTTCATTTTTGTACTTTTCATGCAATCGAACATTCATATTGATCTCCAAACTACT
>CACAAB010000098.1 GCA_902530325.1 uncultured SAR116 cluster alpha proteobacterium | reverse complement strand
ATAATAATGATATTATTGATGACACCACAAAACGTATTAAAAATTACTGTAAAAATTGGCGTTCAATAGTTCACAAGTCTAATAAAAATGTTATTCAAAAAATACAAGATGACAATATTGATATTTTGGTTGATCTCTGTGGTCATAGTGCCGGCAACAGATTGTTAGTTTTTGTTGAAAAACCGGCCCCTTTGCAAATAACGTACTTAGGATATCCAAATACAACAGGTCTTTCAATGATTGATTATCGTATTACTGATAAAATTGCTGATCCAGAAGGAACTTCTGATTTTTTTTATAGTGAAAAATTGATTAGACTTTCTAATTGTTTTTTATGTTATTCTGGAAATGATGAATTCAAAATTAAAAACTCGCTTCCCTATCATAATAATAATTTTATAACCTTTGGTAGTTTTAATAATTTTAATAAAATTAATGCAAAAGTAATTGAAGTTTGGTCAAGTATCTTAAAATCAATACCTAAATCAAAGTTAATTTTAAAAAATTCAGACAATAATTCCGACTCAAAATCTATATTGAATAAATTCTCTAATGAAGGAGTAAATATTGATAATATTTTTATTTACAATAAAACACCTGAAATGAGAGATCATATGAATTTATACAATAATATAGATATTGCTCTAGACACATTTCCCTTTAATGGAGCAACTACTACATTTGAAGCTCTATGGATGGGTGTTCCAGTTATAACTTTTTTAGGTAAAACTCATGCTGGCAGAGTATCATCCTCAATATTATACAATTTAAATTTAGAAACTCTTATTGCTAAAGATGTTATGGATTATCAAAAAAAAGTTGTTGAAATTTCAAATAATGACAAATTTCTTCTTGATATGAGACAAGGATTAAGAAATCTAATGAAAAATTCATATTTATGTGATGGAAAATCATTTGCTAGTGAAATCGAAGAAAAATATTATGAGATTTGGAAAAACAATCACTAAATTTAAATTATGATTTATAATACTTATTATAAATAGTTTATCACTCTTAATTAATTATCATTGTAAATTCAGTTTATTAAATTATAATAGATATCTATAAAATTGTTTAATTATTAAAGACAAATTCTCTACTTACCTAAATGGGACTATAGCTCAGCGGGAGAGCACTTCGTTGACATCGAAGGGGTCACTGGTTCAATCCCAGTTAGTCCCACCATTTCAATGAAGATAATTTATTATAATAACTATTATTATTTTTTTAAATTTTTAAAAAATTGATATGTATTTCTAAAAATTTATTTCAAATATAGATTGTTTAATTTATCAAAATTGTCATAAACTTGAAAAAAAATATTTCAAAATGACAAATTACATTCAAAATAAAGAGCCACCGAAACAAATCATAAGTAAACTTGTGAATTATTTCCAAGAAAAAAAATATAAAGAAGCACAATTTCTTGCTGAAAAGATTTCAAAGGAATTTCCATTACATCCAATTAGTTGGAGAATTTTGGGCGTATTATATTTGTTAAATGAAGATTTGAATGAGGCACTAATTGCAAATAAAAAAGCTGTAAAATTAGTACCTAATTCTCCTGATATTTATAATAATTTATCAATAACATTATATAAACTTGGTAAAATTTCCGAATCTATTGAAAATGCTAAAAAAGCTATAAAAATCGATCCAAATTTTCATCAAGCATATGGAAAGCTATCAGATTGTTTTAAAGCACAAAACCAATTTCATGAAGCATCTTTATATTTGAAAAAAGCAATTGCGATTAATCCAAAAAACGGCGTCTATTATGCATCATTAGCTGAAGTTTTTCATAAATTAGATAAGATAGATGAAGCGTTGTTAATGAACCAAAAAGCGATTGATTTAAATCCAAATTATTATCAATCATACTTAAATAAAGGAAATCTTCTTATAGAATTAAAAAGATTTCACGAAGCTGAAGACATTTTAAATAAAGTCATACAACTAAAACCAAATTTTGTTATGGCTTATTATAATTTAGCTAATCTACAAAAAATTTTAAATAAATTTGATGATGCAGTAACCAATTATTTCAAAGCCATAAAAATAAATCCTAATCTTGCAGATATTCACTATAATTTAGCTAATACTTTAGCAATTATTGGTGATTTAAATAAAGCTAATTTAAGTTATGAAAAAGCTATTGAAATTAACCCCAA
>CACAAB010000097.1 GCA_902530325.1 uncultured SAR116 cluster alpha proteobacterium | reverse complement strand
TGATATTCTTTGGAAGTTTAAATCTATTCTTGTAATAGTAGGTGCACTAGTAATGGCAGCTAGTAGCTTAATTATGTTTTTTCTTATTCAATATAAATCTGAAATGATAGCTATTTTTAATGCAGAAACATGGTTTGTCATTTCAACTTTACTAGCTCCTATTGGATTTGTTCTTCAAGACGTTGTTGCTGATGCAATGACAGTTGAGGCTGTACCTAAAACTGATGATCAAGGGAATGAAATAAGTTTTGATGAGTTGAAATCTATGAACATTTCAATGCAACTTCTTGGAAGAGTATCTATCATTTTTGGTACTTTGCTTGTATCAATGATTAATTTATTTGTTTTTTCAAACTCTTCAGATATGACCGAATTAGAAAAAGTCACAGCATATGGAAATATTTACTTATACTCTTTAATAGTACCTATAATATCTGTATCAGGTATATTTTTATCATATTTTAATCAGCAAAAAAGATATAAATTACTTATTAGTAATGGTATTAATCCTGTAAAAGCTGCAAATATAATATTTAATATTCCAGAAGTAACTAAGCCCAATTTATTAATAATAATAGGCTCCATATTTTTTGTAATATTTACTCTACTTGTTGGAACTTCTAAAATGGCTCTTTCACAAGAAATCGTTTTCGTTGGTTCATTTATGATAATTTTGTTTTTACTATTTAAGTTATCAAATGAATTAGATGCCAATGCCAAAAAAATGTTAATTGGAACTGCTATAATTATATTTGTGTTCAGAGCAATGCCAGGTGTCGGTCAAGGAGGAAGTTGGTTTGAAATAGATGTTTTAGGTTTTGATCAAGAGTTTTTATCATTACTTGGATTAATAGCATCTTTCCTTACTATTTTAGGTATATTTGTTTTAAGACCGTTAATGGAAAAGTCTTCAATGACTAGATTAATAGTTATACTTTCAATTGCTGGCTCTTTCTTTATTTTACCATCAATTGCAATGTTTTATGGGTTTCATGAGTTCACATCAAAGCTTACAAATGGATTAGTAGATGCTCGTTTTATAGCTATTTTTAATACAGCGCTAGAGAGTCCATTAGGTCAAGTATCAATGATACCCATTCTAGCTTGGATAGCCCAATCAGCTCCTAATCATTTAAAAGCCACATTCTTTGCTGTTTTAGCTAGCTTTACTAATTTAGCTCTCTCAGCAAGTAATTTAGGTACTAAATATTTAAATCAAATATATGTAATAACCAGGGAAGTTAAAAATGACTTGGGAATTATCAAAACACCTGCAGACTATTCAGAGCTTGGCATTTTATTAATTATTGTATGTGCATTAACCTTAATTATTCCAATTTTAGTAACATACATTATCAAAAAATTGAAATTACTGTCATATTAAATTTTTTAGTAAAACAGTTTAATAAAGATACACAATACTTACTGCTCCAACTGTAGCTGATGCTACAAATCCAATAATCAATGGCTTAAAACCTAGTTTAAACATGCTTTTTAGATTTGTTTGTAATCCAAGAGCCACCATTGAAAACAGTATACAATGAATTGAGATTTCTTTGAAAAATGCTAATGAAAATTTCCAGTAATCTAACATATCTTTATCAAGAAATAAATGATCTCCTATTGTTCTTACAAAAGATAAAATTATAAATCCTAAAACAAAAAATGGGAAAAAATCTTTGATTGAACTTTTCACATCGACTTTTTTTTCTTTGTTATGAAGATATGCAATTAAAGGAATTAAAAGTATTAAAAATGAATTCCTTAAAAGTTTTGTAGTTATAGCAGAATTGAGAGCTTCTTCGCTATTAAACATGTCAGAATAAATTACACTTGCAGCACTTACTTGAGCCGTATCATGAATTGCTGTGCCAAGGAAAACACCTGCAAGTTCGGGTGACAAATGAAAATAATAGTTTGCTATGTAAGGATAAAAAAACACAGCAATAATTCCAAATAATGTAACAACACCAACTGCATAGCTAGTTTGATCTTTATCAGTTTTTATAATTGAAGAGGTTGCGATAACTGCTGTTACACCACAAATACAAGTTCCCATAGTAATTAAGTAACCTAATACATTCGGTATTTTAAATAGAATACATAAATATTTTATAATCAGAAATGCCAATATAATATTTATGATAATTAACAAAATGGCTGTGAAGCCATAATTAAAAAGTTCCGTCAAGCTTAAACTTAAACCAA
>CACAAB010000096.1 GCA_902530325.1 uncultured SAR116 cluster alpha proteobacterium | reverse complement strand
TTATTTTGTTCACAATCGACTTTTATTTCTTTTAAAAATTCCTTTGCAGTTTCCCCATTATCTCTTAAATTTTTTCTAAACATAAAGTCATTGGCTTGAATTGCATTAGTGCCTTCATAAATTGGTAATATTCTCGCATCTCTCATAAACTGAGCGGCTCCAGTTTCTTCAATAAATCCCATACCTCCATGAATTTGTAGTCCGTTACTTGTAACTTCTTGAGCTAATTCAGTGGACCAACCTTTGATTATTGGAATTAAAAAACCTTCTTTCAATTTACATTTTTCATCGCCGTTATGCGCTCTTTCCATAATTTCGGATGAAACTAAAATTAGAGCGCGCATTGCCTCTGTAAGGCTACGCATGGATAAAAGTAGTCTTTTTACATCACCATGGCCTATTATTGGTGTGCCTTTTTCTCTGTTAATTGGAGTTCCTTGAATTCTTGTGTTTGCGTATTCAAGTGCTTTTTGTCTAGCAGCCTCTGAAATTGCCATCCCTTGAAGTCCAACATCAAAACGTGCCCTATTCATCATTATAAACATGTATTCGATGCCTCTGCCTTCTTCTCCTAACATATAACCGACAGCGCCTTCATTCTCTCCGTAAGACATAACTGCTGTTGGGCTTGCTTTTATACCCATCTTATGTTCGATGGATATGCATTTAAGATCATTTCTAATTGTATACTCGCCACTTTCATCTTTTAGGAATTTTGGAATTATAAAAGTAGAAATTCCCTTTATACCTTCAGGAGCACCATCTGTTCTAGCAAGGACCAGATGAATTATATTTTCAGACATATCATGTTCACCATAAGTGATATATATTTTTTGTCCTTTTATCCTCCAATTCTCACCATCATGTTCAGCTTTAGTTTTTATTGTAGCTAGATCTGTTCCAGACTGAGGTTCTGTTAAATTCATGGTGCCTGTCCACGCTCCAGAATTGAATTTGGGTAGATATGTTTTTTTTTCTTCTTCTGTTCCTACAAGAGTAAACGCGTCAATTAATCCTTGGGTCAATAGACTACATAATGCAAAAGACATATTCGCTCCATGCCAATACTCATTAATTGCAGCGCTCATTCTTACAGGTAGACCCATACCATCATAATTAGAATCACTTGCTACTCCAATCCAGCCGCCCTTAGCAATTTCTGAAAAGGCATGACTAAATCCTTCTGGAGTCTCAACTTCGTTATCTTGTCGAAGAATGGGATTGTTCTTATCACCAAAATGATTAAGGGGTGCTAAGTAGTTGTCTGCTAACTTTCCAGCCTCAGATAGCACTGCATCAATTGTAGTATCATCAAGATCTTCATGAGCAGGCAAAAGATTTTCTAAGACAAACTTTGTGTCCTCTAAAGGAGACGTATAACCCATTTAAAACTCCGACATATTTTCATAGTTGATAAAATTAAGCCTTACTATTATGAATATTATTAGGAGGAAATCAACTATGTCTGAAATAGAAAATGGTTTAAGTAAAAATAAAGCAAATTACGCCTCATTAAGTCCTTTATCATTTCTAGAAAGAACACGAAAAACATTCCCAAATCAAATTGCTATTGAATATAAAGACTATAAAGTAACTTACCAGGAAGCTGGTGCAAGATGCGACGCTTTAGCCGAACTTGTTAGAAATAAAAATTATGCTGACGGAAGTACAATTGCAGTGATGCTACCTAATATTCCAGTGATGTGGGAGTGTCATTTTGGTATACCAATGACAACCGGTGTCTTGAACGCAATTAATACAAGACTTGATAGTTTAACCGTTCGTTTTATTCTTGAACATGGAGAATCTAAAATGTTCATTTATGATTCTGAATATTGCCAAATAGTTGAGAAAGCTCTAGATAATATAAAAAATCCACCATTATTAATTGAATATGTTGATAAAATTGCTGGTAATCAAAGGTCAGGTTTTGCAAAGAAATTTAACTGTCTGGACTATGAGACAGAATTAGAAAAATTTATTGGTTTTAAATTTGAACACGTTTTGCCAACTGATGAGTGGAATTCAATTGCTTTGAATTACACCTCTGGAACAACGGGCAACCCAAAGGGAGTTGTTTATCACCATCGTGGCGCATATTTGAACGCCATTGGTAATACGCTTACCTGGGACTTACCAATGCACCCTAAGTATTTATGGACACTTCCTATGTTTCATTGCAATGGATGGTGTTTTCCTTGGACTATTACTGAA
>CACAAB010000095.1 GCA_902530325.1 uncultured SAR116 cluster alpha proteobacterium | reverse complement strand
AATCGCCGTCAAATGTAATCAGATCATTTAGCGAGAATAACTTTGCCAATTGTATACCAAAGTTATGCATTTCAGTTTTGGATTTAATCGTTGTTTCTAATAACAATTTCATAAATTAGTATCTATAGTTATCTGATTTAAAAGGTCCTTGAACTGGGACTCCAATATAATCAGCTTGTTCGTTTGAGAGCTTACTTAGAGTGGCACCAACTTTGTCAAGATGTAATTTAGCAACTTTTTCATCTAAATGTCTTGGTAAAGTGTATACCTTGTTATCATAATCTTCTGGCTTTTCCCATAACTCTATTTGTGCAAGAACTTGATTAGTAAAAGAAGCACTCATAACAAAACTAGGATGTCCAGTGGCACATCCTAGGTTTACCAATCTTCCTTTTGCTAAAACTATCAAACGCTTACCATCTTGAAACTCAACCTCATCAACTTGTGGTTTAACCTCTGACCATTTCATATTTTGAAGTGATTCTACTTGAATTTCTGAATCAAAATGACCAATGTTACACACTATCGCTCTGTCTTTCATTTCCCTCATGTGATCCACAGTGATAACATCTTTATTTCCAGTTGCTGTTACAAATATATCACCTCTGGAGCATGCTTCTTCCATAGAGCACACTTCGTATCCTTCCATTGCAGCTTGTAATGCACAAATCGGGTCAATTTCAGTTACAATTACTCTAGCCCCACCTTGACGAAGTGAAGCAGCAGATCCTTTGCCTACATCACCATAACCTGCAACCACAGCTACTTTACCAGATAACATAACATCGGTAGCTCTTCTAATGCCATCTACTAGAGACTCTCTACATCCATAAAGATTATCAAATTTAGATTTTGTAACTGAGTCATTCACATTAATTGCTGGAAAAGGAAGATCACCTTTTTCTGCCATTTGATATAATCTAAGAACCCCTGTAGTTGTTTCTTCAGTAACACCTTTTATACTATTTTTAACTTTAGTGAACCATCCGGGAGAACTTTCAAGTCTGAATAAAATTTGTGCCTTAAGAGCTTCTTCTTCTTCATTAGCAGGGTTAGATAAAACTTGTTCACCACTTTCTGCTTTAGCACCTAGTATAATGTATAAAGTTGCGTCACCACCATCATCTAGGATCATATTCGCAACTTTATCATCCGACCAAGTAAATATTTGATCTACATATTTCCAATATTCTTTTAAAGTTTCTCCTTTTTTCGCAAAAACTGGAATATCTTGTTTTGCAATTGCTGCTGCTGCATGATCTTGAGTTGAAAAAATATTACAGCTCGCCCATCTAACAGTCGCTCCAAGACTGGTTAAAGTTTCTATAAGTACTGCTGTTTGAATTGTCATGTGAAGACAACCTGCAATCCTGGTTCCTTTTAATGGCTTATCCTTTTCAAATAGTTCTCTACATGCCATTAAGCCTGGCATTTCAGTCTCAGCAATTGAGATTTCTTTTCTTCCCCATTCAGCGAGATTTATATCAGTAATTGAATAATCTTTCATAACAATCCTTTTTTGTTTTTGACACTCTATAACATTTAAAATTGCTCATTTAAAGCTCGAATTAAAATATTTCAAAATTATGTTTTGATTTCGCGAAAAGTAACTTTAACGCTACCTCCAAGGCATTCGTTCTTTTGATTTAAACGGTTTAAAGCCACTATAGATCCGCCATGCGCTTCAACAATCTGTTTAGAAATAGATAATCCTAAGCCTGAATGATTGCCAAACTTTTCATTTTTAGGTCTATCTGTATAAAATCTGTCAAAAACCTTCTCTAAAGATCCCTTTGAAAACCCTGGGCCATTATCTTCAACTATAATTGTTACATTCTCTAAATTTTTTTCTATTCGTATATTTATAAAATTATTTTCCTTTGAAAACGAAGCTGCATTTTGTATCAAATTGTCAAAAACTTGAGCAATCTTATTTTCATCACCTAAGATATGACTATCCTCATTGTGCTTCAGAAGATTAATTTTTGATAAAATTGTAGACGACCTTATATCAACAAGTGTCTCTAGAAGATTTGAAATATTTATTTCTTTTATTTCTATTCTGGATAATTCTGCATCTAACCTAGAGGCAGCAGAAATATCATTTATCAATCTATCTATCCTTTCAACATCATTTTGTATGACTTTAATTAATTTTTTTTGTTCACTCAGATCACTAACTTTTGTAATTGTTTCAGAGGCTGACCTGACAGATGTTA
>CACAAB010000094.1 GCA_902530325.1 uncultured SAR116 cluster alpha proteobacterium | reverse complement strand
TAATAGAAATTATTGAAGGAAATTGAAAAAAAAAGCTAAATTCTGGGAATGAAAATAAATTATATTATTGAAATTAAATATTTTGTTATAATATATTGATTTCTTCAGCTTCCATATTTATAACAACAACGAAATTATTGAAAACAATCTAATAGGAGAAAATATTGACTCAAGCCGAAACTACCACAAAACCTTCAACAGAGAGCTTTGCAGAGCTACTAGACCAAAGCTTTCATGAGATGGAGAGTATAGAAGGTTCAGTGGTAACTGGAACGGTTCTATCAATTGAAAAAGATATGATTTTGATTGATGTAGGTTTGAAGTGCGAAGGTCGTGTCCCACTAAGAGAGTTTGGAAATAACGGAGAGGAAGTCAAGATTAACGTTGGGGATACAGTAGAGGTATATATTGAAAGATTGGAAGATATTAATGGTAATGCTATTTTAAGTAGAGAAAAAGCAAGACGTGAAGAAGCTTGGGTGAATTTAGAAATTGCTCTTGAAAAACAACAAAGAGTGAACGGAGTAATATTTGGGAAGGTAAAAGGTGGATTTACAGTTGACTTAGAAGGAGCTACAGCTTTTTTACCCGGAAGTCAGGTTGATATAAGACCTGTAAAAGATCTTGGGGTTTTGATGGGAACTCCACAACCGTTTCAAATATTAAAAATGGATAGAAGAAGAGGCAATATTGTTGTATCTAGAAGAGCTGTGTTAGAGGACAGTAGAGCTGAAGCTAGAACAGAACTTGTTGCTAACTTGCAAGAAGGTCAGGTTTTACAAGGTGTTATTAAAAACATTACAGACTATGGCGCATTTGTTGATCTAGGTGGTGTTGATGGCCTACTTCATGTAACAGATATATCATGGAAGAGGATCAACCATCCATCTGAAGCTCTACAAGTTGGAGAGTCCGTTCAAGTTAAAGTTATAAAGTTTAATGATGAAACTCAAAGAATTTCTCTTGGTATTAAACAACTTACAGAAGATCCTTGGTTAAAAGTTTTTGACAGATTTCCAATTGGAGCCAAATTATCGGGTATAGTTACTAATATTACAGATTATGGCTCTTTTGTTGAATTAGAGGATGGTATCGAAGGCTTAGTTCATGTTTCCGAAATGAGTTGGACAAAGAAAAATGTTCATCCAGGAAAAATTGTATCTACTTCTGAAAAAGTTGAGGTAATGGTTCTTGAAATTGATGTTCAAAAAAGAAGAATTTCTCTTGGTATTAAACAATGCATAGAAAACCCTTGGGAAAAATACAAGGGTAACAGTAAGATTGGAGATATTATAGAGGGTGAAATAAGAAACATTACTGAATTTGGTTTATTTATAGCTCTTACTGATGATATTGATGGTTTAGTACATTTATCTGATCTTAGCTGGGATGGTAATGGTGATGAACTAATAAAAAACTATGTTAAAGGTTCCACTGTGAAAGCAAAGGTATTAGATATAGATGTTGAAAAAGAAAGAATTTCTCTTGGTATTAAACAACTTACAGAAGATGTTGCTGCTACAGAGATAGATAACATAAGAAAAGGTTCTACAGTAACATGCACAATAGCTGAAATATCTGAAAGTGGTTTAGAGGTTAATGTCGGTGACAACCTCAAAGGCTTTATTAAAAGAACTGATTTGTCTCGTGAAAGAGCTGATCAAAAGACAGATCGTTATGGAGTTGGTGATAAAGTTGATGCAACAGTTACTAACATTGACAAAAAATCGAGAAAAATTACTCTTTCAATTAAAGCCAGAGAAATTGAGGAAGAAAAGAAAGCTATGGCTGAATATGGATCATCGGATAGTGGAGCTAGCTTAGGTGATATATTAGGAGCTGCTCTTGCCAAAAAAGATGAGAAACCCTCTTAAGCATAGGTGATAAATTGAATAAATCTGATCTAATAATTAAAATTGCAAATTTGAATCCTAGTCTATACCAAAAAGACGCCAATAAAATTATTAACGTATTTTTTCAAACTATAAGTAAAGCTCTTTCAAAGAATGAAAGAGTTGAGTTAAGAGGATTTGGTATATTCGATGTTAAAAAAAGGGAAGCACGAATTGCTAGAAATCCAAAGAATGGATCAGCAGTTGCTGTACCCGCAAAAAATGTTCCTTATTTCAGAATGGGGAAAGGTATGAAAGATCGTTTAAACAAATAAATATTAATAGATCTTTACATTCATTAAAAAGATGTAACTTATTTTAAAATGAAAAATCTATTAGAAATCAAAGTT
>CACAAB010000093.1 GCA_902530325.1 uncultured SAR116 cluster alpha proteobacterium | reverse complement strand
TGAGTTTTGCTGAAGTTGCACAATTACTTTTAAATGAAGGTTACAATGGTCCAAGTACTAAAAAAGCACCGAATTTTTTATTCAAATTTTTATCTTTATTTGATCGTGAAGCAAAAGGAACGCTAGCATTATTAGGTATCAAAATCACTGCAGATAATTCAAGTACAATTAAAACTTTTAAATGGAGACCAATGCCTTTTGAAAAAACCGTAGTTGAAACCGCTAATGCAATTAAATTAATTCAAACAAAATAGTAACTAACTAAATCCCTCAAATCATCATCAAATAATTTGGAAAAACTTTCTAGCGTTAATCGCAAATTTTAGATAAATTACTAAAATATTGCTCACTTTATCAACAGATTTATGAAATTGTCAGATAACAAGGCTTATTATCGTTTTCAGTGTACCTTTACCTAACTATAATATTTATGAAGAATAAATTTTGTTTAAAGTTTCAATTTTTAAAAGTTAAAAACAAAACTTAAAAATGGTCGTATTCAAATTTGTAGTTTGTACTTCAGCAACCTTACGCTGCTTCTATTGTTGAGAAATTAGCTATGTCAAAAATAAAATTCCAAGATGTTTTACGCGATTCCATTCAGTCTTTATTTGGAACTAACCCGTCTGCACAGGAAATCATAGATTCTTATCCAACTGCACATCTGATTGGTACTGAATCGATTCAAACAGGTGGAGGTACATTTTTTGATATTTTTGCCAAGAAAGGCCGTAACGAATGGGCAGAAGTTGAAAAACTGCTTTTGCATTTTAAAAGTCTTGGGGTGAGGCAATCTGCCCTTATACGGGGAGATTTTCTTCTAGGTTATGAGCCTCAACCATACGATGTAATAAGAGCGCTAGTCTTTGAGTACGCTAGTATGGGAATGAATATCCTGCAGAATTTTCACGGCCTTAATGATGCAGCATGTCTTTCCGGTGTTGCTCAAGCTGTCGCAGAAGCCCAAGGTGCAGGTTATGATATTATAGCTCAAGGAACAATTTGTATTGAAGATAATCCAAACATAACTGTTGCTAGATGTCTTGCTTTTGCTGAAGAACTTGTAGAACTTGGCCATAAAGGATTTTATTTGAAATCTGCCAGTGGTAGATTAAGCGCTTATTTTGTATATGAACTTGTATCAGCATTATATAAGCGTTTTCCTGACCATGAAGTACATATTCATGCACATTCCACTTATGGTGAGGCCCCTGTCTGCTACATGGCTGCAGTTTTGGCAGCTGTAGAGTTAAATAAGGACATAACAATGGATGTACAACATCCAGCTCTTTCAGGGTCAACAGCGCAACCAAGCATGAACAAGATGTTAAACCTTATTAGAAATTATCCTGATGAGAGAGTTGCAACAAAATCCCCACAATTAAATAACGATGCTATAAAAGCTAGTATGTCTTCTCTTTATGGGTTGCGTTTTCAATATCGTGATTTCGAGTCACGTTATAATTTTGAACTTGTAGAAGCAATGTACTACGCACGCACACCCGGTGGGGCGTCTGCAACACTCAAATCAATACCTGGACTGGTTGAGAATCTTGGACGTCTTTTAGGAGTGAATGGTCATCATGCTGATTGGGACCAAATCCAGATTGCAATATATAAAATGCAAGCAGAAATTTTAGAAGATCTTGGCCAACCAACCCAAGTTACCCCTTATGCAGCAAATACTACTGGTCAAGCTGCACTATCACTCTGGCATCAGTTAGAAGGCCGTGACAAATACCATTCTCTTTATCCTGGCATTGCTGATTATCTTGTAGGACGTCATGGAAAAGTTCCATCTAGTACTAGCAAAAAGCTAATAAGAAAGGCTTTAAAGCAACTTAATCTGAAGACTTCAGAAAAGTATACGAAGGCGGTCGATCGCCCTAATGGCATCCCAATTGCTGAAGAAAAATTAGTTGAAGTTGGTTTGTTAAAGCCAACGTTACGCCAGAATATTTCTGCCTCACTGCTTAAGGATTCAGGATCATTTAAGGCAATTGAGCATATACTTAGCGTCGCTAATGAATGTAACTCGCCAGACACCCCCCCTCAACTACCATTTTATGCCATGCCCCCAAACCCAAAGATTCGTGCTGACGGCTGTGGATTTAATCGTGATATTAGAGACGCAGTTAGTGTTATTGGAGGTTATTCAAAACTTCAAGAAATTGCTGAGCGTGTTCTTCACATTAAACAACTGGTTGACCGAAGATATATATTCCCAGCAGGAGAAGAAGATCTT
>CACAAB010000092.1 GCA_902530325.1 uncultured SAR116 cluster alpha proteobacterium | reverse complement strand
TTATTATTATTCGGCTCCTAAAACCAAACCAAAATTAAATAGCCTTGATGAAGTTGATCCAGAATTATTAAAAACTTATGAAAAATTAGGTATACCAATTAAAGAACAAGAAGTTTTAGCAGGTGTTGCTGTAGACTATGTTTTTGACTCTGTTTCAGTTGCGACAACTTTTAGAGAAAAACTAGCTAAAGAGGGTATAATTTTTTGTCCTATTTCAGAAGCAGTTCAAACTCATCCTAACCTAATAAAAAAATATATTGGATCAGTTATACCAATTGGTGATAATTACTATGCAGCACTAAACTCTGCTGTTTTTACTGATGGATCTTTTGTCTATATACCTAAAGGAATTAAATGTCCTATGGAGTTATCAACCTACTTTCGTATTAACGAACAAAATTCTGGACAGTTTGAAAGAACACTTATTATAGCAGAAGATAATACTTATGTGTCTTATTTAGAGGGTTGTACTGCACCACAAAGAGATGAAAATCAACTTCATGCAGCTGTTGTAGAATTAGTAGCTATGGATAATGCAGAGATAAAGTATTCAACAGTTCAAAATTGGTATCCAGGTGACAAAGATGGTAAAGGTGGAATTTACAATTTTGTTACTAAAAGAGGAAATTGTCTTGGAAAAAAATCCAAAATTTCATGGACACAAGTAGAGACTGGTTCTGCTATTACATGGAAATATCCATCATGCGTTTTGAGAGGTGATGACTCTGTAGGCGAATTCTATTCAGTAGCTGTTGCTAATAATGCTCAACAAGCTGATACTGGAACAAAAATGATCCACATTGGAAAAAATACAAGATCAACTATAATTTCAAAAGGAATTTCTGCTGGCAAGGCCCAAAACACATATAGAGGCCAAGTTCAAATTCAGAAAAATGCAAAAGGTTCAAGAAACTTTACTCAATGTGACTCTTTACTAATTGGTGATAAATGTGGAGCACACACTATACCATATATTAATCAATTCACACCCAACGCTCGGGTTGAACACGAAGCAACAACTTCAAAAATTTCTGAAGATCAGCTTTTCTATTGTTTACAAAGAGGCCTTGATACAGAACAGGCTACATCATTAATCGTCAATGGTTTTTGTAAAGAAGTTATGAAAGAATTACCTATGGAGTTTGCAGTTGAAGCACAAAAACTGATAGGAATCAGTCTGGAAGGCTCGGTAGGGTAATTTTAAAATAATTAATTCACTTTGGAAGAAATATGACACTACTAGAAATTAGAAATGCCAAATTAAAACTTGATGAAAAAGAGATTTTAAAAGGGTTGTCTTTATCAGTTAAAAAGGGAGAGGTTCATGCTATTATGGGACCTAACGGCTCGGGTAAAAGTACTTTATCATATATGTTAGCTGGAAGAGATGGCTATGAATTAGAGAGTGGAGAAGTTTTTTTAGAGGGAAAGTCCTTATTGGAGATGGAGGCTGACGAAAGAGCAAGGTCTGGTTTATTTTTAGCATTCCAATATCCTGTTGAATTACCAGGTGTAGGCGGAATGAGTTTTTTAAGAGAAGCTATTAATTCCAGAAGAAAGTTTTTAGGGCAAGAAGAACTGGATCATTTAGCATTCGTAAAAGAAGCTAGAAAAGTTGCTTCAAACATGTTTGTTAAAGATGAAATGTTAAAAAGAGCTGTAAATGTTGGTTTCTCTGGTGGAGAAAAAAAACGTTTTGAAATATTACAAATGGCAATGCTTAAGCCAAAAGTTTCAATTTTAGACGAAACCGACTCAGGCCTAGATGTTGATGCGTTAAAAATAGTTTCTGATGGAGTAAATGCACAAAGAAATGACGATAATGCAATAGTTGTTATAACGCATTATCAGAGACTGTTAGATTATATAGTTCCAGATTTTGTTCATATTTTATCTGACGGTAATATTATAAAATCTGGAGGTCCTGAACTAGCATTGGAAGTTGAAAAAAATGGTTATGCAGGTCTGATTAATGCTGCATAATGTTAAAGATAATTACATCACTTCCGTAAAAGATCACGTTAGTCAATTTGAAGAAAAAAGTTTTAGAAAATTAGCATCGAATGATTTTAAAAGTTGGCCTAGTCCTCGGGAAGAAACTTGGAGATTAAGTAGGTTAGGTGTTTTATCCAGGAAAAAGATATCTCCAATAATACCTAATTTCAAAAAAAATTTTTCCTCAGTGTCAAAGTTTAAGAGTTCTACAATGATAAGATTTGTAGATGGTGCTCTTCGAAAAGATTTATC
>CACAAB010000091.1 GCA_902530325.1 uncultured SAR116 cluster alpha proteobacterium | reverse complement strand
ATAGATGTGGAAAATGTTGTGTAGTTAAACTCGAAGATTTTGACACACAAGAAATTTATTATACAAATGTATCTTGTAAGCTTTTATGCGAAAAGACAGCCATGTGTAAAGATTATGTAAACAGAAAGTTTCTAGTTCCAGACTGTAAAATATTATCCCCTAAAAACTTAAAAAATCTTAAATGGATGCCGGAAACATGTGCTTATAAAGTTCTTGATCAGGGCGGTGAATTACCAAAATGGCATCCACTAGTATGCGGAAACAGCGAAGAAATTGTAAAAAGTGGCAATAGTGTAAAAAATAGAGTAACGAGTGAAGACAAGGTTAAAACAAAAAACTTACCAAATCATATCTATAATTGGTAATTATGTGAGGAAATAAAATGTCTAGAAATATGTGGATATTAGCAGTATTAATTTCAGTATTGGTAATTGCATCAATTTACAGAGAACAGTCAGGTATGAAAATGCCTGATCATTTAAATTGCAAAGAATCAATGTTTGAACAATTGTTTACAGATAAATGTACTCCTAGAACTGGATTAAAGAAATTAAAATAAAACAAATATAGAGTTCCAAATAAATGAAAATTGCTATAATTGGTTCTGGAATATCAGGACTATCTGCCTCTTTACTATTGTCTCAAAAACACCAGATAACAATGTTTGAAATAGATAAAAGATTCGGTGGGCATGCTAATACTGTTGAAATTAAAAATAAGAACTCTACTGTTGATGTTGATACTGGGTTCATTGTATTTAATAAATTAAATTATCCAAACCTAATTGGCTTTTTTAAATATCTAAATGTAGAAACCATAAAGTCAGATATGTCCTTTGCAGTTTCTGCAAGAGATGGTGAATTAGAATATTCAGGTTCTCTAGCAGGGATTTTTGCACAAAAAAAGAATTACTTTAATTTAAAATTTTATAAAATGTTAAGAGATATTATACGATTTTTTATTTTTGGTTATAAATATGCTTTTAATGTAAAAGAAAATGAGAGTTTAAAAGATTACCTAAAAAGATGTAAATTTAGTGACGAATTTACAAATGATCATTTAATACCAATGTCGTCTGCAATTTGGTCCTGTCCAGAAAAAGAAATACTAAAATTCCCTGCAAAAAATTTACTTACTTTTTTTAAAAATCATCAATTAATTAATTTTTTTATAAGACCTAAATGGAGAACAGTTAAAGGAGGTTCCATACAATATGTAAAAAAAGTTATCAAAAAACTTGAACAGGATTCAAATAATAAACTTTTATTGAACACTAAAATTACTTCTATAACTTCAAAAAGTAAAAAAATTAAAATCGAATATGATAAAAGTTATGAAACTTTTGATAAAATCATAATGGCAACTCATCCTGATCAAACCTTGAACTTGATAAAAGATTTAGAAAAAAAATCAATTGAGATTTTAAGTAAATTTCAGTACCAAAAAAACACTGTTATTTTACACTCAGATCCGTCAACAATGCCAAGAAATCCAAAAATCTGGTCTAGTTGGAATTACATATCTAATAAAAATGGAAAATCATCAACTACTTATTGGATGAACCAACTACAAAATTTAAATACATCTTTAAATTTATTTGTAAGCCTAAACCCCTTTAAAATGCCAAAGAAATCACAAATTCATAAAAAGATTATATATGAACACCCTATTTTTAATAATAATACTAACCAAGCTCAAATTAAAATAAATGACATTCAAGGAAAAGATAATATTTATTATGTTGGTGCTTGGTTAGGGTATGGTTTCCACGAAGATGGAATATCATCAGCTATCGAAGTTACAAAATATTTTGATATTAAATTACCATGGAAAATTTGATAAATAGAGTTAAAAAATGAAAACTGTTACTGGTGATATAAAATTTTTTGAAGCAAATATAAACCACAAAAGGTATGGTAAAAAAAAGCATTTCTTTGAAAATCGAACAAACGCAATATTGATTGATTTAAAAAACAAACCTCAACAAAAAGTATTAAAATACCCTTCATTGTTTTCTCTAGAAAAATTTAATTTACTAACTTGGACTTCTTCAAAACACGGTAATCAATCTAAGTTTTCAACAACTTATGATCTTCATCAATTTATTAAAAATTTGTTTATCACGAATTCAAAAGAGAAAGAAGAAATTGATAAGATAAAATTATTAACTTTCCCAAAAGTATTAAGTTTTGGATTTAATCCTCTTTCAGTTTATTTTTGTTACAATAATAAAGGATTATTAATCCACTCGG
>CACAAB010000090.1 GCA_902530325.1 uncultured SAR116 cluster alpha proteobacterium | reverse complement strand
ACGGTTTTAGAAAATATTTTCTTTGGAATTAAAAAAAATGAAATAGTAAGAAGATCACAAAAAATTCAAACATTAATGCACGAAATTGATATTTCTAGTTTGGCTGAAAACTATCCTCATGAATTGTCAGGTGGTCAACAACAACAGGTTGCATTAATTAGAGCCATGGCTTCTGATCCTAAAATTATTTTTTTGGATGAACCGTATTCAAATTTAGATTCCAGATTAAAGGAAAAAATTAGAGACCAAATGTTACATCTCTTAAAAGAACATAAAATTTCGGCATTATTAGTAACCCATGATCCAGAAGAGGCAATGTTTATGTCAGACAAAATTGGTGTCTTAAATAATGGTTGCATTGAACAATTTGGAAGTCCCATTGATCTATATTTACGTCCTAAATCTGCCTTCATAGCAGAATTTTTTGGAGAAATAAACATACTTGAAGGGACTGTTCGGGAAGGTTCTGTAAGCACAGTACTAGGGACTTTTATTTGTCCTCCAAAATTTAATAATAAGAAGGTAAAAGTTGTTATAAGAGATGAAGCAATCAAATTGTTTTCAGCAAGCAAAACCAATTTAAATACAAAAGATAAAACAAATTTTATAAAATCTGCATTTTATGGATATGTAATGGAAGCAAGATTACTTGCAGGTTCTAGTTTAGTACATTTATCCTTAAAAGTTGATCAATCAAATTATCATATTCATGCCAGAATGCCTGGACTTAATTTTTTTAAAATAGATGAAAAAGTAATAGTCGAAACAGACCCAACACAAATTTTTATCTTTGAGCAATAAATAATTTTTTTGTCATATCTATGTGATATATTTAAAAACTCTAGCACCTTTTAAATCCTAATAATTAATTTATATCTAATCAATGGATTGATCATTGAAAATAACTTTATTTTTATCAAGCAAACCTGAGTTTTTAAGATCTTCAATTCCTGGTAGGTCTTTAATGTCTCTAAGATTGAAATAATCTAAAAACAAATTTGTAGTTTTCCATGTAAGCGGATTTCCTGGGGTTGACTTTCTATGTCCAGGTCGAATCCATTCTAATTCTAATAATACATCAAGTGTTCCTCTGCTAAGTGAAACTCCTCGAATGTTTTCTATTTCTGAACGTGTAATAGGTTGATGGTAAGCAATAATAGCTAAAGTTTCTGTAGCAGCACGTGACAGTGGTTTTGGAACAATTTTTTCAATATTTAAAAACTCTGAAACATCTAATGATGTTCTAAATGCATACGTATTGTTAATAATATACAAATTAACTCCGCTTGAGGAGTATTTTTTTTCCAAGTTTTGTAAAATTTTATTTAATATATTTTTATTTGGTATCCGTTTTAATAATTCATCATAAGGCACTGGATCAGAAGAAGAAAAAATCAGAGCTTCAACTACTTTCTGCTTTAATAAAAAATCATAATCTTCATTATTTTTTTCTTTTAATTTTTTCATATAATTACCTAAAATCAAGATTTTAAATTATAATGTTAATTTATTTTTGGATGCAACAAGATGTTACTTTTATAATCGTGTTGTCTTAGTTGCAAACTTCCCTCTTTAACAAGCTCCAGAGAGGCAACAAAATGAGAGGCTAGTGCTGATTTCCTTTCTAACTTATTTCTAAGATTACTCGGAATAAAATCTAGAAGATTTGTCCAATCATTTGTATATTTAAAAAAACTTTTAAGAGAAATTAATGCATCTTCTACTGAGTATAGTTGCGTATCTGCAATAGTAATAGATGTATTATTTCTGTACGTAATGATTTCACCATAAGTTTTAATCAAATCATATAAACTTGAGTTGTATTGATTTTTTTGGTTTATACCAAAAATTTCTGGGTTACCTCTCTTAAAAAAGTGCGTTCCTAATTTATGCCTTTTAAATAGAAGCTTTGATACTTTTTGCATTCCTTCTAATCTTTTCATTTGGAATTCTAGTAATTCTGACATTTCTTCAGAAGTGATAGACTCCTCTTCTTTATCATCAGGCAATAAAAGTTTTGATTTCAAGAAAGCTAACCATGCTCCCATAACTAAATATTCTGCTGCAATATCAATGTCTTTTTTTATAATTTGATCTAAAAATTCTAAATATTGCTCAGCTAATGTTAATATTGATAATTTTGTTAAATCAATTTTATGATCCCTAGCCAAATTTAAAAGAAGATCAATCGGTCCTTCAAAACCATCTAATGAAAGGCTAAAAACGTCAATTTTTTTATAATTTAATTCAGACATTTAATTACTTTTATTAACTTGAAGAATGCACACTATTTTTTCTTTTTTGAATTTTTCACATAATATTA
>CACAAB010000089.1 GCA_902530325.1 uncultured SAR116 cluster alpha proteobacterium | reverse complement strand
CTTTTATTTTAACAAAAGCTTTAAACTTAGGTAAAACTGTCTCTTTAATCCAATTCAATTTTCTTTCCTTCTAAATCTGTATTTATAACTAAATAAATAAGGTTTAATTATGTTTTAAAGCTTTTGACACTTCTTTAGTAAAGTCTAAACATCTAATTATGTCTTCATTTCTTGAATCACCATCATTATCTAGAGTTTTTTTAATTAAATCAACTACTGCGGATCCAATCACAATACCGTCAGATACTGCTGACATCAAAGTTGCTTGAGCTGGTGATCGGATGCCAAACCCGATAACAATTGGTAAGTCTGTGACCTGTTTAATCTTTTTTATATTATACTGAACGTTTTGAATATCAGGGGCTTGGGTACCAGTAATGCCTGTTATTGAAACATAATACACAAATCCAGTAGCATCTAACAAAATCTTTTTAAGTCTCTTTTCATCTGTAGTTGGGGTAACTAATCTTATCATAGAAAGGTTATTTTTTTCAGCTTCAAAATAGAACTCATCATCTTCTTCGGGTGGTAAGTCCACAATGATAAGGGCATCTACTCCTAACTCTATACAATTTTTAATAAATTTTTCTTTTCCAAACTTATATATTGGGTTGTAATATCCCATCAATATGATAGGTGTATGAATATTTTTTTCTCTAAAAATTTTAATTAGTGATAAACATTTTTTTAGGTTCATGCCTGATTTAAGAGCTCTTTGGCTTGATAATTGTATGGATGGTCCATCCGCCATTGGGTCTGAAAATGGCATGCCAATTTCTATAAAATCTGCTCCATTATCAGGCAAATTAGTAATAAGTTTTAATGAGCTTTCAAAATTAGGATCGCCAGCGGTTACAAAAATTCCTAAGGCTTTTTTATTTTCTCTATTTAATTTATCAAAAGTTTTTTTTATACGATTCATAGTTTTACATTAACTATTATTATTCAATATTAAAGGTAACACAGCAGACAAATCTTTGTCTCCTCTACCACACATGTTCATAATTATAATTTGACCTTTTCTTTCAGAAGCAAGTTTTCCTGTAATATGTAAGGCATGAGCAGGTTCAAGTGCAGGAATAATCCCTTCTAAACTGCTGCATAGCTTAAAGGCTGCTAAACTTTCCTCATCTGTAGTTGATAAATATTTTATTCTTCCAATATCATGCAACCATGAATGTTCTGGTCCAATACCAGGATAATCTAATCCTGCTGATATTGAATGAGCATCTATTATTTGACCATCATCATCTTGAAGTAAGTAGGTTCTATTTCCATGAAGTACTCCTGGAGAGCCTGCTGTAAGCGAAGCAGCATGTAGATTGGAATTTAGCCCCTTGCCTGCTGCCTCTACACCAAATATTTCAACCTCTTCGTCGTCAAGAAAAGGATGAAACAGGCCTAGGGCATTTGATCCTCCCCCAATACAAGCAACTAGAGCATTTGGCAGTTGATTTTCTTTTTCTAAAATTTGTTTTTTAGCTTCTTCACCTATAATAGATTGAAAATCTCGTACCATTTTTGGGTAGGGATGGGGGCCAGCTGCTGTTCCAATAATATAAAAATGTGTGTTAGCATTTGTTACCCAATATCTTAGTGCATCATTCATAGCATCTTTTAAAGTCCCAGTACCTGAGGTAACGGGATTGATTTTGGCACCTAATAGTTGCATCCTTTCAACATTTGGCTTTTGTCTTTCAATATCTTTTGCCCCCATAAAAACTTCACATTGAAAACCAAATAAAGCACATGCCGTTGCAGTTGCAACTCCGTGTTGTCCTGCTCCTGTTTCTGCAATAATTTTATTTTTCCCCATCCTTTTAGCTAATAAAATTTGACCAATAACGTTATTTATTTTATGAGCACCCGTGTGATTTAATTCATCTCTTTTTAGATAAATTTTAGCACCTCCAAAATGCTCAGTTAGTCTTTCTGCAAAATATAATGGGCTAGGCCTTCCAATATAATCTCTTCTATAAATATCTAATTGATTAATGAAAGATTGGTCTTGCATTGCTTTTTCATATGCATTTTCTACATCTAAAATTAATGGCATTAAAGTTTCTGCAACAAATCTACCACCATGAATACCAAATTTACCGTCTGCATCTGGAGCAGTTTTTAAGCTATTTAAATTAAATTGCGACATATGTAATCCACTAAAAATTTCTACACTTAATTATAAAATCTTCTATTAATTTTGGGTCTTTAACACCTTTTTCAATTTCGATTCCAGAAGAAATATCTATTGCAGGTGCTTTGGTAATATCAAGAGCTTTTTGGATATTTTTGATATTTAAACCTCCTGCAAGCATCCATTTCTTTTTTGATTTAAAATCTTTAAGAATATT
>CACAAB010000088.1 GCA_902530325.1 uncultured SAR116 cluster alpha proteobacterium | reverse complement strand
TATTCATGAACACCAGGCTAAAGAGTTATTAAGAAAATATGAAATACCTACGCCTTCTGGATACGTTGCATTCACAAGTGAAGAAGCTATAAAAGCAGCTAAAAAATTACCAGGGCCAGTTTTTGTTGTCAAAGCACAAATACACGCAGGTGGAAGAGGAAAAGCTGGTGGAGTAAAAGTCGTAAAAAATTTAGATGAAGTAAAAAATTCAGCTGAGACAATATTAGGAAAAAACTTAATAACTCACCAAACAGGTTCTGAGGGAAAATTAGTTCAAAGGCTCTACGTTGAAGATGGATGCAATATTAATGATGAATATTACTTTTCCATGGTTGTAGACAGAGTAACTAGTAGAGTTTCAGTAATAGCATCCACCGAAGGAGGGATTGATATTGAACAAGTGGCGAAAGAAAACCCTGAAAAAATCTTGTCATTCAATATAGATCCAACAATTGGCTTTCAACCCTTTCATTCAAGATTAATAGCAAACGCACTTAAATTAGAAGGCTCTAGTTTTAAGCAAGCAGGTAAGTTTTTTAATCAATTATATAAACTCTTCACTGAAAAAGATGCCAATTTATTAGAAATTAACCCACTTGTATTAACTTCTGAAAATAGTCTAATTGCTCTAGATGCAAAAATGTCATTCGACAATAATGCCTTATTCAAACACTCTGATATAATGTCATTAAGAGACGAAACTGAAGAGGATCCTGCTGAAATATTAGCAAGCAAATTTGATTTAGCTTATATAAAACTTGATGGAACAATAGGTTGTTTAGTGAATGGTGCGGGTCTTGCCATGGCTACAATGGATATTATAAAACTTAAAGGAGCTTCTCCAGCAAACTTTTTAGACGTCGGAGGTAGTGCTACTAAGGAAAAAGTCACAGAAGCTTTTAAAATCATTTTATCTGATCCAGCTGTAGAAGGGATTTTAGTAAATATTTTTGGAGGTATAATGCGCTGTGATATTATTGCTAGCGGAGTAGTCGCGGCTGCTAAAACACTCTCATTATCCAAACCGTTGGTTGTAAGACTGGCTGGTACAAATGTAGAAGAAGGAAAACAGATTCTCAGAGATTCTGGATTAAAAATTATACCTGCGGATGACTTAGATGATGCGGCAATGAAAATTGTCAGAGCTGTTAAAGGAGATTAACTAGATGTCTGTATTGATAAATAAAGATACAAAAGTTATTTGCCAAGGATTTACCGGAGGTCAAGGAACTTTCCACTCAGAGCAGGCTATTGCGTACGGAACTAAAATGGTTGGTGGAGTTACCCCAGGTAAGGGAGGCACTAAACATTTAAATCTTCCCGTTTTTAATACTGTCCAAGAGTGTGTTGACGAAGTTAATCCTGATGCAACAGTTATATATGTTCCACCTCCTTTCGCAGCTGATTCAATATTAGAAGCAATAGCATCAAACATACCTTTAATAATATGTATTACCGAAGGTATACCAGTCCAAGATATGATCAAAGTTAAACAGTTTTTGAAACAGTCAAACTCTAGACTTGTAGGTCCTAACTGCCCAGGTGTAATTACCCCTGGTCAATGTAAAATTGGAATTATGCCAGGACATATTCATACTCCTGGTAAAATAGGAATTGTTTCCAGATCAGGAACATTAACTTATGAGGCTGTTGCACAAACTACAGCTGCTGATTTAGGTCAATCAACGTGTATTGG
Source organism: uncultured SAR116 cluster alpha proteobacterium (assembly GCA_902530325.1). Classification (GTDB taxonomy): domain Bacteria; phylum Pseudomonadota; class Alphaproteobacteria; order Puniceispirillales; family Marisalimonadaceae; genus Marisalimonas. The sequence goes on along the minus strand of CACAAB010000088.1, from coordinate 679 downwards.
AATTGGTGGTGATCCAATTAATGGAACAAATTTTATAGATTGCTTAGATTTGTTTCTTAATGACGAGCAAACAGAGGCAATATTAATGATTGGTGAAATTGGTGGAAATGCTGAAGAAGAGGCAGCAAATTTTTTTAAAAATCATAAAATTAAAAAACCAATTGCAGGTTTTATTGCCGGAAAAACTGCTCCTCCAGGAAGAACAATGGGCCATGCTGGTGCAATAGTCAGTGGTGGAAGTGGAGGTGCAGATGACAAAGTTAAAGTTATGAGTGACTGTGGTTTTATAATGTCAGAATCTCCATCTGGTTTGGGTGAAGCGGTTTTAAAAGCAATAGAAGAATGGAAATAACTTGATTTAATTGTTAAGTTTTTGTTTATTGTATTTAAAGCATATTACACTTTATAAGGACTATAAACCATGAATGACCAAAGCTCTGACCAAAGCTTTCTTTCTGGTGCCAATGCTACCTTCATAAATGATTTGTATAGAGAATGGAAAGAAAACTCAAATTCAGTTCCAAAGGAATGGGATTTATGGTTTAAAACAAACGCAGACGATAAATTATTAGATGAAGGACCAAGTTGGGCTAAAAAAAATAATAAGGTCATTGGAGCCGTTGATACTGTTGAAAGTGTAAAAGCAGTTGCCCGAGGAATAGCAGGAAAAGGTAATTTA
>CACAAB010000087.1 GCA_902530325.1 uncultured SAR116 cluster alpha proteobacterium | reverse complement strand
TTTTTAGTAGAAAAAGTCTGGCGTCAACTTATTTCGTCTAACTTGTCCATGCAACAAAATATCAAAATTGGTGTTGCCGGAAATGATGACGAAATTAAATCTGCTTATTTGGGTCATTTTGGAAATTATTTTAAAACCACTTATTTTTCAAGTGTAGTAAGTCTACTTGCTTCATTAGAAAAAAAAGACATAGAGCTCGGTTTCATTGATAGTGAAAGTATAAATAGATTAAAAAAGGAAACAGAAATAAAAGTTAATTTCGATGTAATAGCTAATGTACCTCTTTACAAAAACATTAATCAAAGAGATTACAGCATTGTAAAATTGAAAAAAGAAGAGATGTAATGTCTAAAATTGATTTTCCTACCGCAAAAGCAAATGTTGAAAAATTGCAAGCTTATAAACCAAATTTTGGTAAAAGTAAAATAAATAGCTTAATTAGACTTTCAGCTAATGAAAGTGCATTAGGGGCTTCTGTCAATGCTGTTGAGGTTCTTAAGTCTTTCTCAAAGGATCTAAACAGATATCCTCCACAAGTTAGTGAGGAGTTAATAAGCGCAATATCTAGAAGATATTCACTTGATAAGAAAAAAATTATTTTAGGGAATGGTTCGGATGAATTAATCTCAATTCTTGCACAAACTTTCTTAAATCATAATGATGAAGCAATTTATACAGAATTTGGGTTCCTACAATTTCCACAAGCTATCTCTATAGCTGGTGCAAAAGGAGTTGTAGCTAAGGATGTAAATTTTACAGCCAACGTTGATAACATTCTTTTAAAAATAAATAAAAATACAAAAATAATTTTTTTAGCAAATCCTAATAACCCAACAGGTACATTTATTTCAAGGCAGGAAGTAATAAGACTGCTTGAAGCAATTCCCCCTAACATTCTTTTGGTTTATGACGCTGCGTATTCAGAATTTGTAGTTCACGATGATTATATGGATGGTAGTGAACTCCTAGAAAAATATGAAAATGTAATAATGTTGAGAACATTTTCAAAATTGCATGGTTTAGCCTCTTTAAGATTAGGTTGGGGCTATGCTTCAGAAAATATAATTGATAACCTTATGAAAGTTCGAAGTCCATTTAGTGTTAACGCCGCAGCTATTTTGGCAGGTATTGCAGCATTAGAAGATTTAGAATTTCAAAAAATATCAGTTCAGCATAATCTCAAATGGAAGTCTTGGTTTGAAAAAGAATTAACATTGCTTAATTTGGATTTTCAACCATCCATTACTAATTTTTTGTTAATAAAGTTTACTAGTAAGAATAAGTATAGTGCAGAAAATGCAGAAAAGTTTTTAGCTTCCAGAGGAATTTTAGTTAGAGGAATGAAAGTTTATGGTTTGCCAAACCATTTAAGAGTTTCTATAGGGACCGATTATGAAAATATCAAATTTGTTGAAGAATTGAAAACTTTTTTAGAAAAATAATTATGGAATTATATTTTAAAAAAATTTCTGTTATTGGATTAGGTTTGATTGGAACCTCTATTTTACATGCAATTAATTCAAAAAAAAAAATTGGAGTAACTACCTATGCATATGACGTGAATCCAAAACATAGAAAAATTGTACTAGGAATGAAAATAGCAACGTTTGTTTGTGATGAAATTCATGAAGCAATAAAAGATGCTGATTTAGTTATACTAGCCGTACCAGTTGGATCTATGAAATCTGTAGCAATTTCGATTGCTCCCTCTTTAAAAGAAAGTGCTATAGTTACTGATACCGGATCCACGAAAAATTCAGTTATAAATGATGTTAGTTCATTTATCCCAAAAAATGTTAATTTCATACCATCACATCCCCTTGCCGGGACAGAATATTCTGGACCTGAAGCTGGGTTCAGTTCATTATTTGTAAATAGATATTGGTTAATTATTTGTGATAAGAAAACAGACCAAACAAAAAAACTAGCTAAATTTTTTGAAAATCTGGGTTCAACTGTAGAAACTGTTAGTGCAGAATATCATGATAAAATTCTTGCTATCACTTCTCATCTACCTCATTTAATTGCATATACTATTGTTGGAACAGCCTCAGATCTAGAAGCTGATTTAAAAAATGATGTAATTAAATTTTCTGCTTCAGGGTTTAGAGATTTTACTAGAATTGCTGCGTCAGACCCAATTATGTGGAGAGATATTTTTTTAAACAACTCTGAAGCTGTACTTGAAATGTTGCAAAGATTTAATGAAGATTTGTCTGATCTTCAAAAGGCCATTAGAAAAAGAGAGGGTGAAAAGTTACATTCATTTTTTTCTCGAACAAGATCAATTAGAAAAAAAATAATTGAAGCAGGACAAAATTAACAAGTAACTCAAACTTTTAAAAGTTTTATCCTTATACTCGAAACAATATATTTACAAA
>CACAAB010000086.1 GCA_902530325.1 uncultured SAR116 cluster alpha proteobacterium | reverse complement strand
TTGGCAAAATAAAAAATATCATAACCACAACCAATAATGTCATCATTATTGGAATAATGAACTTAGTACTCCCATTCTCTCTTTTAGACATAAATAAATTAAACATAAAGTAAGCAATCGAAAAAATGATAACTAAAAAGATTATAAGTTTTAACATTTATGAGGTTTATGCTTTTTTACTGTAAGTTTGGTTTTTTTGACAAATGTTTAGAAAATATTTTTCTTATGCTGTCCTTAATTTTAGAGTAATTCCAAATACAAACAAATGAGGCTAACGCTAAAATAAAAGTAGAAAAAAAACTTGTTGTAGAACCGATACACATAAGAATATCTTAATTTATGAATAGAAGCTTTTCAAGTTTTATTTGAAAAATTAAACGTTTTTAATTTAATATTTTTTCTTATATTTAATAATTGTCCGTAAGTGATGAATTATTATTTTTTGGATTATTTACATCCATAGAAACACGATAAAAATTTATATTATTGTTTGCATTACTATTAAATATATCTTTTCCTAAAAGAAATGATGTAATTTCATACTCTTCTAATAAGACAGGTTGTCTGTGATGTATATGATTTATTTGATCTACAGAATTTCTTGTCAATATTAAACAACCAATCTCATTATATAGACCAGCAAAATAATTAGTTTGGGAAAAGTGATAATAAGGTATTTTTTTATTATCTTTTCTTTGCCACTCATACCAACCATTGTTAAAAATTATACATCTTTTTGCATTTTTAAATGATGGCTTTTCGTTCATAGTTTCAGAACGACAATTAATTAGGTTCATATCTTGTTTCCATAATGGAGAATATGACCATTTCATTAACAGCGATTTTTCTTTAGTTTTTACTGGTACTAATTGTGACGGAAATACATTATACGATACTTCATATTCTAAATTGAATGCATTTTTTGACGAAATAACAAATCTTCCACACATTTAAATAGAATAACTTATTCTATTCAAAACTAGTAAACAAAAAAAAATTATTTAATAATTATATTAAAGATTTTAAAACTAATGTTTATGTTGTTCTGGGTTTAACCTTTGCTTGCTGATATTATTTTAATTTTACATTTTCTTGTTGTAATTTTTATTACTGTTGGTTTTATATTGATACCTATTGGTTATTATTATGATTGGAGTTGGATAAAAAACTTTAAATTAAGATTATTTCATTTTGCTCTAATGTTTTTTGTGACATTCGAAACTCTTGTTGGCATAACTTGTCCATTAACCTCTATTGAAAATTATCTTCGAGGAATAAACAATAGTAAATCTTTTATTTCTTTTTGGATTGAAACGATTATTTACTGGGATTTTCCAACTAGTTTTTTTATGTTTTTATATTTTGTATTTTTAGGATGGACATTATTGATGTGGAAGATTTTTCCTCCAAAGTTTAAGGACAGTTACTGAAAATAATTTATCATAAATATTGGATTAAAAACTTTAACAAATAAGAGATTAATATGGATTTTAAATATGCTCAAAGTTGGTTACTTGGAATTGTTTGTTTTGTATATGGAATTTATAGAGTTATAGGTGGATCGGATGAATCTTTTAATTGGGTAGACGCTGCAGCTATTTTTGGATTTTGCTATTCAATTTATGTTACCCAACTAAAAAAATCTGAAGATGATTAAATAAATACAAGATAACGTATTTTTATACATAATATGTATATATATGTATAAAAATAAATTTATTAAATTAATTTTTTTTCAATAAGTTTTTAATACTATTTAAAAGTTGTTGATTGTCGTCTTTATACTTAAATTTTATTAATGCAATTTTATCATCAATGCTATTAGTTTTTTCCAGATAAGAGTTAAAGAAATCACTTTTCTTGGATTTTAATTTTGCTTCAGCTTTAAATTTATTAAGCTTGTCATTTTCTTCATTCATAAATTATCGTACCACATGTCAGTTCTTAAAATAAATTAGAACTTGAAAATTTTATTACTCTTTACGTTAAGCTATTAATCAGTTTAATATTCACATATGATAAAAGATAACTTTTGCTTTGTATATGTAACAGTTGAAAATTTTGAGCAAGCAGAGCTAATTGCCGAACTTGCGATCAAGAATAAATTAATTGCTTGTGCAAATATCTTTCCTGAGTCTCATTCCATGTTTGAATGGAAAGGAGAAGTTAAATTGGAAAAAGAAACAGTTTTACTTTTAAAAACACTAGTTAATAAATATGATTTACTTGAAAAGTTAATAATTAAAAATCACGTATATGAAACACCATGTATACTAAAGATAGACGTTTCTAAGGGACATAAAGATTTTTTAAAATGGGTTGAAACGTCTGTAAGTCTATCTGATTCGAATGTATAAATTATATATGAAAAAAATATCTACTTTTTTAATGATATCTTTTATATCTATCTCAATGAGTCATGCTTCTGAAA
>CACAAB010000085.1 GCA_902530325.1 uncultured SAR116 cluster alpha proteobacterium | reverse complement strand
TTGATATTTCAATTGCTTTCTTAAGAGTTGAAAAAATCTTTGATCTTTTCTTAACGAAAGATATCACTGCTCAATTTACAAGACCCGTTTTTGTTGGTACTTATATTCACATTCCATTAATTATAATTGGTTTTATTATTGGCTTATTCACTAAAACATTAGGTTTCCACTGGTTATCTCTTTTAATAGTTTTAAGTGAACTTGTTATAGTTATTACCAGATTTATTTTTTCATATGAACAAACATTTATGGGAGATCTTGTACGTTATTGGTATGCAGGATTATTCTTATTTGCATCAGCATACACGCTTTATGATGAAGGTCATGTTAGGGTAGATATTTTGTATCAAGGACTAAAAGATAGAACAAAAGGTCTTGTAAATTCAATTGGATCAATAACACTTGGTGTGTCTACCTCATTAACAATTATCCTTATAGGTTTCAATGGAAAACAATCAATAATTAATAGTCCAGTACTAAATTTTGAAATAACACAACAGGGTAGTGTCGGTATGTTTATAAAATACCACCTTGCTATGTTTCTAGGTATTTTTGGTTTAACAATGCTTATTCAATTTATAAGTTATTTTTTTGAATCTCTTGCTGATTATCATGGTGAAAAAGGGAAACGAATTACAGAAGATCAGTTAGGGCATTAATAAATGGAACTTTTATTTTTAGCATTATTAATAATTTTGATGGCCATCTCTCTTGGATCAGGTTTTCCTGTTGCTTTTGCTTTACCTGGGTCAGCTATAATTTCCATAGGTACTGCTGCTTTTTTTGGATATTTATTTGAAAATAACGCAGATGCATATTTTTATTCAGGTGGGCCATCTGAATGGTTGTCTGCAGGAGTAACTAACCTTAGAGGTGTTTATTGGGAGGTTGAAAGAGACACATTAATAGCCATACCTTTATTTATTTTTATGGGTTTAATGCTTCAAAGATCTAAAATTGCTGAAGATTTGTTAGTAACAATGGCCCAACTTTTTGGACCTGTTCGTGGTGGTTTAGGAATATCAGTTGTTTTTGTTGGTGCGTTACTGGCTGCTACAACTGGAATTGTTGGTGCAACCGTCGTAGCAATGGGATTAATATCTTTGCCAGCCATGCTTAGAAATAAATATTCAGCACCTCTTGCTACTGGAACAATTGCTGCATCTGGAACTTTAGGACAAATCATTCCTCCATCAATTGTTTTAATTATTTTAGCTGATCAACTTGCAACAGCTTCGGATCAAGCTAGTACAATGAGAAAAGCTCTTTATAAAGAAGCAACCGGCCAAATATCAATGCCGTCAATATTTGATGTTGTTTCTACTAGTGCAGGAGAAATGTTTTTAGGAGCTTTTCTACCTGGTATTTTGCTTGTAGGCATATATATGCTTTTTATTTTGGTACTAGCTTTTGTTTCGCCTAAAAGTGCACCCTCAGTTCCATATGAGGGGAAAATGGATAAAAATTTCTGGCTAAATGTTATGTTGATACTAATACCTCCACTTACATTAATTATACTAGTATTAGGCTCGATTATTACTGGAATTGCTACTGTGAATCAGGCTGGTGCAATAGGCGCAGCTGGGGCTATTATTATGGCTGGTTATAGGCAAACAGAAGGAAAAAAATCTTCATTGTATCCAGCTATCTTAGTTTTGATCGCAATCTTACTTTTGGCATATGCAGTTAGTAATTATACAATGAATGTCAAACTTATTAATACGTTTGAGGATAAAATAGGTATTTTTATAGGTGTTCTAGGATCGTTTATCTTATTGTTTGCACTTGCATGGAGTAGTTGGAGGCTATTTAAGCTAAATAACACAATGCAAGGTGTAATGATGGAAACAGCTAAAACAACTTCTTTGGTTTTTATCATACTTCTAGGTGCTGCCATGCTTACAGCTGCTTTTAGGGCATTTGGAGGAGAAGAACTTGTGAAAGAATATTTAAATTCTTTGCCTGGTGGCTTTTGGTCAAAATTTGTTATTGTTATGTTAGTAATTTTTATATTGGGTTTTTTCCTAGATTTTATTGAAATTGCAGTTGTTGTAGTACCAATTGTTGCTCCTATTTTACTTGCTGATCCTTCAGCAAATATAACGGCTGTTTGGCTAGGGGTAATGATTGGTTTAAATATTCAGACCTCTTTTTTAACTCCTCCTTTTGGTTTTGCTTTGTTTTATTTAAGAGGTGTTGCTTCAAAAGCAGTTAAGACTATACAAATGTATAAGGGTGTAGTGCCATTTATATCTCTACAATTGATAGCTTTAGCAGTTGTGGGGTCATACCCATTTTTAGTAAATTATTTACCAAATAGATTAAATTTTCTTTCAGAAACATCTCCTCCTCCTAAGAACCCAAAATTACAATTATGTATAGAAAAATATATGAAAGAAAATGCCTTAAATTCGAATAGTTTAACTAGAGTTGCAGTTGCAAATTTATCCAAAGCTGATTTTTCTTCAATGCCGAAGA
>CACAAB010000084.1 GCA_902530325.1 uncultured SAR116 cluster alpha proteobacterium | reverse complement strand
TAATTATATTCTGGTTGGATCACATATGGATTCAGTGCCTCAAGGCGGAAACTTTGATGGTCTTGCTGGTGTAGTTGCAGGCTTTTTACTTTTAGCAAATTTAAAAGAAAAAAAAATTAGAACATCTTTACCTGTAAAGGTGTTAATATTAAGAGGTGAAGAAAGTGCTTGGTATGGTAAAAATTGTATCGGATCCAAGGCTTTATTTGGTTTGTTATCTTCAGAAGATTTAAACTCTACCCATAGAACTACTGGTAACAAGTTGTCTGAAGCTATGGATGCCTCAGGTGCAAAATTAAATCTCATAAAAAGATCTAAGTCTCTAATCAACAGTAAAAAGATAGAAGTATTTATAGAGATACATATTGAACAAGGTCCTGTTCTTGTAGATAAAGATTGGCCAATTGCAATAGTTACTGGTATAAGAGGCAATTATAGACATCACAAAATACGATGTAAAGGTGATGCAGGTCACTCGGGTACTATCCCTAGATATCTGAGAAAAGACGCTGTTTTCGCAGGAGCTGATTTGATAACTCGTATGGATGATCATTGGAATATAATAGAACAACATGGTGGAGACCTTGTCCTAACTTCAGGTATCTTTCACACTGATATGGATAATCAAGCAATGTCTAGAATTCCTGGAGAAATTTTATTTAGTTTTGAATCAAGAAGCCAAGATATTTCAACTCTTGATGCATTGGAGGGTCTTTTAAGGTCTGAATGTAAAACAATAGAAAGAGAAAGGGGAGTTCATTTTGAATTTGACAATGTGATCAAATCAGATCCAGCTGAATGTAATCAAGAAGTTGTAGAAAAGCTTTTAGATGCAAGCGAATCACTTGGTTTTTCAAGGGTGTCAGTAGCAAGTGGTGCCACACATGATGCAGCGATATTTTCTAATCAAGGTGTTAAAACAGGAATGATTTTTATTAGAAATGATAAAGGTTCCCATAATCCGGATGAGAGAATGGAGATCAAAGATTTTATGAAAAGTGTTTCAACTTTAAATAAATTTATAAATGATTATTAATAATGTATCTTAAATATGTTTAACTCTTTTTCTATATTTTAATTAATTTCTCATTAGAATAATTGATGTTGAGTTATTGTTAAGCCAGAGTGCACACAAAAGTGAGTTTAAAAATTTTGATCCAAATATGGAGATAAGGAATAATACAAAATGTTTTCAACTAGTTTTCCCGAAAAAAGTGTTATATCAAGAATAACAGCTAAAATGTTAATAGAAGTTGAAGCGGTAAGATTTAGCGCAAAAGAGCCTTTTAAGTTCACTTCTGGTTGGGCAAGTCCAGTTTACATTGATTGTAGAAAACTAATTTCCTACCCAAGAGTTAGACACACATTAATGGATTTTGCAGCTTCTGAAATTACTAGAAACATAGGTTTTGAAAGCATTGATTCCATTGCAGGTGGTGAGACAGCTGGCATTCCCTTTGCTGCTTGGATAGCTGATAGAATGATGTTGCCTATGCAGTACGTTCGAAAAAAAGCAAAAGGTTTTGGAAGAAATGCACAAATTGAGGGTGATTTTGAAAATAATTCTCATATATTACTTGTTGAAGATTTAACAACTGATGGGAATAGTAAAATAAAATTTTGTGAAGCACTTCGTGCAGCAGGAGCAAAAGTTGATCATACTTTTGTAGTATTTTATTATGATATTTTTCCACAAACAAGAAAAACTTTAGATAATATTGGGCTTCAAATGCACTCTCTTGCAACTTGGTGGGATGTATTAAAAGTAGCAAAAGAATTTAACTATTTTGAAAATGATGAAATTGGAGAAGTCGAGAGCTTTCTAAATGATCCAATGACTTGGTCTGCAGATCATGGTGGGGCTTCATCTTTGTCTGGATAAATTGAAATGATTAAACAAATCTTTCTGATTTTAATACTCACATGTTCCATAACATTTGCAAACGATAGACTTAGAGGATACCAAGCTTTAGAACAAAAAGATTATAAAACGGCTCTTTATTATTTAAGTTATGATGCAAATTTGGGTGACGACAAAGCTCAGTACAACTTAGGCATAATGTATAATAAAGGTTTGGGAGTTCCTGTAGATAGAAATGAGGCTTTTAGCTGGTTTTTTCTTTCTGCAAATCAAGGAAATGTTCTAGCAAATTATGCATTAGGACACGCTTATTTAAAAGGCTCAGGAATAAATAAAAATTATAAGCTAGCTTTAAAATCTTTTAAATTTTCTGCATTGAGAGATCATCCTACTTCAAGGTTAATTTTGGGAAATATGTATTTTCAAGGACAAGGTGTTAAAGTAAGTTATCCTAAAGCTTACTTATGGTGGCGCTTAGCTGAAGATCTGAATATAGAAGGTGCACGTCAAAATATTAATATGATAAAAGAAAAAATGAGCAAAGATGAGTATGATGAAGGTTACTCATTATACTCAAATTGTATGAGAAATACTTTGTATAATTGTACCAAAAAAATAGATGATTTTTGATAAGGACTATCT
>CACAAB010000083.1 GCA_902530325.1 uncultured SAR116 cluster alpha proteobacterium | reverse complement strand
CAAAAAAAGATCTTCCACTTTGGTGTTATATTGATAAAACTTACCTTACGAAACCTGGTGAATATTTATCAAAGTTTTACAAAGAAAACATTTTGAATTTCGAGGATTTGATAGGAAGTCTTCATGAACTTTCATTTAAAATAAGATCTAAAATTAAATATAAAAAAGGAAAAACAGATTATAAAACGACAGCTGAAGATGCATTTAAAAAAGGGTTTGGTGTTTGTCAGGATCACACTCATATATTTTTATCTATAGTCCGAATGAATAATCTGTCTTGTAGATATGTTAGTGGATTATTTAAACCCATACAAGATACTCATAATCTTTCCATGCATGCTTGGGCTGAAGTGTTTATAGAAAATCTTGGTTGGATAGGTTTTGATATATCTAATGGTATTTCTCCAGATGACAGATATGTAGAAATAGCAAAAGGTTTCGATTATAATGATGTAGTACCTGTAAAAGGTGTTATAAATGGATATTTTATTGAAAATCAAAATTTAGAATTATCAATTGATATTTTAAATCAATAATCAAGGTGCTTAATGACTTATTGTGTAGGATTAAAATTAAATCAAGGTCTAGTTTTCATGTCAGATACTTTAACTAACGCGGGAATAGATAATGTTAATACAAATAAAAAAATGTTTTTTTGGTCAAATAAAAACGAAAGAAGTGTAGTTTTATTAACTTCTGGAAATTTAGCCACATCTCAGGCTACTATCAATCTCATAAATGAAGCTATTGATAATCCCAATAATGATAACGATAATATTCTTAAAACTAAATCAATGTTTCAAGTTGCAAGAATTGTTGGAAAAATTTTAAGAAATATATCTAATGAATACTCTTCTGATGGTCAAGTAGGTGAAAATCCATACTCCTCTACATTAATTTTAGGTGGTCAAATTGTAGATCAAGAACATAGATTATTTTTAATATATCCTGAAGGTAACTTTATAGAAGCATCTGAAGATCAATCTTTTTTTCAAATTGGAGAAACAAAATATGGCAAACCAATTATTGTTAGAGCACTAGAAAAAGACTCAAACTTCGGTGATGCAATAAAATTACTTTTAGTTTCATTTGATAGTACTATGAAGGCTAATGTTTCAGTAGGTATGCCAATAGATGTCTGTACCCTAAAAAAAGATGATTTTGAATTGAATAATCAAATAAGGATTGAAAAAAATGATCCTTATTTTGAAAAAATATCAAATAGTTGGGGAGAGGCTCTAAAAAAAAGTATAAAAGAGTTACCACCATTTGATTTAAAATAATTTAGATATTGATTCAACATATTTGTCTCTTACCAATGCATGGAACACGTTATTACTTTTAATAAAATTAATTAACTATTCTATTTTAACAGTATTTAAATTATATAATTAAGTAATAAATCAATAGCTAAATGTTACATTATAATTAAAATTTTTTAATTTTTTTCTTTACCTTCCTCTGAGGGAAGGGTTTAAAGATTATTTTGGAGTTAAAATGATTATTCAAGATGTCATACATATAAACTGGTTCTGCCAACATACTTGGGTAAAGTCATCTAAAAATACTTTGTGGTGTTTACTTGGATGTTGTATTGGAGATTTTGGTACAATTGCATATTTTCAATTCATGGAAATTGAATGGCCCGTTATATTAATCATGTCACTGGCCATTGTTAATGGAATATTGACATCTATTGCACTTGAAACTTTTATACTGTCAAAGCAAATGTCTATGAAATTAGCCTTTAAAACAGCCATTGGGATGTCTTTAGTTTCTATGGTTTCTATGGAATTAGCTATGAATTTAACTGATGTTGTACTTACCGGTGGTGCTATTTTAACATGGTGGGTTATTCCTTTTATGCTTATCGCAGGATTTGTAACACCCCTACCATACAATTATTGGCGATTAAAAGCTTTAGGTAAAGCATGTCATTAAATTTTAAAAGTTTTATTAAAAATAAATCTTTATTTCTAATAATTGTTCCTTCAATAATTTTAATTTTAGGAATGATTATCTACTTGGCTGAAGAAAAAGTTGCTGAAGCAGCTATTACTTTAAATCCAGATAATAAAGAAATTATATCATTAGGAAAATCTGTATATGTTCAAAATTGTGCATCATGCCATGGTGCAAAATTAGAAGGTCAAAAAGATTGGATGTCCAGACTCCCTGATGGATTAATGCCTGCCCCTCCTCATGACGAGACAGGTCACACTTGGCATCATAGTGATAAATATTTATTCATGATTACTAAATACGGTATTGAGGATATTATAGGTCAAAAATATCCTAACAATATGCCCGCTTATAAAGATATCCTCTCAGATAAAGAAATTATTTCAGTATTATCTTACATAAAAAGTACCTGGCCTAACAAAGTTAAAAAAATCCACGACCAAATCAATAATCGTGAGAAATCAAAGTAACATTTAATTAAAATATTAATGGAAATAAATATGCTATCCCGACGTGAATTTTTAAATTTTTCAGCAGCGACAATTGCTTTGACATCTTTACCTTATCAAA
>CACAAB010000082.1 GCA_902530325.1 uncultured SAR116 cluster alpha proteobacterium | reverse complement strand
AAACATTATAATGAAGATTACCATCACCTAAGTGACCAAAAAAAATTGTTTTAAGATTTGGTAAAAAATTAGAAATCATAATTTGTGCATCTTTATGAAAATTGTCAATAGATTCAACTGGTAAAGATATGTCATGTTTAAGACACTTAATTAAATTTGAATTTTCAAGCTCTTTTTTTTCAGATTCAGCAGCAGCTTCTCTTATAGACCACAATGCTCTTTTCTGATTTTCATTAATGCAAATTGTTGCATCAGAGATTAGATTAACTTCAAAACATTCTTCTAATACATTTTCGATTGATTTCATAATTTGAATTTCTCCATTTTTATTTGGAGTAATTTCATTATTTGAGAAACTAGAAACATCTATTAAAACGCCCATCTTAGGTGTTTTTTCAAGGGGCATCACAATATTATCAATATTCTTTTTTGCAATTTCCCAAAAACTTTTTGGCATAAGTTCAAAAGATTCAATTCTGTCTGGAAAATGAGATTTAAAAGTATTTAATAACTTTATAGCATTAGAAATTTCATTTGCTTCTACAAATAAAGTAGTAATCATTTTAGGTAATTGGAAAAGCTTTAAAGTGGCAGCAGTAATTATCCCAAGTGTTCCTTCAGCTCCTATAAAAAGGTTTTTTAAATCATAACCCGTGTTATCTTTTTTAAGTTCTGAAATTAAGTTCATGATTTTACCATTTGCTAAAACAATTTCTAGGCCAAGACAGAGTTCTCTTGTATTTCCATACTTTAAAACATTTACACCACCAGCGTTAGTAGATAAATTGCCACCAATCATACAAGAACCTTGTGCACCTAGACTCAGGGGAAAAAACAAATTTTCTTTTTCTACGACATCATGAATTTGACTTAAAATAACACCAGATTCTACGGTTATTGTTTGAGATTGTATGTTAAACTGTCGTATCTTATTCATTTTTTCAAATGAAATTATAATTGATGTTCCACTATTATCTGGTGTTGCAGCTCCACATAGACTTGTATTCCCACCCTGAGGCACAATACTAATTCTATTTTCATTTGCAAATTTCAAAATATGTGAAACTTCTATCGTGTTTATTGGTTTTAATATTGCAGCAGCATCACCTTTATATTGACCTCTCCAATCTTGAACATATTTAATATGATCTTTTTTTGTAAATAGTGGATTATGTACTAAATTTAACGATTTAAGTTTTATTTCTAAAGAAGTATTGTCCATTTTCTCTAATTCTTAAAAGATGCTCTTTTTAATCTATCATTTATTGCAATTCCAATACCTTTCATGGGAATAGGCATGACTTGTATATTTTTAACTCCAAATGAATCCAGATATCGCAGACCAGAATATAGCAAATTACAAGCTTGAAATAAATTTCCACTTGGACTTAAGTTAAACATAATCTTTTCTTTCTGCAATATTTTTGGAAGATTTCCAAAAGTTAGCCAAGCACTATCACTAATATTTAACTTTTGATTTATATAGACATTGGCTTTTGGAGAATAGTGACTTTTCATTTGCCCAGGTGAAATTAATTCATCTAAATCTTGGGATCCTAAAATGTCAGAATTAAATATATCTGAAATCATTTCTGAAGTTACGTAACCATGTCTAAGTATAATTGGAAGATCACCTCTACAATCGACTACTGTTGACTCTATTCCAACTTCACATGATCCATAATCAATTATTTTAGATAAATTCCAACCTTTCCCTCTAAATTCAGGTCCAAAATCATCCTTAACGTGATTGATTTCTGTTGGACTTACACCACCAGATTTATTTGCACTTGGCGCTAAAATAGGAATTTTTATCTGCTCTAATAGGTCTCTTGCTACAGGATGGGATGGCACTCTAATAGCTATTGTACTTTTGCCTTGGGATAATAATTTTGCTAAATTATTTTGTTTTGTTTGTAAAATTACAGTTAATGGACCAGGCCAATATCTTTCTGTTAAAATATTAGCTGTACTTGTAAATTTTCCATATTTTTCAGCTTCTTTTTTATCAAAGGTATGTATAATTAGCGGGTTATTTAATGGTCGGTTTTTTGCACTATATATGCTTTTAATTGCTTTTTTGCTATTACCTATAGCGCCAAGTCCATAAACGGTTTCAGTTGGAAATACTACTAAATTTTCTTTTTTTAATTCAGTAATGCTTTCGTCCAAATCTTTTTTATAATTATCATATTTTATATTTTTTAATTTTATCAAAAATGTATATGGTATATTTGTTGTCTTTCCGTGGGCTAGAAAAATGTTATTTAGGAATTTTGTCTTTCCATATTTAATTTCAATACCAGAATCAGAAATCACATTACCGCCAGCAGATTTTAAAATACTATGTCCCGCTGCAATATCCCATTCCATGGTAGGTGATGTTCTTGGATAAAAATCTACCTTGCCTTCAGCTAAATAACAAAATTTAATACTAGATCCTATGTCTTGATCTGAAAGTGGCTTAACAAAAGAGATCCAGTCTTCTAACTCTTTAGATCTATGATTAAAACTACTAAGAGTTCTAAGTTCTTTATAAT
>CACAAB010000081.1 GCA_902530325.1 uncultured SAR116 cluster alpha proteobacterium | reverse complement strand
AAAGAAAGATAAAGGGAGTTATGATAAACTTGATCCAGTAGTGCACCCCCTGGTAAGAAGACATCCTGTAACTAATAAACCTAGCCTTTTTCTCTCACCACATACAATGGTAAAAATTATAGATTATGACTATGATAAAGGAAGAAAATTACTAAATTTTTTGATAAAACATTCTATTCAATCAAAGTATGTATACAAACACTCCTGGAATGATAATGACATAGTTATGTGGGATAATAGATGTACTATGCACTCAGTTGAACCTTTTAATAATAATATTATAAAAAGAATTATGCATAGAGTTACTTTAGTTGGTGACCAAGAGCCAATAATGGCAAAAGTTTGAAGGGTAAAAAACTATAATTGTTTGTTAACCTTAAGCTCCTTATTAAATATCTTATATTAATAGCAAATGAGTATTCAATCTAACTTAATAAAGTTGATTTTTCAAATTTTAACATTTTATCCAAGTTTTTGACACCAGAAATGGTACATTCCTTCAAATGTTCTTGGGTAAGTTTCTTCGTATACCTGCCATTTTTCTAAATTGTAAATATCATCTTTTTCTGCATTAGTGCTCTTAAAATGTTCAACTATATTTTGTGTTTCAAAACCACAGAATTTTAAATCTAATGAAAAAATACATTCTTTAATTTGCTCTATAGTAAACCTGTGTTCTTGTTCATGAAAAAGTAAGTCTTTTAGTGAGCTCATGCTATACAAATCATTAGAGTTTAATATCAATTTATGATGTTTTTTTTCAGATTTTAAAATCATATCTCGGAATGACCTCATATCAATATCACTTGAACTTAGGCCTGCATTACTGATTTCTTTTCTAATTTCTATTATATGTTGTCTAGCTAATTTGCTATATAAAGCGATTTTCATTAAACCACCTGGCTTAAGACAATTTCTTAATTCTCGCCAACCTGCGAGTGGTTCATCCATATGATGAAGCACCCCAGAACTCTCAATTATATCAAATTGTCTATCAAGTTTATTTAAATTTAAAATATCGGCCTGTATATAATCAATGTTTTTGATATTGAGCTCTTCAGTTTTGCGTTTAGCATAACTTAGACTTGATAAACTAAGATCAATAGCTAGGACTTTTGAATTTTTATATCTTGAAGCTGCTTCTATTGAGTGTTGACCTGTTCCACAGCCTGCAATTAAAATATCAGGTGACTTAATTTTTTCAATTTTATCGTAAAATATCTTTAAGTTTTTTTCAGATATGATCTTAGATATAGAAGCAGGCTTTGAACGTAATTTTAAATTTATCCATCTTGGATATGGACTTGCTTCATATTGTTTTTTAACTTTTGACGAAATTTTATCAGTAATTACTTCTAGTAAAGGTAATTTCTTTTTTAGTTTAGCTTCTTTATTCGGCTCCTCAACTTGTCTTAAATAAACATCTTTTATTTTGTCATTAACAATCAACAAGTTACGCCATTTAAATTTATAAAGAGATTTATAAGAAGCTAGACATAAGATAGTGCTTGGACTTGGTTGTGTTCCATTAGTAAGAATTTGTTTTACTGATTCCTCAAGGATTGACAGTGCTTTTTCTTCAGCATTACTATAGTTGTATATGTACTCATTAGTAAAACATTGGAGAGCGAGAGCAGATTGGAAATGTAAAATTTTAGGAGAATCACCTATTTTTTTTATAGACATAAGGAGTTCAGCCCTTAGTTTTTTCAACACTCTTTCAAGATTTAAGTCAGTAATTGGACAAATACTCATTAACTTTAACAATAAAGGAAATTCAGACAAATCTGAAATAATCTTAAGGATATTTAAAGCTAAATTATCAAAATTATCTTGTTGTAGGTATTTATTTAAATTTGGTTCAATTTTAATAAGGCTTATAGCTAAATAAGCAATTCCCTGGGGTCTTATAAATGTTTTCTTATCAAGTAGAGAAATAATGGAATTTTGGAGACTTTTGTTTGGTTTATCAAATAATTTTCCTTTAAAACTTAAAATTTGTAAGGCCACACCTAAGTTGTTGTAAGCATCATCATAATCCGGTTTAAGTAAAATAGCTTTTTGATATGCTTCTATCGCCTTTTCTAACTTACCTAGATTTTTAAGTGCAACTCCTAAGTTGTTATAAGTATCAGCATAATCAGGTTTAAGTGAAATGGCTTTATTATATACTTCAATCGCCTGATCTAACTTTTTTTCTTTTTCATAAGCAATACCGATATTTATATACGCTTCAATATAATCAGGTTTAAGTAAAATAGCTTTTTTATATGCTTGAATTGCTTGATCTAATTTACCTTGTGTTTGGAATATTGATCCTATGTTATTATAGACATCGGCATAATCGGGTTTTAGTGATATGCATTTTTTATAGGCCTTAATGGCATCCTCTAACTTATTTTGCTCTTTAAAAACAATACCCATATTAAAATGAGCTTCAATAAAATTAGGATTAAGTTTAAGTGCTTTCTTGATAAACTCAATTGCCTTTTCATGTTCACCTTGATCTTTTAGGGCGATTCCCAAGTTACTATATACTTGATAGGAATTAGGACTAAGTGAGAGTGCATTTTTATAAGCTTCAATTGCTT
>CACAAB010000080.1 GCA_902530325.1 uncultured SAR116 cluster alpha proteobacterium | reverse complement strand
TTAAATTTGGATAAAGCCATTTGTTTAAATTGTCTAAAATATCACTTCCCATTAGCCAGATGAATTTTACCTTTCGGGTTCTTTGATTTAAAAAATTAATCGTTTTGTATGTGGCATATAGTTGATTTTTTTGTTCAAGGTCTAAGACTTTTATATAAGAAATATTCTTAGTTAATACCCTAGCATAACTCAGTCTTTTGTCAAAATTCTCCATATCTAAACTAGATTTTAATCTATTTTGAGGGGCAACTAGCCACCAGATTTCATCCAGTCCAAGATTTATAAGTGCAGTATTAGTAATGTGAATATGGCCAACATGTGCTGGATTAAAAGAACCTCCTAAAATACCGATTTTTCTGTTTCTAGAGTAAGAATAACATGTTGGAATACTATTTTTAAAATTCACTTTCAGATCTTCATCCACGTATTTGATCATTTCCTCTAACAATATATTTAAAACTTGTTAATTGAGCAGCTCCAACTGGACCTCTAGCATGTATTCTACCAGTAGATATTCCTATTTCTGCACCCATTCCAAATTCTCCTCCATCCGCAAATTGAGTTGAAGCGTTATGCATAACAATTGCACTATCAACATTAGTGAGAAAAGTCTCAGCTACAGTGGTATTTTCAGTGATTATTGATTCAGTATGGTTTGATGAATATTTGCTAATGTGGTCTATAGCCCCTGATACTCCATCAACTAATTTTATGGATAAAATAGCGTCAAGATATTCAGTATACCAATCATTTTCTGATGCTAATTCAATTTCATTTACAATTTGTTTTGTCTCAATATCCCCCCTAATACGACATCCTGATTTAATTAAATTTTTAACTATAATTGGCACAGCTTTTTCAGAGATGCGTCTATCGATAAGTAATGTTTCTAAGGCACCACATATGCCTGTTCTTCTCATTTTTGAGTTTATAATTATTTTTATTGCTTTGTTTATATCTGCATCTTTATCTACATATATATGGCATATTCCCTCCAAGTGAGCGAAGACTGGGACTCTTGCTTCATCTTGAATTTTTTTAACAAGAGATTTCCCTCCACGAGGTATTATTATGTCAATTTCTCCAGTTGAAGTAAGCATCGCTGAAACAGCCTCTCTATTAGTATTTTCAACTAATTGTACAGTATTGCCAGGTAAATTCATGCTTTCTAGGCCTTTTTGCATGCATTGAGCTAATATTTTAGAAGAATTAATAGAGTCAGATCCACATCTAAGTATTGCAGTGTTACCAGATTTAATGCATAAGCTACCAGCATCTATAGTTACATTAGGTCTAGATTCGTAAATGATACCAATTATACCCAATGGAACTGAAATTTTTGAAATATTTAAACCATTTGGTTGTGTCCATTTTGATAACTCAACGCCAATTGGATCATTCATTTCTGAAATTTGTTTTAAGCCATCCACAATATTATCAATTCTTTTATCATCTAGCAAAAGCCTATCAACAAATGCATTATTAAGTTTTTTTCTTTTAGCACTTTCAATATCAATTTTGTTTGCTTCAAGGATATCTTCTTGTGCTTGTTTTATAATTTTAGATGTATTTAATATTGCTAAATTTCTATCTTTTGAACTGCTTCTAGAGATGACATTAAAAGCTTCTTTTGATTTTTTATTTATATTTTTTATATATTTAAAAATATTGTTGTCACTCATTTTTTTTCCAGTACTAGATCATCCCTGTGGACTACTTCGTCCTTACCTCTGTAGCCTAAGATAAACTCAATATCATTACTTTTTGATCCTTTAATTAAATCTACTTCAGAATTATTAAAGTGTATTAAACCTTTTCCTACAAAGTTTTGTCGTTCATCTACTATTTGTATCAAATCACCTTTTTCATAATTGCCCTCTGTACTAATTATACCAGCAGACAGCATAGAAAAACCTTTTTTTATAGCCTCGGCTGCACCTTTGTCTATAGTTATTTTCCCCTTAACTTGCAATGCACCAGAAATCCATTGTTTTCTTGAGTTTAATGGTTTTTCGATTGCATTAAACCAACTAAATTGCGTTCCATCGATTTCTAACTTTGATAAAGGACTATTAAAATGTCCATTGCAAATGATCATATGACAACCTGCTTTGGTTGCTATTTTAGCAGCAGCAATTTTGGTAACCATACCCCCAGACGAAATGCTAGTGATTGGTGGGCCTGCCATTCTTTCAATTTCATCTGTAATTTCAGGAATTTCTTCTATAAGGACTGTACTGTTATCCTTATTGGGATCAGAAGAATAAAGACCATTTATATCAGACAGTAATATAAGCAAATCTGCACTACACATTTGCGCAACTCTTGCTGCCAGCCTGTCATTGTCTCCAAACCTAATCTCTTCAGTAGAGACTGTATCGTTTTCATTAATTACAGGAATTACTTTTAAATCAATAAGTTTCAATAATGTTGCTCTTGCATTTAGATGTTTTCTTCTTGTCTCAGTATCGTCAGGTGCAAGTAAAATTTGTGCTATATTGAGACTAAATTTTTCCATAACTTCTTTCCAAGCATGAGCTAGGCTTACTTGACCTGTTGCAGCAGCGGCTTGTTTTTCATCTAAAGACAAATTACCTCTAAGTTCCAATTGTTTTTGACCAAGTGCAATAGATCC
>CACAAB010000079.1 GCA_902530325.1 uncultured SAR116 cluster alpha proteobacterium | reverse complement strand
CATACAATCTGTCGTTGCCTGACAATTTTTTACATAATAATAGTAAATATATGTTAATAGCAGGATGTGGGACGGGTAAGGAACCCATATATTTTAATAAAATTCTGAATGACTGTAATATAACTGCAATTGATTTGAGTAAGTCAAGTTTATCTTATGCAATAAGAATGAGCAAAGAAGAAAATTCCTCGAATATAAAATTTATAAACGGTGATTTGCTAAATGTAGAAATGTTAAAACAAAAGTTTGACATTGTAATTTGTAGTGGTGTTTTACATCATATGAAAATTCCAGAAGAAGGGCTAAAAAAATTATTAGAAGTTACGAAGCCTGGTGGATTACTTAAAATCTCATTATACAGTAAGTTAGCTAGAGAGCACTTGGCAGATTATCAAAAAAAGGCAAAAAATTTAAATTGTGATGATTTAAATACTATTAGAAATTTTAGAAACGAAATTATTAGTAACGAAAACAGGAATAATCAAATTTTTAAAACAGGAGATTTTTATTCCCTTCACGAATTCAGAGACTTGATTTTTCACAAGATGGAACATCAATACGATATTCCAAGTTTGGAAAAATTGTTTTTAAAAAACAAGCTTCGTTTTTTAGGTTTTCAAGATGTAAATGATTTACATTTTAAATTTACTGAATTTTTTAAAACTGATAAAAATCTATACAGCTTGCACCATTGGAATATTTTTGAAGAAAATTACCCTAAATCTTTCTATACAATGTATCAAATGTGGCTTCAAAAACTAGATTAATTTATTAGTCTTAAAAACACCTCACCATTGGCATTTGCTTGCGCTAACATAGAACTTGCAGCTTTTGACATTATTTGAGCCTTAGTAAGTTTCGATGTTTCTAAGGCAAAATCAGCATCCTCAATTTTTGATAATCTATTAGAAGATATTGCTTTTACATTCAACAAACTATCTAGTCTATGATCAATAGTATTTTCAGCAGCTCCAAATTTGGCCCTTGTATTAGCAATTGTGTCAATAGCACTATCAATTGTATTTAATGCAGAAGTTGCATTTGCAGTGGAAGAAACCGAAACTATTGAGCCTGGTGATGAAGAACTACTTGAAGCTTGAGCTTGAAAACCAAGCTCTGAAACATCATCTCCAGAAATTTTTATTACGTCTCCAGATGTATGAGTTAACAAAATTTGACCTTTAAACGTAACAGAGCTTCCAACTGCAATTGTTGCGCCAGTTGAGTCTGTATGACCATCAATGAAAACACCAGGTGTACCTCCATGAGAGATTATAATATCAACTCCACTTGCACTTGTTAATTCTACTTCTCCATCAGAATTTGCTGAAGCCACTATGTCACCTATTGATGCATTATTGATTGCAGTGATAGTCTCACTTTCATTAGTAACACTTGAAAAATTAATTGCGTTTCCATTTATACTAATATTTGAAGAAGCACTCGAAGCTTCTGTAAAATTCAGATCAAGCGTTACTAAATTAGTACCAGAAGCTGTTACATTGGTAGATGATGAAACAGCGTTAATTGCAACTGCCTTGGCAGATGCCGAACTTCCACTTGAAGCACCTATTTCTATATCATTTATTTTTATGTCATGAGAAGTTGTTAAAGAATTTGTTGAAACTAGATCCGATCTTATAACAGTACTAGAATCAATTTCATTAAAACCAAATCTTGCCAGATCATCAATATTTCCAGCATTACTAGCATATCCATTTTGTTTGGTCATTGCTTCAATTTTAACAAAAGTACCATCCACATTTTCTAATTTAATAAAGCCTAAGTAGGTACCAGCTGTAAATCCAGCGTCTGTAGGAGCATTACCTCCAATTACGATGTCATTACCTGTTGTATTAGATAAAGTTATAGTATTGTCCGAATTTAGATTTGCTGTTATGCCTGAAGCCTCTTGATTAATTTCTGTAACTAGGTCTTCTAAACTAGTTTGTATAGAAATTGTATTAGAATTTATTGTAAAAGTATTACTCATTGAAAGCGTGTTTTTTGCAGCTGACGTAAGTTTATTAAAACCACTAGCTGTTGCACCATGTGTATTTGAATTTGCATTAATCGCTGTCACTAAAGCTGTTGCTGTATTATTACCAGCAGTCAAATTTGAGGTTAATGTAGCAGCAAGTGCATTCTGTCCGTTGATTTTTATATCACTTGCAAGTAAGTTAGAACTGTAGTTAAAACTAGTAACTCTTCCACTTGTAAATTCTTTAACTCCAGAAGAGCCTGATAATCCAAGGGCAGTACTATCGGATTTCACTAAATTTATTGAAATATTACTATTTTTATCTTCCCCTACTAGAAAGTCTACCTTCGAAGTAGTGCCGTCTAATAAAGTAGTTGTATTAAATTTAATTAATTTTGTTAAAGAATTTATTTCTGTTAAATAAGCATCTATTTCAACTTGAAGAGTTGTTCTGTCAGCAGATGTTAATGTGGTGCTACCTCCTTGCACTGCAATTTCCCTAATTCTTGATAGCAAATTATTAATCTCATTTAGACCATTGTCAGCTGTTTGAGAAAGTAATTTTCCCTCAGCACCATTTCGAATTGCTTGAGATATTGACAAAATCTGAGCATTTAATCTTGAAATAGGACCAACAGCTGAAGGATCATCTGATGACTTGTTTACCCTTTTACCAGATGACAACCTTTCTGAACTTTCAGTTATCTCTTTTATTTGG
>CACAAB010000078.1 GCA_902530325.1 uncultured SAR116 cluster alpha proteobacterium | reverse complement strand
AATTGGCAAGTGCTAATGCAGCAACAGATTCACCAACACTTGTTCCGTGTAACCAAACAATGGTTCCATCTGGCCGCAATTTCTTTGAAATTCCAAATCTTTCATTAAGCCTATATTTATCTTCTTTACCTTTTTTTTGACGCTTTTCCAAATAACTTGGTAAAAACAATTTCAATATTCCCCATAAAAAATTATACGTAGATAGCGTCATTAATAGTTCCAAAATTTATTATAAGATTCAATTTAACCTATTCTCTAATATTTTAGTCAGTCTTTTGATTTCATTTTCAAGATTTTGTCTTTCAAGTTCAAATTTATTCACATTTAAATTTTTTTTTACATATATTGGCTTACCAAAGCTATATATACCTCTTGAAAATGGGTATGGTAAAACAAAATTATCCCATGAATTAATTATTGAAAAATTTTTAGTAACCCACACCAATGGGATTATTGGTGTTTTAGTTATTTGTGCTAATTTTATAACGCCACCCTTTACTTTTTCTTTAGGTCCTCTAGGTCCGTCTGGTGTAATAGCTATACTTTCACCTATTTTTAAATGTTTTACCATTTTCCTGAAAGCTAGCATCCCCCCTTTTTTTGAGGACCCTAGTATTACATTCATGCCTAGATATTGAAATGCTAGAGAAGTGATCATACCATCGGAATGACTGGACTGAAGTGCATTAATTACTCTATTTCTTGGTAAGAGATGAGGACCTAAAAATAACCTATTATGCCAGCAACAAAAAATATATTTATGTTTGTCATCAAATATTGTTGTTTTTCTGCTTTGTTCAAAATATTCCCATTTAATTGAACGTGAAATTAATTTTGTAATAAAATAAAAAAGAAAGCCAATAAGCTTTTGACCTATACTGGTTTTACTGAAACTTTTAAAAATACGCATTTAAAAACCCGAATTACTACACATATCTAAAATTGAGTATTAAATTAAAATTACACAAAACAAAATAACTATCTATACATATAATTAATATTATAGGTTAAAATAAAAAATATACTAAATTGGATTTATATGAAAAAAAAACAAATTATAACAAACCAAAATAAAAGTTTAATTATAGACTTTTGGAATGATTTTGTATTTTGATTTAATAACTGGAATTTTAAAATTCTGAAATAATTTATTTTCATTATTATTGCTTTCCCCAGTTAATATTATTTTGTCAATATTTTTAAGTCCACGTTGCACAGACTGTCTTAATGGGCCTGCAGGTAAACAAAATCCATTTCCTAACTTTAAATGTTTGTCAATTAATAAAAATTTAACATCTTGTTTTAATTGATAATTTTGCAACCCATCATCCATTATAATTACATTAAATTTATTATTATATTTTTCTATGAATTTAGCTCCCAAAGATCTGTTTCTAGAAACGATTGTAGTGCCAACCTTGCTTAATAATATTGACTCATCTCCAACATCTTTGAATTGGTGGGAATTACTTACTTCCAGAGGTCCTCTTTTAAGACCTCCATAGCCTCTAGTTAAAAATACTGGTTTATAACCTAAATTTTTTAAAAGTTTGTAAGTATAAATGGCAAAAGGGGTTTTACCAGTTCCACCAACAGTTAGATTGCCGATGCAAACTACCTTCAATTTAGACTTATAAGTTTTTGAAAATAACCTTTTAAGCTCATCAATTAAAATCCATAAAACAGAAAATGGATAAAGAAGTGCAGTAATTCCTTTTGAAATTATATTATTTTTATACCAAAATTCTGGTGTCCTAAATATTTCAGGCAACATTATTTTTTCTATATGTGTTTAATAGTTTAATTAAATTTATACTTGCTTCATCTGCACGTTGTTGGGCATAACCAGAGGCAATTAAACTGTTTTTCCCCATATCTTCTAAGCGGTCAGAGTTACCTAGTAACTCAACAATATTGTTAAGAAAATTTTCATTCATACTAGGTCCTTTTTTTATTTGTATAGCTCCTCCAGACCAAACAAGATCTTTAATCTGGGCATCACATTTTTCTGAGTGTGGTCCCATAACTACTGGTTTGCCAAATTGAGATGCTTCAGATGGGCTGTGACCTCCAACAGGCACCATGGATCCAGCAACATAAACTAAATCTGATATTTCCATTAAAGACCCCATTTCACCCATTGTATCTGATAAGTAAAATATATCATTTTTTGATGGGTACTCCCCTTTGCTTCTTGATTTTATATCGAAACCAGCAGCTTTTATTCTGTTTTGAATTCCTAAACTTCGATTGATATGCCTAGGTACGATTATAATTAAAATATTGTCATGAGATTTTTTTCTAAGAAGGTCAGCTAATTTAATCATCAACTCTTCCTCTCCAGGGTGAGTTGAGGCAGCTAGTAATATTTTTTTTCTTTGTATATTTTTTTTTAATTGTACAACATAATTTTGATTTATAGGTGGCTTTTCTGCTATTGATTTTAGACTTGTTAAACTTTTAACATTTTTAGCTCCTAATTTTTTGAACAAAGCCTCTTGTTTAGGATCAACGGCTAAAACATGATCAACTTGACTAAAAATTTTTTTTGCCAAAAAGTAACCTAACCCTGTCCAAAAACGAGCTGATTTATCTGACATTTGAGATGATGCTAAAATAGTTGGAATATTGAAGTTTGCTGTTAAGTATATTAAATTAGGCCAGAAATCAGACTCCATAAAAACAGCCATATTAGGTTTCCATTGATCTAAAAATTTTGAAACAAAT
>CACAAB010000077.1 GCA_902530325.1 uncultured SAR116 cluster alpha proteobacterium | reverse complement strand
CTTCATAATATTGAAAAACACTCAATGGATAAAAAGTTATTTGGTGTTTACGATCATAACTTAAATCAAGAAAAACGATATAGATTAATGCAAGGTTTTATTGATAGATTTCCAATGCCTGTTTCACGTTATACAAAAAATAAAAAGAATGAAATTATACAAACAGGTCTTGAGATTCTAGCTTTTTCTCCAAGTTCAGGTGTAGGAATGGTAAGGTGTCCCAAAACAAAGGATTTATTTATATTAAATCATTTAGAGTATGATGCTATTACTCTCAAGAATGAATTTTTAAGAGATAAGTCGCAAAACACTCAAATAGATATTCCAGCTAATTATTTTCCTAATGATGATATTAGCCTTGAACCAATTAATAGATGGAGACCATACGCATTCTTACTGTTTACTAATTTTATAAACGAGGTTTATCAAGATGTCCCATTCAACTTCACAAAAGTAAGTAATTAAGAAATTTTTCTATTAAAATGTCCCATTTTTCTGCCTTGTTTTACATTTTTTTTTCCATAAATATGTAATATATAATTTTGATCTTTATAGAGATTTATTTTATTTACATCTTGGCCAATTAAATTTGTCATTTCCCATTTACCGTTGCATTCAACGTCTTTAACGGGCAACCCACATATTGTTCTGACTAAAATATCGAATTGGCTACTATTACAACCATTTAGTGTCCAATGAAAAGAATTGTGTGGTCTTGGCGCAATTTCGTTAAATACAATACTTCCATCTAATAATTCAAAAAACTCAATAGCTAAAACTCCATAAAGATTTAAATTTTGTGCTAATTTTTTTGCTTTTGTTTTTATGTCAACTTCAATGTTCGAATCTAAATATGCTGGTGCAGTTGTTTTTCTTAATATGCCATTTTCATGATAATTTTCAGATAGAGGAAAGAATCCTTCAGAGCCATCAAGACTTTTAAAATACATCAAAGATATTTCTCTTTTAAATTCTAATTTTTCTTCTAAAACACATTCCACAGATCCTAAATTTTCCCAAGCTTCAAAAAAATTTGTATTTTTATCAATTTTTAATTGTCCTTTTCCGTCATAACCTAAAGAGTTAGTCTTTAGTATTCCTGCTTTAGAGATTTCCTTAATTGAGGATATTAAGTCATCAGTATTTTTTATTAAAAACCATTTTGGAGTGAAAAAGCCAGACTTAAGTGCCATTTCTTTTTCTTTAGAACGTACTTGTGCGCATCTAAAGACTAAACTACTTGGCACTACTTTTGTTTTGTTAGATAATAATTCAAGTGATTTAGATGGAATGTTTTCAAATTCAGAGGTTGCACAAAATACTTCATTAGAAAATTCAACTAATTTATTATAATCATCCCATTGACCATATGTAATTTTATCAACTACAGTTTCTGCAGGGTTATCGCCTTTGGGACAATATAGATGTGTTTTATATCCTGCTTTGGATGCTGATAAAGCTATCATTTTCCCAAGCTGACCTCCTCCAATAATGCCTATAACATTTTCATCATTGGGCAATATTGGAAAATTATTTAGTTTAGTCATTTTTCATAATTGGAGTAAGTGGAACATTGTCTGTTTGTGAAGATAGCCAATTTGTAAGTTTTGTATTTATTTCTTTGTTAGATAAACTTAAAATTTTGGCAGCATAAACGGCAGCATTAATAGCACCAGCTTTACCAATGGACATTGTTGCTACTGGAACCCCACTAGGCATCTGTACTATTGATAGAAGACTGTCAAGGCCATTTAATGGTGAACTTTGAATGGGTACACCTATAACGGGTAATTCAGTATGTGAGGCAACCATACCAGGTAGGTGAGCGGCACCACCAGCACCAGCAATAACAACCTTGATTGAATCTTCCCGTGCTTTTTTTGCGAAATCATTCATCCTGTCAGGGGTTCTGTGTGCAGATATAATTTTGGTAATGAAAGGAATATTAAGTTTAATTAAAATTTCCTCTGAGAATTTCATCGTTTCCCAATCGCTTTGACTACCCATGATAATAGCAACTGATGGTGTTATATCCTGATTATTCATGTTTTTTCTCTGAAAAATAATGAAAATTTTATAAACTACACGAAACTAATTATTTGCGGAAATGCTTTCATCACTTTGAGCATCTACTGAGCCTCCAGCTTTTATTATCGCATCATCTAAATCCTCTTGGGTGCACAAACTTAATAAAACAGGATGTTTGGCGGTAATGTTAGAAATATTCCAATGACTTCTTGTTCTAATTTTTTCAATTGTATCCTTCGTTGTTCCAATTAACTTTGAGATTTGGTTATTTTTTACTTCAGGATGATTTTTCACAATCCAAGCAATTGCATCAGGCTTATCGCCCCTCCTCGCTAATGGTATATATTTTGGACCTTTATTCTTATTTTTAGGTTCAGGTAATGAGGAATTAGATTTTGTAAGAAACAAAGAATTATCTTTACAACATTTGTCTATTTCTTCTTGAGTAAGTTGTCCGTTTAATATCGGATCAAATCCTAAAATACCATGACCAACATCACCATCTGCAATGGCTTGAACTTCTAAAACATGAAGACTACAAAACTCTGCAATTTGTTCAAAAGTTAATGTAGTATTATCAATCAACCAAACAGCTGTTGCTTTTGGCATGAGTAATGATGACATTTTCTAAACTCCAATTAATCTTAGTTGAATTAAAATAATTCAGATAAGAATGTAACTTAAAATAACACAAATTGAAATTTGTATTAGATCAAAAATAATGTTGCAGATCAATTTTAATAATTAAGTTTAAACATGACAT
>CACAAB010000076.1 GCA_902530325.1 uncultured SAR116 cluster alpha proteobacterium | reverse complement strand
CAATTCCAGATTTATCAATTTCAAATCATATACAAAGTAGAAGAAGTTATATTACATTATTGGTAGATAATCTAGAAAATATCAAAAAAAAATTAGAACTCAAAGATATAAAGTTTATTTATAAAACATCAGAAAATGAGTTATTTAAGAGTCTATATGTTCAAGAGCCTTCATTAAATCTAATACATTTAGTTGAAAACACTTCTGGTTTTGAAGATCGTTTAAATGGTTGGTCTATGGGTTTGGATTGGGGAATTCATCACATGAATTTAGAATCTTTGAATGTTAGAGAGTCTATTCATTTTTTTTGTGATTTGTTGGGTATGAAAGAAGGGCAATGGGTTGCACCGATTAATAAGGGTGATTTTAGTATTGATCCATCTGAATTAGCAATATTACCATTATCTAATAATAATAGAGGATTACATGTTATAAAGCCTGACGATGGATTTGGTTATAGAAATAATTTTGCACATAATCCATCAATTGCAGGGCATCCAGCATTCACAATTAAAAATTTATCGAATTTAACGGCTAAACTTGATGAAGAAAAAATTTTATACTCTGATGCCAAAGTATACGCAATGCCTGGGTTTCATCAGATTTATCTTTATGACAATAATGCTAACATGTTAGAAATTAATCAGGCAGTCTAGTTTAAATTAAAAAAATGATAAATAGGATTTTTAAAAATGTATGTGTAACTGGAGCTGGAAGTGGCATAGGGAGAGCTATTGCGGTTGCAATGAGCAATCAGGGATATAACGTAACTTGTGCAGATATAAACTTAAAACAAGCTAACGAAACTCTTGAAATCATATTAAATAGTAATGGATCGGGAATTTCAATTCAAACTGATGTTACCAAAATTAATGATATAGAAAACATGATCCTAAAAACTGTAAAGCAATTTGGTACAATTGATATTTTAGTAAATAATGCAGGAGTAACTAGAACATCGAATATTATGGATTTAACTGAAAAAGATTGGGATTGGATACATAATGTTAATGCGAAAGGAACATTCTTTTGTTTACAGATAGCGGCTGATCAAATGATAAAGCAAAACAAAGGAGGAAGAATTATTAACATGGCCTCTGTAGGTGGGAAAGGCTTTATAGATGTGTCTAATGCTATTTATGCCGCCAGCAAAGGTGCTGTAATTAGTTTGACAAAAACAGCAGCTCAAGAACTCGCAAAATACGAAATAACTGTAAATTCAATTTGCCCAGGTATTACATATACAAATATACTTTCAGATATAGTAAAGAAGAGAGCTTCAGAACAAAATAAAACTGAAGAAGAAATAATGAAACATTATGTAAGGGATATTCCTTTAAAGAGACCAAATAATCCAGAAGATATTGCATCAATGGTAGTTTTTTTGTCCTCTGAAGGTGCTAGAAATATTTCTGGTCAATCATATAATGTTGATGGTGGATTAATTCCAAGTTAATTTAAGTTAAAGTTAGGATTTTAATTTGAAAAGATGGCGTCATTTAATTGTGGTAATTGGAATAATCCCTTCATTAATTATTTATGTAGCATTTTTTATGTATATTTTTGATTATATAACAGGTTATCACTGGTCAATAGACTGGTTGATATACATTTTAGCGGGTTTCCTGTGGTTATACCCTGCTACTAAAGTTATAAAATGGTTGGCAGATAACGAAGCTCATTAAAATATAATAGGTTAAATATGAAAATAACTAATTTAGAAGTTTACGAATTAAAAATACCATTTTCAATAGGCATAAAATCATCCTCAGCTGATTTTTTGAAACAAGATGGAATGGATTTTTGTGTTATCAAAATTGAAACAGATAACGGTATTACTGGTTGGGGTGACGCATTTTCATTTAATTGTAGAAGAGCTGTTTCAGAAGTAATACTAAATATGGTTAAACCACACCTAATTGGAAAAAATCCACTAGATGTTCAGAATATAAATTTTGAATTACAAAAAAAGCTCCATCTTTTCGGACGTTATGGGATTACAATGTTTGCAATAAGTGGAGTAGATATTGCTTTGTGGGACATTGTAGCCAAAAATAGTAATTTACCATTGTGCAATGTTTTAGGGTCAGCAGGTATTAAAAAGATACCTGCATATGCAAGTTTATGGCGCTATGAAAACAAGGAGGCAGTTAAAGATAGATGTTTATCCGCAAAAAATTTGGGATATAATTATATAAAATTACATGAAGTATTCACATCTGAAGTTAAAGCAGCTAGGGAAGCACTTGGTGAAGAGATCCCAGTTATGGTAGATACAAATTGTCCATGGACAAAAGATGAAGCAAGACAAATACTAAATAGTTGGGAAGAATTTAATTTATATTGGGTTGAGGAACCTATAAATCCACCAGAAGATTTTGAAAGTTTGTCTAATATTAGATCTGAGTCACTTATTCCATTAGCAGCAGGAGAAAATGCTTGCACATCATTTGAATTTAAAAAAATGTTTGAAGCTGAAGCTGTTGATTATGCTCAACCAAGTGTAACAAAAGTTGGTGGTATCACTGAATTTAATAAAGTTGTTTCAATTTCTCAAACTTATGGAGTACAGGTAATGCCGCATTCCCCTTACTTTGGACCAGGATTTTTAGCTACATTGCATCTTGCTCAATCAATGCCTAATCCAGGCCTTTTAGAGAGGTTTTTTATTGACCTTGAGGCTTACCTATATCCTGAAGATATTTTTACTCCGAAAGATGGTTTTTTTAAAATTAATGGTGGTATAGGTTTGGGTTATGAACCTGATATAAATGTATTAAAAGACTACATTGTAAAATAAATTTAATATCCTGCTCTAGATTTTGAGGTTTCAC
>CACAAB010000075.1 GCA_902530325.1 uncultured SAR116 cluster alpha proteobacterium | reverse complement strand
CATGGCAAGACTTTTGATGATGCTCTTGGCGAAATTGGCCGAGGATTAGAAGTTGTTGAATTTGCATGTGGAATACCAAACCATCTTGCTGGTAATTACACTAGTAATGTTGGAAGATCTATTGATAGTTGGTCTGATTATCAACCGATGGGGATTTGTGCAGGTATAACGCCTTTTAATTTTCCAGTGATGGTACCAATGTGGATGTTTCCAGTAGCAATTGCATGTGGCAATTGCTTCATTCTTAAGCCTTCTGAAAGAGATCCAAGTTCAACTAGGTTGTTATCTGAAATTGTTTTAGAAGCTGGGATACCACCAGGTGTTTTAAATTTAGTAAATGGTGGAAAAGAGACTGTAGATGCGATTTTACAACATAAAGATATAAGCGGTGTAAGCTTTGTAGGATCCACCCCAATTGCTGAGTACGTTTATAGTGAAGCAGCTAAATATGGTAAAAAAGTACAAGCTATGGGAGGTGCTAAGAACCACATGGTTGTGATGCCAGATGCTGATATGGAGATGGTAGGTGATGCAATTATGGGTTCAGTTTTTGGATCTGCTGGAGAAAGGTGTATGGCTGTCTCAGTTGTGGTACCAGTAGGTGAGGGAACTGGGGATAAAATAAAAGAGATAGTAAAGCCAAAAATTGAAAATTTAAAAATAGGACCTGGATTAGATCCAGACTCAGAAATGGGCCCATTAGTCACCTCAGATCATCTTAAGAAAGTTCAAAATTATATTGATAAGGGCGTAGAAGAAGGAGCTGAATTAGTCGTTGATGGAAGAAATTTGAAACTTCAAGGTTATGAAAATGGTTTTTTTATTGGTGGGTCATTCTTTGACAATGTAACAACTGATATGTCCATTTATAAAGAAGAAATTTTTGGTCCCGTTTTATCAATGGTTAGAGCTAAAGATTTTGATTATGCTTTAGACATTGTAAATAAACATGAATATGGGAACGGAACAGCTATCTTTACATCAAATGGTGGTGTTGCAAGAAAATTCTCAAATGAGTGTCAAATTGGTATGGTAGGAGTAAATGTTCCTATTCCTGTTCCAGTGGCATATCATTCTTTTGGTGGATGGAAAAGATCTGCATTTGGAGGTCATGGGGTTTATGGAATGGAAGCAGTAAGGTTTTATACTAGGCTTAAAACTGTCACAGGAAGATGGCCTTCCGGCCATCATTCTGGTGCTCAATACACATTTCCTAGTAATAATTAACTTTTGAGCATTTTGGAAAAATCTTTAATTTCTGGTAATGGCCATTTATCATTATCACTTGGAACTTTAAAAACATTAAGTGTCATTGAAATTAAACTGTAATAACCGCAGATGCCAACAATGTCTATTGCTGCGGTCTCATCTAGAATGTTTACAAAGTTATTATAGGTATTATCAGAAACATTTTTTAAAATATTTGCTTCAGCAGCAAAGTCAAAAACAGCCTCTTCCTCTGGCTTAATAAAATTTGGCCTTTTTCCAAGACTTATTTTCTCTACATGATTAGGATCTATTCCACCTTCGATGGCTAATGGTGCATGATGCTCCCATTCAAATGCAGATGACCAAACTCTTCCAGTAGTTATTATAGCAAGTTCAGATAAACCTTTTGATAAAGAAGTTCCATATCTTGCATATTCTCCCACAGTTTGAGCACTTTTTGCTAAACCAGGATTGTTAAGCCAAATCCTAAGTGGGCCTACAACGTGGCCTCTTGGGCCACTTACAATAGTATCGTGGATTTCCTTTTGTTCTTTTGTTAAATCTTCTACTTTCCAATCTTTAATGCGAACCATAAAAACACCTTTACAAATTTGTTAATTTTTCCAATAAAATTTCATCACTATATTGCCATCCTAATAATGATATTCCAATTGGGCCAGTATTATCTTTAAATTTTGGCATTGAAATTTGTGGCCTTGATGTCATTCCAGCTATTGATGTGAACTCCATTAATTTTTTTCTATATGAAGCTAATTGTTCATCACTTTGGCCGCACTTTAGTGATGAAAAAGGTGTGGTTGGGAAAACAGCAATTATTCCTTTTGGCAATGATTTATCAATTTCTACTTTAAGGTTTTCCCTAAACTTTTGAGCTTTATTAATTTCATCAGTTGTTATCTTTATTGCCATTTCAATTCTATTATTTATTTCAGGTGATATTTTGGGTTTGTTTTCTAAAATCCAAGGAATAATATTTTCCTGTATTTCTCCACCTTGAAGAATTCTGAAGTTATCTGCAATTTCTTCTTTACTATACTTTGATAGACGAATTTTTTTTATTTCTGGAAATTTAATATTAATATAATTATTAAAAAGCTTAATAATCTCGGGACTTGCTATTTCTAAAATATCCTCTGCTATCACAAACGCTTTAAATGAAAATTCAGTTTTTTCATTTGAATTTAAAAGAACCGAGCCGATGTTCTTAAAAATATCAATATCCTTAGCAAACCAGCCTAAAGTATCAAAGCTTGGTGCCATTGGGTAAACATCTTCTGTGTTAATTCTATTATGTGTGGGTCTTATGCCAAATAGACCACAAAAAGAAGCAGGCACCCTTACTGAACCACCTGTATCAGATCCAATTGAAAAATCATATAAGTTTGTAGTTAATGCAGCGGCTGAACCTGAGCTTGATCCACCAGGCACGCACCCAGGAGCATTTAAGTTAGTGGGTGTCCCGTAGTGACCATTTTCACCTATTAATGAGTAAAAAAACTCATCACATATTGTTATTCCTTTTAAAGTTGCCCCAGCCTCTAAAATTTTTTTTAAGAAGGGTGCAAAATCATCTGCAGGCTGGCATTTTTCATAGAAATCAGGATTACCGCAAGATGTTCTATGGTTTTTAATTTTGCACATATCTTTAACTACA
>CACAAB010000074.1 GCA_902530325.1 uncultured SAR116 cluster alpha proteobacterium | reverse complement strand
TGTATTTTTTTACAACATGCAGAGCATAAAAATTCATTGCAAGTGTAATTACGATAAGAGTTAAAGCTAATGCAAACGCAGACAATGTTTTTGCAGACTCAAACTCTTGGTCACCAACTAATATAGTAACAATTTGAGATGTTACAGTGGTGACAGCTTCTAAAGGATTAGCAGTAAGATTTGCAGCCAAACCTGCAGCCATTACAACTATCATTGTTTCCCCAACAGCTCTAGAAACAGCTAGGATAATACTAGCTACAATACCAGGTAAAGCTGCAGGAAGGACAATTTTTATTACAGTTTCATTTTTAGTTGAACCTAAACCATAACCTGCATCTCGTAAGGACTGAGGAACAGCATTTATTACATCATCAGATAAAGAGGAAATAAAAGGTATAATCATTATCCCCATCACCAATCCTGCTGCTAAAGCTGACTCAGAAGCTACATCTAATCCAAATATAGAACCTGAGGACCTTAAAAAAGGAGCAACAGTTAGAGCGGCAAAAAAACCATAAACAACTGTGGGTATGCCTGCAAGAATCTCCAAAAGTGGTTTAAAAAAAACTCTCTCCTTTGATGTGGCGTATTCAGATAAGTAAATTGCACTAAATAACCCAACAGGCACTGAAACACATAATGCGATTATTGATATAAGAAAAGTACCAGCAAATAAAGGAATAGCACCATACTGAGACAATCCTTCTTGACCAGAGCCAGCTCTTTCAGCACCTTCAAACTGTGGGTTCCATACTGTTCCAAACAAAAATTCATCATACGGTATAAGTGCAAAAAATCTAATAGATTCAAAAACAACAGAAAAAATAATTGCAATAGTAGTTAATATTGCAATTACTGAACTTACTGCCAGGATTGACATTACGATCTTTTCAACTGCATTTCGTGAACGAAAATTACCACTAATTTTTTTGTAACCCAAAAAACCTGAAATTAAAGCAGTTGATATACAAATAATTACAGTAATAATTTGAGATTTATGAATCCATGAAATCCAAATTTCTGCTGCATTTGTAACCCATTGAGGTGGTGTGCCAAATATCAAACCTTCTACAGAATTATTAATCTGAGCTAAAACAATTGTAAAATTATAATCTTTAGACGCAACTACTTCCTTTGGTATATATTTTTTGATTAGTTCTGCAAAAATTAAATCATCGCAAATAGTAAATATAAAAAAAATTCCTACAGCAGGTAATAATGAGGTTAAAAGAGAGTAAACCCCATAATAATGTGTCAACGAATGAAGATTTTTTTGATTTAATTTAACTAAATTTTTTGCTCGGTTGTTACCAAGAAAAAAGAAAATTAAAGAGATCAGTAATATACTGCTAAGCAGATAAAAATTAAACACTCATGATCCTCTTTATTAATAAAGGGCCAGCTCTAAAGCTAGCCCTTTAATTATTTAAATTACTTTTTTAAATCTGCAGCAGTCAAAACTGGTAAGTTTGTCATGGCAGCTTTATATTTAGCTCTTTCTGCCTTAGGCATTGGTATCATACCTGCGTCAGATAATGCTCCTTCATCACCCCAATGTTTTGTCCATTCAGCCATATACTCTTTCATACCTGGGACAACACCAATATGTTGATGCTTTACGTAGTAATATAATGCTCTTGAAACAGAGTAATTATTCCCAGCAATATTTTCAAATGTAGGAGCTGTTTTACTAATAACTGCACCTTGTAATGTATCAGAGTTTTGATCTAAATATGAAAAACCAAAAATACCATAAGCTGAAGTATCTTCATTTAATTTTTGAACAATAAGATTATCTTGCTCTCCAGCCTCTATAAACACTCCATCTGTTCTCATAGCACGACATTTTTTACCTTTTTTATCTCCTCTTGCTACAGATGCCGCTTTGGCTTCTTTATCCTTGGCACAATAACCTTTTTGGTTTACCATTTCAGCATATGAAGCTCTTGTACCAGAAGTCGTAGGCGGGCCATAAACTCTTATAGCGATATCTGGAAGAGCAGGATTAATATCACTCCATTTTTTATAAGGATTTTTAACCCATTTTCCATTAATAGGTATCTCAGCAGTTAGAGCTTTACCTAAATCAGCTTTAGAGATGTTTAATGGAATACCTTTCTTTGAGTTAGCAACAACAATTCCGTCGTAACCAACTTTAATTTCAGTTAGTTTAACACCATTTTTTTCACAATACGCTAATTCTTTAGTTTTCATTCTTGAAGATGCGTTTCCAATATCAATAAATTTTGTACCAACACCATCACAAACACCTTTTTTGCCAACGGAAGATCCACCTGATTCTACCACTGGGGTTTTGAAGTTAGGATTTTTACCAAGTTGTTCTGCAATGATTCTAGCAAATGGTAAAACTGTAGAAGATCCAGCGAGACTTAATGTATCTCTAGCCTGAGCAACGCTTGTCACTAGTAAACCAGAAATAATACCAGCCATAATAATTGTCTTTTTCATTTATTACTCCGTATTAAAGTTTGTTAATTAAACGTTGCTACTTTTCTAATAAAAACATTAATGAAATATTTCACTTATATTACAGTTTTATTACAAAATAAGTTATATTCAGCTTAAAATAATAAAAAAATAAGATATGTTACAGAATTGTTACAATTGTTTAAATTAATCTGTGTTAGCAAGCGGAAAAGTCATAGCAAAATGAGTTGATTCTTTAGGTGTACTTTTTATTTCTAAAGTTGCTCTATGCTTAATTAAAATATGTTTTACAATAGCAAGACCAAGTCCAGTGCCGCCAAGTTCTCTTGATCTGGCTTTATCGATTCTAAAAAATCTTTCAGTTAATCTATCTAAATATTTTTCTGGAATTCCGTCACCTTGGTTTATTACACTTACAATAACCTCATCTTTCCTAAATTGTTCAATG
>CACAAB010000073.1 GCA_902530325.1 uncultured SAR116 cluster alpha proteobacterium | reverse complement strand
AGTACTTATAGAGGGAGCTAATTTTTGATATTTTTATTTGAAGAATGGTCTGAACTAATATTGAGATGGTTCCATGTCATTGCTGGAATTGCATGGATTGGCTCAAGCTTTTATTTCATTGCATTAGATTTAAGTTTAAAACAAAATAAGAATCTTCCAGATAAATCTCATGGAGAATCTTGGCAAGTTCATGGAGGTGGATTTTATCACTTAGTTAAATATCTCGTTGCACCGTCAAAAATGCCCTCAGAATTAACTTGGTTTAAGTGGGAAGCCTATGCAACTTGGGTATCAGGTTTTGCTTTGTTAGCTCTTATATATTATGCAGGCGCTGAATTATACATGATTGACATTGTCAAATATGACTTAGAAAAATATGAAGCTGTAATAATTTCATTACTAGGCATTGTCTTTGGTTGGGTCATTTATGATCTCGTGTGCAGATTATCATTAAAAACAAATGTCTATATATTAATCATTTCTATATTTATTTTAATTACTGCTATGTCGTGGGCTTATTCTGAAATATTTAGTTATAGAGGCGCTTTTATGCAGCTAGGTACAGTTTTAGGTACTATTATGGTTGCTAATGTTCTTATGATCATAATTCCTGGTCAGAAAAAAGTTGTAGCTAGTTTGCTAGCAAAAGAGACGCCTAACCCAATTCATGGTGCTATTGCAAAACAACGATCTCTTCATAACAATTACTTAACATTACCTGTGATTTTTATAATGATTTCAAATCATTATCCTTTAATTTATGCTACAAAATATTCTTGGATAATCATTTCAATTATTCTAATAATTGGAGCACTCATTAGACATTTTTTTAATATTAAACACACTGGAGCCAAACCTCCTTACTGGGTATGTATTCCAATAATTATTCTAGGATCAATAATTTTTTATATTTCAGACTTGGGTAAACCAAAACTCAATAACATTAAAAACACGGCTAATTTGATCGAACTAATCCCAGAAAAAACTCTGCTAAGTGCTCAAGAGATAATTGTAACTAAATGTTCTATGTGTCACGCGAAAGAGCCTTTATGGGAAAATATGAAAAATGCTCCAAAATTAGTCAATTTAGAAACGTCTACTGATATAATTAATAACATTGATAATATATACAAACAGTCTGTGTTATCGTATGCGATGCCACCTGGTAATATTTCTTTTCTTGAAGACAATGAAAGAAGTCTGATTGATCAACTTTATGTGAGTGTTAATAATCTTAAAAATAAATAGTCATCGGAGAATAGTTCATGAAAAACTTTGACATAATATTTAAAAACGGAAAAACAGTAACTGAAAATGGTGTAGAAGAGTGTGACATTGCTGTTACTGATGGAAAAATTCGTGAAATAGGTAAGATCAACGCTGAAGCAAAAATTGTAGAGGATGTTTCTAATCTATTGGTTTTGCCAGGCGGTATAGATGCCCATGTCCACATAGATCAACCATCAGGACCAGACGTCGAGATGGCTGATAACTTTCAAAGTGCGACAAAATCTGCCGCAGCTGGAGGTAATACCACAGTTTTACCCTTTGCCATGCAAGAAAAAGGACAATCCCTCAGAGAATGTTTAGAAAGTTATCATAAAAAGGCTAATGGCAATTTGTTTGTAGATACTTCATTTCACTTAATTATAAGTGACCCTTCACCACAAGTTTTAGGACAAGAACTTCCTGCACTAGCTAGAGATGGTTATACCTCTTTCAAAGTATTTATGACATATGACGATCTAGTTTTAAATGATGAAGAACTCTTGAAAGTTTTCGAAGTAGCTAAAAATGAGAAAACGTTAGTTATGGTCCATGCTGAAGGATATGATGCTATTAGATTTTTAACAAAAAAATTAGAAGATGAAGGAAAATTAGCCCCTTATTATCATGGTTTGTCTAGGCCTCAGATCGTGGAAAGAGAAGCAACGCACAGAGCCATAAGTCATGCCCAAATAGTTGATATTCCAATTGTAATTGTTCATGTTTCGGGAGAGGAGGCACTATCTCAAATTAAATGGGCAAAAGATAAAGGAATTAAAATTTTTTCTGAAACTTGCCCTCAGTATATTTGTTTAACTGAAGATGATATGAAGGGATTAAATATGGATTTTGAGGGAGCAAAATACGTATGCTCACCTCCGCCAAGAGATTTGGAAAGTCAACAGGCTATTTGGGATGGATTAATCGATGGAACTTTTGATATCTTTTCATCAGATCATTGCCCATTCCGTTTTAAAGATAGTAAGGGTAAAGATAGGCCTGGAGCAAGAACATCATTTAAATGGGTCCCAAATGGTATACCAGGAGTGGAAACAAGATTGCCAATTTTGTTTTCTGAAGGAGTAAGCAAAAATAGAATCAGCTTGGAAAGGTTTGTTGAGCTAACTTCTACTAATCCTGCCAAAATGTATGGACTTTATCCTCAAAAAGGATCAATTAAAGTTGGATCTGATGCTGATATAACAATTTGGGATCCTAATAAAAAAAATAAAATTCAACAAATTAATCTAAGCCATGGCTCTGATTATACGCCTTATGAAGGTTTAGATATTATTGGATGGCCAATACAAACTTGGTTAAGAGGGAATAAAATTTACGATCAGAATGAATTCATAGTTAACAAAAATTTAGGAAAATATATTTCTAGAGATTTTTGTATGCTTTAAATAAATAGGAAAAAAATGAGCACTAACAATATAAATCAAAATTTAACTAATCTAGCTTCTCCAAAAATTGGTACAAAAATAATTGAAGTTTCTGATGATTTTTTCGGTGAGGCTTCCCGTATGCTAGATGACAAAGAGCCAGTCTTCATTGAAGATAAGTATGATGAGCACGGAAAGTGGATGGATGGATGGGAGAGTAAAAGAAGAAGAGATGGTGGCAATGATTGGGCTATAATAG
>CACAAB010000072.1 GCA_902530325.1 uncultured SAR116 cluster alpha proteobacterium | reverse complement strand
GGACCAGCATATCTAGGTTGTTTGAGAACTACCCTGTTTTTTGCACAATTTAAAGCAATTTTTAAAAGTTCAACATAATCAGAATCAGGCCCTACAATCTCTCTAACTAGTCTCATATTATTTTTAACAAGAGCTGTTTTCTTTCTGTCTTTATACATTGTATCAATCATAATAACTTCAGGTTTAAGTTTTGGTAAAATATCTTTAGAATCCCCAAATAATAATTCCATTCTATTTATAATTTTCTCAATTTCACCGCCAAATGATACTCCTTCATTAATACCATTTTGAAGTATTTTATACATTTTTTCTGATCGTTCAATTAACGTGACTTTGGCTCCAAGAGAGGCAAGAATAAATGAGTCGTATCCTAGTCCAGCTGTTGCATCTATTATATTTCTATTTTTATTAGATTTCATACCAACAGCTTTAGCAAGGTTTTGGCCTCTACCTTTGCCGTATTTTAATCTATGTAATATTGGGCCTTCAATAAAAGAACATTTTAACATAAGTTTTATTTGTGACTTAATTTCAAAATTTTTTTTAGGAATAAGAGTTTATAAATCAATTATTCTCCATTGGTAAGGTCTGATCAATAGCTGCCCATTCATGAAGTGAATTATCATAAATTGTTATATTTTCAAAACCTAATTGATATAGAACAAATGCCTCTAAAGATGCGGCAATACCACCACCGCAGTAATTTAAAATACAGCTATCTTTAGTAATGCCTCTCAATTGAAAAATTTTTGAAAGTTCATCAAACTTTTTAAATTCCCCTGTTTCACTATCAAGTAATTCATGATAAGGTACATTGATACTTGTTGGTATTCTGCCAGGCCTACCATACCTTGGATTTTCACCATTATGTATATCGGCGGTTAATGAATTTAAAATTTTAAACTTTGGATTATTTATTGCTTCTAACACTACATCTTTATTCACAAAAATATTTTTTCTTGGTGAAAAATTAAAATCTGATTGTGAAAAAGTTAAATTACTTTTCGAAGTAGGTAAGTTCATTTTTTGCCACTGATTAAATCCACCATCTAATATGCTTGCTCTATCAAATCCAACGGCTCTTAACATCCACCAGATACGTGCCGACCATTGTGCCCCATTTCTTGAATAAAGAATTACGTGATAATCGCTTCCTATTCCCTTTTTTTTAAAACTGTCTGCTAGTATTTCAAGCTTAGGTAATGTAAACCTAAACGGACTAGTTTGATCTGAAAGATCATAATGAAGATCTAAGAAACTAGAATTTTGAATGTTACAAAGTTCATAATTTTCTCTTCCACTTTCTACAATGTAGGGTAAAGTAGGATCATTATCTCTATAATGCAGATAAGTTGTACAGTCATATATTCTTATACTATTGTTGTTAAGATTTTGACTTAACCACTCACAGCTAACAATTGCTTCAGGATTTTTCCAAGTATCTGATTTCATAATTTTTAATTTTCTATTTTTACAAAGACCTTATTAAGGCTCCAAATACACACTTCCACCACCTCTTCTAGATTCTAACATATTATGAGCTAAGTTAGCATCTTTAAGTTTGAAAGGCTGAAATTCTGGTAATATTATTTTATTATTTTTGAATGCTTGGAAAACTGAATCAGCCATTTTTTGGTATAAGACTAAATCAGAAATATAATCAAACAATATTGGTCTTGAAACTGTAAGGGATTTCCCAGCTAAAATAGACATTGAAATTGGGTCAAGAGGTCCTGATGATTGTCCAAAATTTATTAAATGTCCACAGACTTTAATAATATTTAAAGAATTTTCAAATGTATCTTTGCCAACTGAATCAAAAATTTTATCTACACCTTTACCATTTGTTATTTCCATTACTGTTTCTACAAAATCTTCTTGATGATAAGTAAGTGTATGATCACATCCGTAAGATTTTGCTGTAATAATTTTCTTTTTACTTCCAACAGTACCAATAACAACAGCTCCTTTTGATTTAGCCCATTGAGAAAACATTCTTCCAACACCGCCTGTGGCCGCAGTAATTAAAATTGTATCAGAAGCATTTAATTTGGTAACCTCTTCAATTAACATTTGTACTGTAATTGCTCTTGAGAAATTTGTTGCAATCATTTCATCTGAAATAAAATTAGGAACTTTAACAGCTAGATTTTTATCCAAGATTCTGTGGCTTGAATACGCTCCATAATTTTTTGTAATGTATGCTATTTTATCTCCTTTTTTAAAGTCTTCTATACTTGCTCCTGTTTCTTCTATTATCCCAACCGCTTCAAGACCTGGTATTCCAGGTAGCTCAAGCGTTTTATAAAGCCCAGATCTTACATAAATATCATGAAAATGCACTCCTATTGCAGTTTGTTTTATGAGGAGTTCATTTTCTTTTGGTTTTTTGATTTCAATGTCTTCTAATTTTAAAACATTAGAATTGCCGTGTTCTCTTAAGACTATTGCTTTGGCCATTTATACCTCAATACTTTTATTACATAAAAAAATTTTAAACTTCAGTAGTATCATATAAAATATTTGAATTTCTTGTAATCAGTTTATAGAATATTTTTATGTCGATAATGAGAATAACAGTTAGAACATTCCAAAACGAACAACATGCAGAAATGTTTATTGCTATTTCTCAAAAGATTTATGAAGATGCGCTTAAAGATAAACTTAAAGTAAATTTTACAATGATACAAAATACCTCACTTAAAAACCAAGTGACAAGTATCTGGAAATATGACGATGAAAAACATTTGAAGGAAATTAGATCTTATTTATCAAAACACAATTCCATACCAAACTCTTTATCCCCCAAAGAAGTTGTTTATAGCGGGGAGGTTATAGTTGATTCAAATTCTTAAATTCTTATAAAAAGTTAACACTCATTATAATGAGACATAATAGAGCAATTGCCCAAATGCCCGTTCTTAAATAATTTATGCCAATAATATATACTGGAACGTAAATAATTCTTGTTAATAACCAGATAATTGCTAGCGAAGTATT
>CACAAB010000071.1 GCA_902530325.1 uncultured SAR116 cluster alpha proteobacterium | reverse complement strand
CCGACTGTAATTAACTCAACTAAAACTGGAACTATTTCGAAAACTGTAAATCTTAATAAAAATTCAATACCTTTTGCGCCTCTATCAATAGCTCTGGTTAATCCACCAGTTTGTCTATTTAAGTGGAAAGTTAGAGATAAATTATGCATGTGTTTAAAAGATTTTAAAGCTGCCCCTCTCACAGCTCTTTGTGCAACTCTTGCAAAAACAAAC
This sequence comes from uncultured SAR116 cluster alpha proteobacterium, assembly GCA_902530325.1. GTDB lineage: Bacteria > Pseudomonadota > Alphaproteobacteria > Puniceispirillales > Marisalimonadaceae > Marisalimonas. The sequence continues at coordinate 2,967 of CACAAB010000071.1, read as the reverse complement.
TCTTTAGCTTCGTCAAAAAAAACTTGCCCCAACCTAGCTAAAGCATATGATCCTATTACAAACCAAAGCAAACTTAAGTTTATAGAGTTTTTATCAGAAACTAAGTCAACAGCTTTACCATATAAGAATGGTGTATATACACTGACGAGTGTTGCCAAAATCAAAAATATTAAAGCTAAGGTTATTCTAATTGGCATTTCTTTATTGCCTTTTGGAATAACAAATCTTAACAATTCTTTTAGTGTTCTGAGTGGTGTTAAAATTTTATCATTTGAAGAAAATGCTTCTGCATTTTTCATTGTTTATTCCTAAAATATTTAGAATTTTTATTCTACAGTAAAACTTTCACCACATCCACAGCGTGCAATTTCATTCGGATTGTTAAACTCAAAGCCTGAGCTAAATTTTTGTTCTTTATAGTCCATCTCAGATCCAATTAAGAACATTATTGCAGCAGGATCAATACAAATAGTAATATCTTTTGATATAATTTTCTCTTCAAATGGTTTAATTTCCTTTGCGTATTCCACATTATATTTCATCCCAGAACAACCAGCTGTCTTAATCCCAATTCTAAGACCAATAACTTCTGAGTCAGCTTTACACATTAAGTCTTTAACTCTATTAGCTGCTGCATCTGTTAAAGTTAATAAAGGTTTTCTTTCATTATTCATTTAGGGCTCCATGAGAATTAATAAATATCAAGTGCCAATTTTGCATCTTCACTCATTCTATCCTTAGTCCATGCAGGTTCCCAAACAAGCTCTACCTCAATTAAGCCAACATTTGGTATTTTTGCAAGTGTATTCGCAACTTGTTCTGGCATTTCTCCAGCTACTGGACAACCTGGAGCTGTAAGAGACATTTTAATTTTTAAATCATTTTTATTAATTAACCTAATATCATATATAAGTCCTAAATCATATATATTTACTGGTAATTCAGGATCATGAATAGTTTTAAGGCTCTCGACTATTTCACTTTTATCAATTAATCTAGATGATCTATTATTTTTTTTACCTGCTGTTGCGATGAAAGGTGCATGAGGATCAGAGGAAGGGTGATGAGGCATAAAAGCTGATAATGGAAGTTTGTCATCACTTTTCATATTAAACTCCAAAAATTTTTTTCACTTTTATAAGTGAATTTGCTAACTGATCAAAATCTTCTTTTGTTGAATAGGCTCCCACCGATGCTCTGGTAGTTGATACTAATTTAAAAGCATCCATTAAAGGTTGTGCACAATGATGCCCTGCTCTGACTGCAACCCCTTCTCTGTCAATAATTGTAGCTATATCATGTGGATGAGCACAATCCATTGTAAAAGATACAACACCTGTTTTGTTAGGAGCTTTACCAAATACAGTTACTCCATCAATTGAGTCGAGTAAAGAAGTTCCATAGTCAATAACATTTTTTTCATGACGGCCTATTTCTTCAATTCCGATTTCATTAATCCAATCAATTGCTTCTCCCAACGCAATTGCTTCAACAATCGGGGGTGTTCCAGCTTCAAATCTTAAGGGAGGATCAGCATAAGTAGATTTTTGGATTTTTACAATATCTATCATGTCGCCACCACCTAAGAATGGTGGCATCTTATCTAACAAGTTATACCTTCCAAATAAAATTCCTATACCAGTAGGACCATATAATTTATGTCCTGAAAAACAGTAAAAATCACAATCTAGATCAATTACATCAACTTTTTCATGGATAATACCCTGACAACCATCTACTACACTTATTGCTCCACTTTCTTTAGCTATTTTACAGATTTCTCTAACAGGGAAAGTAGTACCTAAAACATTAGAAACATGAGGAAAAGCAATAATTTTAGTTTTGTCAGTGACTAAATCTCTAATTATATCTGGATTAAATTCAGAGTTTGGATCAACATGTGCAGCTTTTATTTTAACATTTTTTTGTTCTGCAATAATTTGCCATGGGACTATATTGGCATGATGTTCTGCAATAGTAATAATTATTTCGTCGCCGGCATATAAATTCTTCATTCCCCAACTATATGCTACAAGATTTAATGCTGCAGTGGCACCAGATGTAAAAATTACTTCATTTTCAGAACAATTTATAAATTTAGCTACTTTTATTCTTGAACCTTCGTAGTTGGCGGTTGCCTCTTCCGACATCTTGTGTAGACCTCTGTGAACATTAGAATAATTAAAGGAATAACTTTTATTTATAGCATCTAATACTCTTTTAGGTTTTTGCATAGATGCAGCGGAGTCAAGATAAATTAGTTTTTTATCCCAAACTTTCCTTTGAAGAGCTGGAAATTGATCTTTAATTAATTTTGTGTCGTACGTTTTCATATAATTATATTTCTTTACTAATAATTTCTGACAATGCAAGCTCGGCTTCTTCAAAAACAAAATTTTTTAAAGGTTCTTCAACTGACTCATTAATAATATCTTTAAGAAAAGCTGTTATAAGTATTTGTTTTGCTTTTTTTTCTGAAATGCCTCTACTTTTAAGATAAAATAGTTGTTCGTCGTCTATCTCTCCAACGGTTGCGCCATGTGCACAAATTACGTCATCAGCATAAATTTCAAGTTCAGGTTTTGCGTTTGCAATTGCACTTTCTGATAATAGAATAGCCCTACTCATTTGTTGTCCATCAGTTTTCTGAGCATCTGGCGCTACCCTAACTTTACCTTGAAATACGCCTGTAGATTCTTCACCCAATACACCTCTAACAATTTGTTTTGAAGTACAGTTGGGTACGTCATGATAGATGGCTGTTGTTAGGTCATGATGTTGATTTTTAGACGACAAATACACTCCATTAAGATTTAGATTACTATTTTCTCCTTTTAGATAGGCATGTGTTTCTGAGCGTGTAAACAAGCCACCTTTAATTAAAGAAAAAGAATTATAATTAGATTTATCTGATAAAAAGGTACAATTAGCTGCCAAATTGTAAGATTGTTGATTATCATTAAAAAT
>CACAAB010000070.1 GCA_902530325.1 uncultured SAR116 cluster alpha proteobacterium | reverse complement strand
AAGTATTAGAAAATTTTTTTGTTAATTCGGAAAACTTAAATTAATTTAAATTTCTTTTAATTATATTTGCACCATCTTTTAATAGAGTTAAAGCTTTGGTTATTTTCAAATTCAAGTTATAATTTATATCATGACTCGTTTTATGTTGTTTCTCGATAAATTTCATAGCACCCTTTATTGTAAACCCTTCCTTATAAAGTAGATTCTTAATCTTCAATAAATACTCTATATCCTTTGAAGAATAGTAACGCCTTCCACTTGAACTTTTTTTTGGATTTATACTATTAAATTTCTTTTCCCAAAATCTTAAAACATGAGATTGAACACCTATAATCTTTGCAGTTTTAGATATTGTAAAAAATGAGTTATCTTCATTCATTATATTAAATATTACAACTATTTAAAATTTGATTTTAAAATATTTGAAGAGCTAAAAGTTACTACGTTTCTTTCTTTTATTGGAACTTCAATTCCAGTTTTAGGATTTCTGCCAATTCTTTCTTTTTTATGTCTAACTGAAAAAGTTCCAAAAGAAGATATTTTTACATCATCACCTTTTTCAAGTTCGGTTAAAATAAATTCAAATATTTCTTCAATAATAACAGAAGAATCCTGTAGAGATATTCCTACATTATCACTTATCGCTTCAATAATATCATTTCTTGTCCAAGTCTTTTTCATTATTTTATCTTAATACAAATTAAATAAGTTAAAAGTTTTTTTTAATAAAAGTTATGGTTTCCCAATTCTAATTATTGATGCTCCCCAACTTAAACCACCTCCAATTGCGTGAATGCCAATAAGATTACCATTTAATATTTTGTTAGAAGAAACAGCTTCGTCTAAAGCTAAAGGAATTGAAGCAGCAGATGTATTGCCATGATTGCTAACTGTAGAAATGACCTTATTAATATCAATTTTCATTCTATCAGCAACTGCTAAAATTATTCTTTGGTTTGCTTGATGCGGAACCAACCAATCTAATTCATTAATTTTTTTATTTGATTCTTTTAGAGCTTCTTCAAGGGATGTTGATAATTTATCAACTGCATGCTTAAAAACTTCTTTTCCTTGCATTTGAATGTAACCAGTTTTTTGATCACTAGAAACTCCTCCATTTGTTTTAAGTATATCATAATATTGACCATCCGAATGTATTACATTTGATAAAATGCCCCAATCATTATAAAAATTTTCATTATTTTCTATTTTTTGAAGCATAATAGCTCCTGCACCATCACCAAATAAAACTGACGTTGATCTATCTTTCCAATCTAATAATTTTGACATAGAGTCCGCACCAATTACTAAACAATTTTTGTAAATACCGTCTGACATCATGGACTTAGCCACTGATAATGCAAAAACAAATCCAGCACATACAGCTTGAACATCAAAAGAAACAGCGTTAATAGATAACTTTTTTTGTACTAAAGTAGCTGTGGATGGAAATGTATTATCGGGGGTAGTTGTAGCAACGATTATCAAGTCAATTTCATGTTTAGAAATATTTGCATTTTTTATTGCTTTTTTAGCTGCTATAAATGCCATGTCGGAAGTGGTTTCATTTGCTGAAACAAAATGACGTTTTTTTATACCAGATCTCTTTGAAATCCATTCGTCTGATGTTTCAACTAATTTTGTAAGATCGTCATTTGAATATTTATTATTAGGCAAATAAGATCCGACACCAGTTAATAGTATTTTTAAAGAAATTTCTAAGTCTCCCAATTATATAGGTCTTTATAGCCTATGTTCTATTTTACTTATTTTATATTTTAAATCAGAAATAAAATTATATCTCACCATATCTACAGCAACTCCAATTGCATTGGCAAAACCAAAAGCATCTGTACCACCATGACTTTTTACTGCTATACCATTAAGCCCTAAAAATACAGCTCCATTATATTTTCTAGGATCCATTTGTAACCTAAAGTCATTTATTGCTTTTCTTGCAAAGAAATAACCAATTTTAGAGCTTACAGAACTTGAAAGTGCTTTTTTTAAATAAGAAGTTACCAGTAAAGCTGTTCCTTCTGCAGTTTTTAAAGAAACATTCCCACTAAAGCCATCTGCAATTATGACATCTGAAAGACCTTGAGCAATTTTATCTCCTTCTATAAAGCCTTTGTAATTTATCTGTGTCTTTAAACTTATTAATATTTTTGAAGCTTCTTTGATATAATCTAAACCTTTTTGTTCTTCTTCTCCAATATTTAAAAGTGAAATTGTTGGATCTTTTATTCCCATTACAATATTAGCGAAAGCTTGACCCATAAAAGCAAATTGAACTAAGTTTTTAACATCACATTCTATATTAGCGCCAAGATCTAACATGCAACTTTCTCCTGTAATAGTAGGAAAATAAGCTGCTATTGCAGGTCTTGTGATGCCATCCATCGGTCTCAATATTAACTTTGTCATAGCCATTAAAGCACCAGTATTACCTGCTGACACTAATGCGTCAGCTTTACCAGCTTTAACTAATTGTATAGCCATTCCCATAGAAGAATTCTTACCTTTTCTTAAAGCCACACTTGGCTTTTCATTTGCGTCAATAGTCTCATTAGTATGAATGACATCAGAATTTCTAAGAATCTCAAGGGATTGTATCATTGGAAAAATTTTTTCTTTATTCCCAAAAAATGAAAATTTTAAGTTAGGATGCCTAATTTTTGATTGTGCTGCTCCTTCAACAACTATTTCAGGAGCATAATCACCACCCATAGCGTCTAATGATAAATGTATTGGTTTTGTCAAAATAACTCCAGAAAAAATTAAAAGAACACATAAAATAAAAATATAAACTATTAACAATAACGTATGATTAATGCAAATTAATAAATTATAGAAATATTAATCAAATTAAAAGATAATCTACTTCAGGAAAACTAAAATCATTTGACATGAAATACTTAAGATGTTTTTTATCAAACCTATTGATACATTTCTCACAATATTTAGTAAGCAAATTAGGATTGTTATCATATTTTTTAACGTTTCTATAAATATTCTTAATGATATGAACTTCAAGTTTTATAAAATTTTTATTTTCAAAACAATCACAATAAACCTTTTGACGTCCCATATAAGAACTTATCATATTCTTTATTTTTATATGTACACCTACATCACCTGCACCTAACTCTCGCAAGCTTAAATCTAAATCTAAAAAAATTTTATCAAATAGAATTTGTGATAATTCTATTCCTTTTTTATCTAATCTTGATAACGAAAATATTAATATTATAGAGAAT
>CACAAB010000069.1 GCA_902530325.1 uncultured SAR116 cluster alpha proteobacterium | reverse complement strand
AGGGGAACAGGTATAGTATTATCAATAGGAAGTATAATTTTAGTCCTATGGATTGTTGCACTTACTTTGGGTGAAAACACTTATTCAATATTTTCAAATCTAATTAATAACTGGTTTGGAAAATTAACAATTTTTGGCTTTACATTTGCTTTGTTTTATCATCTCAGTAATGGCATTCGTCATCTTTTTTGGGATGCTGGTTATGGATATGATTTAAAACATGCTTATATTTCAGGCTTGGCTGTAATATTTTCTTCTATATTCTTGACTTCTATAACATGGTTTATAGTCTTTTTCAGAGTAGTTTAAAGTAGTATTGAGAATTTTAATATTTAAGGAAAGTGATGAAAATGGAATCTAAATCCCACGGTGTAGTTCATTGGAAATTACAAAGAATTTCAGCAATTGCAATGATACCTCTAGTAATTTGGTTTGTTTCCTCACTTGTTTTTAGCTTACTCAATAGCTATGAGCAATCTGTAACTTGGTTGCAGAGCCCGATAAATGCAACAGGATTGGTTCTTTTATTTGGGACTTTATACTTTCATGCTGCATTAGGATTACAAGTTGTTATTGAAGATTATGTTCATAATGAGGGGTTGAAAATTATGTCCTTAATACTTATAAAACTATTATCCATTCTTTTAGGTGTTTTATCTATTCTTTGCGTTTTAAAAATTTATTTATAATTAGAAAGTTATTTTATGTCCGAATATGAAATTGTAGATCATGAACATGATGTTGTAGTTGTTGGCGCTGGGGGCGCTGGTTTAAGAGCAACTTTGGGAATGGTATCTGGTGGGTTGAAAACTGCCTGTATTACAAAAGTTTTTCCAACAAGAAGTCACACTGTTGCAGCTCAAGGTGGTATTGGAGCTGCGCTTAATAATATGGGTGAAAATGATAGTTGGCAGTTTCATATGTATGATACAATAAAGGGATCTGACTGGCTTGGTGACCAAGATGCTATTGAATATATGTGTAAAGAAGCTATCCCGTCTGTGACCGAGTTAGAGAATTTTGGAGTTCCCTTCTCTAGAACTGAAGATGGAGAAGTTTATCAAAGACCATTTGGCGGTCATACATTAGATTATGGAAAGAAAATGGCGCGCAGAGCTTGTGCAGCTGCTGATAGGACTGGGCATGCGATACTTCATACTCTTTACCAACAGTGTTTAAAATATCAAGCTGAGTTCTTTGTAGAATATATAGCACTTGATCTACTTATGGATGATAATGGTAAATGTGTTGGAGTACTAGCCTTATGCATGGATGATGGTAAGATTCACAGATTTAGAGGACATCAAACAGTTCTTGCTACTGGTGGCTATGGAAGAGTATATTTTTCTTGTACTTCTGCTCATACTTGTACTGGTGACGGAAATGCAATGGTTTTACGAGCAGGTTTGCCTCTTCAAGATATGGAGTTTGTTCAATTCCATCCAACAGGTGTTTATGGCGCAGGTGTTCTCATAACAGAAGGATCAAGAGGTGAAGGTGGATATCTTACAAATTCTGAAGGTGAAAGGTTTATGGAAAGATATGCTCCTACTGCTAAAGATCTTGCTAGTAGAGATGTAGTATCAAGATCTATGACTATTGAAATTAACGAAGGTAGAGGAGTTGGCCCAAATAAAGATCATATTTTTATGCATTTAGAGCATATAGATCCGGCTACTTTGCAGATGAGGTTGCCAGGTATAAGTGAAACAGCCAAAATTTTCTGTGGCGTTGATGTTACAAAAGAACCAATTCCAGTTTTACCCACAGTCCATTATAATATGGGAGGGATTCCAACTAATTATCATGGTGAAGTTGTGACAAGAAAAGGCAATGATCAAGATTCAGTTGTTTCAGGATTAATGGCTATTGGAGAAGCTGCATGTGTGTCTGTTCATGGAGCAAATAGATTAGGTACTAACTCATTGTTAGATATTGTTGTTTTTGGACGTGCTGCAGCACAAAAAGCTCTAAAAACAGTTGAAAAAGGTAGTGCTCACTCCCCTTTACCTAAAAGAGTAACAGACAAAATCTTAGCGAGACTTGATAAAGTAAGATACTCAAATGGAGATATTTCAGTTGGGGAAGTTAGAAACTCAATGCAAAATGCTATGCAAAAACATGCGGCAGTTTTTAGATCGAATACTTCAATGAATCAAGGTGTTAAAAAAGTTGAAACTATTTCAAAAGGAATGGACAATATCGGTATTAAAGACAGATCAATGATTTTTAACACAGACTTAGTTGAAGCTCTTGAGTTAGAAAATTTAATGCAACAGGCAATTGTTACTATGAAGTCAGCAGACCAAAGAAAAGAATCTCGTGGTGCACACTCTCACGAAGACTACCCTGATAGAGACGATAAGAATTGGATGAAACATACAATTATGTGGCTAAATGAGAAAAACAAAACTAAGTTAGATTATAGAGACGTCCATTTAAACACATTAACAAACGAAGTGGCTTCAATACCTCCAGCCGCAAGAGTTTACTAATTTTAAGGAGAATTTTGTGGCTGAATTTGCCCTACCAAAGCATTCCAAAATTGTTAAAGGTATTGACTACCCAATAAATAGCGAAGCTGAAAATACAAAAAAAATTAATGTATATAGATGGTCACCAGATGATGATGAAAACCCAAGAATAGATAGCTATACTATTGATTTAGATCAATGTGGTCCTATGGTTTTAGACGCGTTAATAAAAATCAAACAAGAAATAGATTCAAGTTTAACTTTTAGAAGGTCTTGTAGGGAAGGGATATGTGGATCTTGTTCTATGAATATAGACGGTACCAACACACTTGCCTGTTTAAAGTCAATTGATGATGTTAAAGGCGACATTAATATATATCCTTTACCACATATGGAAGTAATAAAGGATTTAGTGCCAGACCTTTCCAAAGCTTATGAACAATTAACTTCTGTTAAGCCATGGTTGCAAAGTAAATCTGATCCAGAAAAGGGAAAATCTAGAAAACAATCACCAAAAGAACGTCAAAAGATAGATGGATTATGGGAATGTGTTCTTTGTTTTTCGTGTTCAACTTCTTGTCCTTCTTATTGGTGGAATGGAGACAAATATTTAGGTCCTGCTGTTTTGTTACAGGCATATAGATGGATTGCTGATAGTAGAGATGAAAATACTGAACAGAGACTTGAAGAACTCGAAGACTCTTTCAAACTCTATCGCTGTCATACAATTATGAATTGTACTAAAACTTGTCCTAAAGGTTTGAACCCTGCTAAAGCGATAGGTGAAATTAAAAAACTTCAACTTGAAAAA
>CACAAB010000068.1 GCA_902530325.1 uncultured SAR116 cluster alpha proteobacterium | reverse complement strand
TAATATATCTGCTTGTGCTGGTGTGGTTATGGGGGATGGAGCTGCTGAATTAAGAGATCTTCAAAATGAAATAAATTTTGATAATGCGTTCGAACTTGCAATTAAAGCATTTTATGGCGAAGGCTTATCACAGGCTCGTTCTAATGAGGATATTATAATAGCAGAAAGCATTATAGCTTCAAATATTGACAAAATTTACATGCAACCCGAGTGGACTTCGGAAGTTTATGAAGAAGTTATTCGCTGTTATAGAATTATAGGATTAAAGGTTCTTGAAAAGTCAGACATAATTAAAAATAACATAGGTTTAATTAACCAATATTTAAGTAGATATAAAGCCAGACTTAAAAGAATGATAAATGCTGGTTGAATTATTATCCTTGAGATTTTAAACCATTCATTAATTGAAGTTCAAATTGTTTAATTAGTTTTTTATCCGCTACATTGTTACAATCAAATTGTTTTTTGTTGTAAGATTGTGTTGTGCCATTCCATATAACTTTTTTTTCCATTGCTACTGCTTTAGCATCATAAAAAGCATATAGAAGACCAAACATCATTTCACCCATTTCAGGTTGAGTATAAAACAGCTGACCAATTTGCTTTATTAATGTTAGCTCTAAATTTTTAGTTTTATAACAAAGTTCTGTTAAACCTGTTATACCGCCCATTTGTTTGTATTGGTTTGTAGCACCGTCTTGAGCAATAACATTCTTTGAAAATATTAAAAATATTATAAATACAGGTGTTAACTTAATTAAAGTATTCTTCATAAATTGCCTCCTTTATAAGTATTTCGTTTAGTAAAATTCAATCTGACATTTTATTTTAATATAATAAATAAGTAAATCATAATTACTTATAATTTATTTTAAATAATTTAATTAACAAAAAATGTAATTTAGCAGTAAGGATAGTACTAGTTAAATCTTACGAGCACTCTGTCTTTATCACCTTGTAGTTCAGGGGTTTGTGAGCCACTAGATTGTTGTACAACATTCTGTTCTACGTATGCGTGTAGTTCACGTGCTGTAATCTTATTGTCATTGTTAGTATCTGCATCACCTTCCATGCCCTTCATAAGGAAGTATGAGAACATACCATGTTTGGCTTCTTCTAGTGGTTTGCTAGTTTGGTCACCTGCAGCTGCACTAAAGACTGTGAAATTATTAGGTATTGATTGTTCAATTGCACGTATGGTAATTGGTCTTGAAGAAATAAGCATGTCTGTTCCACGTGTAGCTCCAGAATAACACGTGTCTAAAAAGATTGTAACACTCCGTGGATTAGCTTGTTTGAGATTATCAAACAAATCTTTTCGCTTTATTGCAGATGTTAATAATCTAGGTGAACCATCATATGGAAGAAGAAACATATCTTTACCATCATCAGATGCTAAACCATGACCTGCAAAGAATAAATATATATCTGTTTTACCTTGCTTAGTTGTACGGTTTATCCAGTCTTTGATAGCTAAACCTATTTCAACTCTGTCAGCTTTTTGATTAATCAACTCTTTTACATTAGAATTAGGAATACCTAACTTCATTGTTGCATAATCATAAAACTGTTGTGCGTCTTTATCTGCATAGATAGCGTTGGCATCAATTTTTTCGTAATCAGCTACACCTATTATAAGAGCAATTGCATCAGGATTATTAGATACTTTTTTTTCTAAAGGGTTAAGCTTATCAAAACTTGGACCTATTGCTTGTTCAATATCATCACGTTCAATGATTATATTTTTTGATGCCTGATTACCTTTTTTATCAAAAGCAACTATCTCAAAAGAAAGACCATCACGAGGAATATATAATTCTGTCTGAAATGTCCCTTTCTTTGAAATAGGTATTTGTTCTCCATCTATTAAAATCTCAACGACCTCTGTATTATCTGTTACAGTTCCAACTATTTTAGCGTTTGCTCCAATAACTTTATGAGAAGATTTTATTACAGGCTTTTCTTTATCATTATTAATTTTAATTTGTTCATTTTTCTTTTTAGCTTCTAAAGTTGCTAGTTTCCTTTTTAATTCTTCTGCTTCAAGTTTAATTTTATTAAATTCTTCTGAATTTGCAGCAGTCGCAGATTTAGATTTTTTTTGACCTTTTACGTATTCTCCATTTTTAAAAACACCTTTGAGAATAGAGCCATTAGCAAAAGTTAATGCTCCCTCACCGTGAGGTTTGTCGTCTTTTATTTGTCCAACGTATTTATCACCATTAGCCCATAGATAAATACCTTTTCCATTACCTTTGTCATTTTTATGCTCACCAACATATTTGTCACCATTAGACCAAACCATCGTTCCTTGTCCATAAGCAACATCGTTTTTGTGGTTTCCTACATATTTACTTCCATTTGAATAAATAAATGTACCTTTGCCATTTGCTTTACCATTTGCATGTTCGCCAAAATATTTATCCCCATTTTTCCATTTCATGGTTCCATAGCCATATGCTTTGTCATTTTTATGCTCACCTACATATTCATCTCCATTTGCGTAAGTGAATATCCCTTTTCCATTAGCCTTACCATTTTTATGTTGACCAACATATTTGTTACCATTAGCCCAAAACATAGTCCCTTTGCCGTTTGCAAAGTCTGATTTAAATTGACCAACATATTTGGCTCCATCTTTCCAAATTAATGAACCATAACCATCAAATTTATTGTTTTTAAATTCACCATTATAAATTGCACCATTAGAGAACTTGTGAGAGCCAGTGCATAAATGCTTATAATTTTGGTTAGAACATCGTGGCAAGGATTTTGTTGTTGTACGATTAGATTTTTTATTTAGTAAGTTTGCTATTTTGTTTTCTGGAAGTTTAATTTTTTTTGAATATTGAAGTACATTATCTTTCCATAAACCTTCTTGTACTAGCCCATTAACTTTGTAAAGAATTCCTTCTCCATTATATTTGTCATCTTTAAATTGACCTATATATTTTTTTCCATTCTTAAAAGTAAATATTCCAAAGCCATTATATTTACCATTTCTATAATTTCCAATATGTTTATTACCATTTGCATGGAAATAAGTGCCTTTACCTTCTCTTTTATTGTTTCTGTAATCACCCTCATATCTAGCTCCATCTGGATAATTAAAAACACCATAACCGTGTCTTTTACCATTTAGATATTGGCCTGAGTGCACAAAACCTTTAAATTTATCATCAGCTAGATAGTAATATGTTCCAAAACCGTTAGGTGAACCATTTTTATACTCACCAATGAATTTATTGCCATTAGCATGAAAATAAGTACCTTTACCGTGTTTTTTTCCATTCTTATATTCTCCAGTATACTTATCTCCTTTAAACTTATTGTCGGCTAAAGAAAAGTAAGTCCCAAAACCATGAAGCTGTCCATTTTTTTGCTTACCAACATATTTGCTGCCATTTGGCCATATAACTGTTCCAACGCCATGCCTTTTATTATTTAACCACTCACCTTCATAAAAATAACCTTTAAATTTATCATTAGCTAG
>CACAAB010000067.1 GCA_902530325.1 uncultured SAR116 cluster alpha proteobacterium | reverse complement strand
TGAAGTCTACAATTGAAAAAGTTTTTTCTACTAAAGTGTAATCATTATAACCTAATCGTGCTATAACCTTCATTTTAAGGATATCTACTATACCTTCGTCAGTTATGAATTCATCTTTAATATGAATGCCAATAACTTGTCCAAATACAACATTGTGTAACCCTCCTTTTCCAGGAAGTTGAACAGTTTGATGATACTTGCATTCAAAATGGACAGGAGATTCAGCAACTCTTTTAGGTTTAACGTTTATTGAATCTATAGCTGTTAATCCAGTTTTTTCTAATTCATCTGTATTAGTTTCCATTATCCAGCTAGTATCATTCATTTGATGACGTGTGTCCCATGTACTCATATTAACAACAAATTCACCAGTATCTTCAGCATTTAAAACACTATCTTTTTTACTTCCATCTGCACGATTTCCAGCTGAAAACATTACAAATGGAGGATCATAAGAAAGTCCATTGAAATAACTATAAGGTGCAAGATTTCCTATTCCTTTTTCATTAACTGTACTAATCCATCCAATCGGGCGAGGTACTGTAAGGGCTTTGAAAGGATTGTAGGGTAAACCATGGTCATTTTTATTAGTATCATAATACATTTGGTAACTCACTTATTTGCAACAAAATTTAATTAATTTATAAGATTAAATATAAATTATAAAGTTACAAACAAAAATAAACTTAAACTGCTACATTAAATCATCAAACTTGATCATTATTTTATGGACTTCGGTCAAAACGTAGTTCAGCCCCTGACTTTTGATCAATATTTATTAAGAAAAGGATACATTAACCCCTACTCAACATATATTTGAAGGATATGATTAACAGTCTTCTATTCTATTGATTTAATAAATTTCTGTAAAATTTGCCTATACTAATTATTGCATCCTCTGCATCTTTTAATATGTGTGCATTACTATGCCATCCATGAAACATATCTTCCCAAATTTCTAATTTTGCATTTACATTTGATTTTTTTGCTTTCTCATAAAAACGCTTACTGTCATCTAACATCGTCTCAGCAGAACCAACTTGAATTAACATATCTGGCAATCCTGATAATTCACCAATAATGGGAGATGCTAAATAAGACATATTATAAGAGTCAGGAAAGTATATCTTTGCAAATCTATCAAGATATTGTTTACTAATTATAGGAACAATGTTTTCATTTGTTACCATTGTTTTTCCAGTTTGAGAAAGATCAGTCCAAGGCTTAAAGCCACAGCTCCTAATGGTTGAGAAATATTGTTTTCTTTAATTTTCAATAATAACACTAAACAGAGTCCACCACCGGCAGATTGTCCGCTAACAATTATGTGTTTAGGGCTTATTCCTTCATTAATAAGCCATTCATAAGCAGCATATGTATCATTAATAGCTGCTGGAAAAGGATGCTCTGGAGCTAATCTGTAGTTGATTGATAAACATTTGACTTTTGCTTCTGCAGAAACTCTTGCAACTGTTGCTCTTGTGGCGGCTACAGATCCAAATAATCCCACCGCCATGCATGAACATGAAAATTCTATTTTCATTAACCTCTCCGCATGTGATCCATTCTGCATTAACATTTCCAGCAACTACACTTTTGTATTTTATATTTTTTGGAAGTGGAATTAGAGATCCAGCAGTTTCTTTTTCTTTTCGAAGTTGATCAATAGTTTTATTTTCTGTATAAGGATTTTTTGTTTTTGCTTCTATTAAATTTTGGAGTACTTTCTAATTATCCATTTTGGAATTGCCCTATAACAATTTATTATTTAATTCATAAATTAAAAACTAAACCCTCTTGCAGAAACTGGCCATAAATCAATCACTTTTGAATCTTTAACAACCACGTACCAATCATGTAAATTACAAGTTGGATCACAATGTCCAGGAATTAAAAGAATTTTATCATTAATTTTAAGTATATTGTAAGGATCCCTTATTATTCCGTGCTCATCAGAGCATTTTATGTATTCCAATTCAGAATTTATTGTTTTTGGCAAGCCACTATCAACAGCTATTGATTTTAACCCCGCATCTACAACAGCATGATTTTGTAATGCTTTTGACATTACCCCAGTATGAATGAATAAGGAATTTTCAAAATTATTAGAGTTATTTAATTTTCTATCATGTTTTAAAGATGAATAATGAGCATCCATAAAAGCATATGAACCCACTTGTATTTCATCGTAAACCTCTTCATTTACTTCTAAATCAAAACAACCAGTACCTACACCAGTAATCAATGGTGAATATTTCATGAAATTAGATTTTAATTCTCTAATTTTATTGCAAGTATTTTTAACTTCTTTTTTTCTTATTTTATAATCTTCAATATGCTGAATGGAACCATTATAAGCTTGAAAACCAATAAAATTTAAGTTAGCCATAATTTTAATTGTTTTAATCAATTCTTCTATTTCGTCAAATGACTTTATGCCACATCTTTTAGCACCACAATCATATTCAATATAAATATCAATTTTTGAATTATTTCTTTCTGCTGCTTTTTGAATATTTATAATATTTTCTTTATTATCTACACAACAACCTAACTTCATTTCTTTAGAAGTTATTTTCGCTAATCTTTCTAATTTAAATGCATCAGTTATTTGATTGGTAATTAAAATATCTTTTATTCCAGCTCTAGCAAATATTTCTGCCTCACTAACTTTTTGGCAACATATTCCATGTGCACCACCGTTATCAATTTGATATTTAGCTACATCTATTGATTTGTGCATTTTTGCATGGGGTCTCAATTTTACATTATTATTGAGAACAAATTCTTTCATTTTGATTATATTTTTCTCAAATAACTTATAATCAATAATCAATGAAGGGGTTTGAATTTCATTAACATCCATTCCCACTTTAGCAGGAATATTAAATCCTACTTCATATGCTTCTAAATTCATAAAAAAACCTATGTTAAATTTTTTACAATGTTAGTATAGTTGAATTATTAATGTTATGCATATATTATATTTTTTTTATAAAGTTTGGATTTAATATGAAATTTTTACACACCATGATTCGAGTTACAAATATTGAAGAATCTTTAGATTTTTATTGCAACAAACTTGGTCTTGTTGAGATTAGAAGAAAAGAAGTTCCAGAAGGAAAATTTACACTTATCTTTCTTGCTGCACCAGAAGACGAAGATAATGCAATAAAAACCAGATCACCTGAAATAGAATTAACCTATAATTGGGATCCAGAAGAGTATGGAAGCGGAAGAAATTTTGGACATCTTGCTCTTTCTGTTAAAAATATTTATGAAACATGTCAGAAATTAATGGATGCTGGCGTAACAATCAATAGACCTCCGAGAGAAGGAAGAATGGCATTTATAAAATCTCCAGATAATATTTCAATTGAATTACTTCAGCAAGGTGATAACCTTGAAATTAAGGAACCTTGGTCATCCATGAGAAACATTGGAACTTGGTAAACTTTACTTTTATTGAGAAATTTAGTTGTTAATATTATTAAATAAATACATTATGGGTAAATTTAAATTATTTGGTTTTTTATATGT
>CACAAB010000066.1 GCA_902530325.1 uncultured SAR116 cluster alpha proteobacterium | reverse complement strand
CGTTTTTTATTATCGTCTATTATGAAAACATTTGATTTATCTAGTATTCCTATAAGAATAATTTTAAGAAAAGGGCAAAACCCTTATGTTAAAGAAAATTAATCTACATTAACAAGATTTATAATTATACTAATTACTAAAAATTTATGATGCTATATTATTTGCGTTTTCAACATCAATTTTTTCAGATGTCTGGTTTTGATTTTCTATAGCCTCTGCTTGTATTCTAAGTTCTTGCTCTTTAGAAATTTTATCTTTTTCCAATTTAACTCTTTTATTAATAATTTTAACCATATCAGCATCGTCTCTTTCAATTGTTTTAAAAAAAGATCCAAGTATTGCTTTTCTTTTCATTACACCAATAATTTTGATTTCTTTAGTAATTCTTTCAAGAGCATTATCTATTTTCTTTAAAGCAAATCCCGAAACACGTTGATCAATATATTCTTTTTCCATTGCAGCTCTTATTCTCAAGCTTGTATTTGTCTTAACCTTCATAAGTCTTGTACAAGCTGAGTTAGTTCTTCTAATTACTTCATCTCCTAGTTCTTCTAATTGCATTCTAGAAGGCTTTGGAACTTTTATGTGAATAAATTGTGAGCCTGCGTCATTTTTTGCAGGAAAGCCATTTTGTTTTATAAACTCCAATATTTTTTCAATTTGTTCTTTATTATAAATCATTAGTTCAATTTTCATAGGATTGTCAGGAGACTCCACGTTCCCTAATTCTGCAAGTCTTCTTGGACGTCCTTGGAGAGTAATTTTAAGACCTCTAAAAACTGCAATGTTGGCATCTTCTGGCCTTATCTCTAATAAAGATACAATAAATTCTTCAAGAGCATTTTCCATATTGGCTATTGCTTCTGGAGAATAACCTTCATCAACATTACTAGAAATATAATTTACTTCATCCATCCTAAATATCCGTTTTAATTGAATTAAAGTTTAATGCTAATACTTTATTTCAATTTCAATTCTTCTGTTTTTCTCTCTTCCTTGTTCAGTATCATTTTGCTCTATCGGCCTAGTTTCCCCAAAACTAATTGCCCTAAGTTTATCTGAAGGAATTTTGCCAGACTTTGATAATTCTTGAACAACACTAGACGCTCTTGCTGCTGCAAGATCCCAATTATCTCGATATTGACCACCAAAAATCAATGGTACATCATCTGTATGACCAGAAACATTAATTTGACCAGCACCTTTAGCACTTACTTTTGCAATTTTTTGCATTATAGCCCTTGCTTGCTTTGTAAGCTTTGCTGACCCAGAACTAAATGCACCAGCAGATCCAACAGTCACAACAACTCTATCTTTTTCTCTTTGAACTTCAGCTAACCCTTCACCTATTTCTTGCTTAAGCGCTACTCTAAGTTGGTCTTCACTAAATTCAGCTTTTTTAGTTTTTTCTTGGATGTCTTTTTTACTATCTGAACTCTTCTTTTCGAGATTATTAACCTGATCTTGTAGAATTTTATTTTCAATTGTCGCTGAGGCCATTTTTTGAATATCTTGGTTTATACCGCCAATAAGTACATCTGTCTCAGTAGCACCTGTGTTTTCACGAGCCTTTTCTACGGCGTCAACAGTATCCTTGATTAATTTTGAAATTTCCTTTGAAGTTTTGTTCTCTGTGTTTACACTTACTAAGACTTTGTCATTTATAGTTTCTACTTTTACATCTTCAGATAAAACATTGTTTTTTATTTCGTCACTTAAATCTTTTGCATCTAAAACCTCCTTAGAGTTACTTTTAGCGCTATCTCCCTCCTCAATTTCTGATTTAAGATCTAAATTTTTTTGTTCTGCATCTGTA
This sequence comes from uncultured SAR116 cluster alpha proteobacterium, assembly GCA_902530325.1. Classification (GTDB taxonomy): domain Bacteria; phylum Pseudomonadota; class Alphaproteobacteria; order Puniceispirillales; family Marisalimonadaceae; genus Marisalimonas. The sequence goes on along the minus strand of CACAAB010000066.1, from coordinate 1,760 downwards.
GTTTGTTGTGTAAGGTTTTTAGTTACTGATGGTGCTGGAGAAGGGCTAAAGTCAAGAGAAAGAACTGTTGTTCCTTTTGGTTGTTCAACAACTGGAACAATTCTCTGAATTCCAAAGGCGTTTTTTAAACTACCACTTATTTGTTTAAATTTTGGAACATTAAACTCGGCAAATGATAGAATTAATACAAAGAAAGCCATTAATAAAGTCGCCATGTCAGCAAATGTAGCCATCCAAGCAGGAGCACCCTTAGGTGGACATTTTGGACACTCTTCTTCTTCTTCTTCTACTTCAACTTGTGCTTCAGCCACAATTAACTCCTATACGAAATAATAAATTAAGCAGCCTCTTCAATTTGAGCTTGAATTTTTGGTGGCATATGTGCCACTAGTTGATCAGTTATATTTCTTGGACTTTCACCTCTAGAAATAAATTTCAAGCCCATTACAACCATTTCTCTATATAGTAATTCGTGAGCCGAATAACCTTCTAACTTAGTTACGATAGGCATAAAAATACAATTGGCAATCATAGCGCCATATAAGGTTGTTAACAAAGCTACTGCCATTGCAGGTCCAATAGCTTTTGGGTCGGCCATATTGCCTAACATTGCTACCAATCCAATTAGAGTTCCAATCATTCCCATTGCAGGCGCTAAGTCAACCCAAGCTTGAAAAACACCAGTCATATCTTCATGTCTAGCTTTCATAGCTTTAACTTCTCTATTTAGTTGTTCAGTTAACTTATTTTCATCTGCACCATCAACAAGCATTTGAAGACCTTTTTCAAAAAATTTGTCGGGCACTTCTTGACCTTCAAGTGCCATCATTCCGTCTTTTCTAGCAATTCCTGCAAGTTCTGTTATTCTTGTTATTAATTCATCATGTTTTTTTGCTCCAGGCAAAAAAACTTTGGCAAGTGTTCCAAAAGAGGCTAAAAACATTGGTAAGGTTGATCTGTACATCACTGCAAAGAACGTACCTCCAATGACAATTAACATAGATGGTGTATCAATGAATGCTCCTAGTCCACCAGAAGATATCATTGCTCCAGCAATCATTCCAAGAGTACCTATTAGTCCAATTAAAGATGCTATATCCATTTTCTTGCCTTTTTTTATTTATAATAATGATATTAGGCATAAATTCTGCAAGAATGAGACCAAAGTGTAATTAATTTAAAAAAAAACATCACGGAGTTTGTCATGTTATTATTAAAACCATCATTCTCTAAAATTTATACTATTATTATATTATTACTAATATCATTTAATTTCAACAATGTTTGGGCTAATAATTTTATTACTAGGGGATATTATGTTATCGATTTAAGCCAAAAGCTTGAGTGGATGACTTGTACAGTTGGAATGGTTTGGGATAAAAATAATTGTACAGGTAAACCCATAAAAATCAAGTTTGACCAAATTGAAAATGTCATTAATCAAGCTAATGAACAACTTGAAGGAAGTTGGCGTTTACCAAACCGAAAAGAATTAGAAAGCATAGTTTGTAAAAAATGTAAAAAAGTAAAAATAAATTCAAATATATTTCCTCAAACACCACCTGAGTCTTTCTGGACTAATGAAAAAAATCCTTGGCAATCTCAATTCATGTGGACTGTAAACTTTTTTACTGGAAACACTTTTGGAAGATTTCCTGGTTTCATACCAAATTATGTAAGGTTAGTAAGAGATAGGTAGTCTATTAATTAATTATTTTTATTAAAAATATATTTTGTTAATTTTATTAAAAACATTATTA
>CACAAB010000065.1 GCA_902530325.1 uncultured SAR116 cluster alpha proteobacterium | reverse complement strand
TAGGTTTACAGGATAATTTAATGCCAACATCAAAATTAATTAATTATACAACAAGAGAATTTATGTCAGATAATGAACTTGAATTATATGCCAAAAAGCAAGATGAGATTTTTACTCCTAAAGTTATAGAAGAATTCAAAAAAGCGGGTATGTTAAGAAGAGTTTTAACTAGAATTTGGAACAAAGAGGGTGTTGCAAGAGTAGGAATATTATTTGAATATAAAGACGAAAAGGCATTTGTTGCATGTCAGACACTGTTAGATAAATATCATGCGCCCCAAGTTAAAACTTTTGTAAACAAAGTTGTTGGTAGTAGAGGTATTGTTTTACATGAATTTACCTCAGAAGAATTCAACTAAAACTTTTAAAGCTAAGAATTTATTGTATACTAATCGGATGACATTAAGATTAAAGTATGAAGCAGATGATTTGATTGGCAAAAAATAAAATACTGTTTAGAATAAGAGTTTAAATCTAAAAGGAAAGTTAAATGACAGCTGAAGAAATTGTTTTAGGAGGTTATAAGAATTTTGCAGAGGGTGATATGAATTCACTTTCAAAAATATATCATCCAGAATGTAAAATTACTATTAATGGAAGTCATTCTCTGTCAGGAACCTACATCGGCTTTCAATCCTTTTTAGAAAATGTTCTTTCTAAACTAGATAAGGTCTGGCCAGGGTTTAATCTTGAAATAGAAAAAGTTGTTTCAAATGAAACAGATGTTTGTGTTTTTGTAAATATCTCAGCAGAGAATTTAAATTCAAAATCTATACACCATTTTGTTATTAAAGATGGTTTAGAAGTTGAATTTAATTTATATGATGATAGTCAAAAAATGTCACAGGCTATGAAAGAAATAAATTAGTTAAAGTGTACAAGTACACTGTTTTTATCATCTTTTAGTTCAGGGGTTTGCCTGAATTGTAATTGACTTTCTACTTTTTCTTCAATGTCACTAGCACATGATTCAATCAATCTAAATATAATTTTTCTTTGAATATTTGAATTTTGTTCTTTTGATGATTGCAAATTTTTTGTTGCAAGGTTAGTACAAAATTCTTTATGCTTTTTTAGTAATAATAGATATGCTGGCATAAATTTCATTCACTGCATAAAACATAAATAAAAATAAAACTGATAAAATTTGAAATGCATATTTCATTTAGCTAAACTAGCAATTTAGGTTTTATTTGTTAAGTCGCAAACATATAGACACAATATGTTTTACAGTTTGTTTTACACTTTATAATCTGCCATTAAATATTGTAAAGATATCAATAAGTATGTCAGATTTATATTGAACTATTAGTTCTCTTGAAATGTAAGAAAAATCTAAAATAAGATATCTTTAGGGTTTTCGCAATCAACTCCCATAGTTAACTCATTTAAAATTTGATTACTTATTTCTAAAGTAGGGGCAATCTTTTTAAGACTTTCCTCACTCATAGGCATATCCTTAAATAGTTTTATTGTATCTTGATAGTGAGCTTCATGAAATTGTTTTTGGGTATACCATTTGTTAATTTTCAAAAAGGGTATAATTGGTGTTTCTTTTGTAATTCTATACTTGTTTTCTGTACAATCATATTCAGCATATCCATATATTTTTATAATAACATTTGAGGAATTGTCTGAACTATCACAGGATAAAATAAATATTGACATAAAAAGTATCAAAAATATTTTTCTTAAATACATAATATTCTGACCATAACTCATTTTTAATTAATATAAAACATGTGAATAGAAATAATTATAAGCATTCACGACCATTGGATGTTCATAGATGGCAAAAAATCAAAGTGAAAATAGGAAAAAATGGTCTAACATTTGGTCTGCCCTCCAAGCAAACATTACAAAATATGATTACATATCTAATACTTAGTGAGACTTGGTCACATGAAATGGTGTGCTCAGAGTGAAGTTATGTTCATCTACAGTGCACCAATTACAACTGAACTATAGCAATAACAATAGTTTATGTATTACTGAATCTGTGTCAACAGGCACGTTTTCTTTCACAGTTTCTTTCACAGTTAAAAAATGTTCCCGTAATGAAATAGTCCTACGTAAATGATAATTATACTTAGATGTTAAAAGACACTTATATGTAACATCTAAATACACCCCATGCATGAACCACCCGGGGTATGTACGTATATATATATATGCTCTTACACAGATGGGGTTATATAGATGTTAACCACTTTAATGAGTCATAGAGAGTCATGCAAAGTAATTACGGTTATCAGGTTCGACTTTGTACATCAGATGTGGTTACGGTGTCTGTGCGAGTCTATATGAGACCGAAATGTATTATTTTTTAATATTATTAAAATCGTGAGGTCTTTCCAGGACACTTATTAAATGCTAATTTCCATGCTTTTTGTAATCTATCTATAGGAATATTTGCATAAGTTGAGAAATAAATTTTATTATCCGAAGATATCATTTTAATTTTTTGATTGTTAATCTCTGAATATATTCTAAAAGCAGTCATATTGATTTTTCTATTATCAATCCTTTTTCTCCCATTTGAAAGTATACATGGTTTAACTTCAACCCAGTAATTATATTGTGAGCCTTCTAGGTCTCCAGTTGTAGAAAAGTTATAAACCTGTTCCATTAATGTTTTTTTACGAGATTTGTAACGAAACCAAACCTGTTTTCTTTTATTATAAGTTTCTTTATTTTTTTGAATCTCACTTTTTTTCTTTTCTTCAGCAAGTTGCTTTTGCTTAATTAGTTTGTAACGTTTTATAAGACGGGCATTGATAACCTTATTACCATTTTCAAAAATTTTTGAAAGTACTGGATGCGCTTCTTTCCAAACAAGCATAAGTACAAATGTAGTGCTGTTCCAATAAGAATAATCATAACTATTGTAATTGAAGTTAATACAAGATTTCTTTTTTAATGGAATGCGTTCTTCACTAATATTTCCATTATCATCAACTTGCTTCTTTATTCTAAACATTTGTTCAAGACAATAATCATCTTTTAGATAATGTAAAAAACGATATTTAATAAAATTAAATAACTTTGGATTTTTTATTTTGATTTGTTTGAGGCAAGCTGTAAAATTTTGGTCCGCAATTGCAAGTGTATTTTTGTCCAAACTTAAACTTCTAGAATAAGCATTTGCATCTTTAAATTTTTTCTTAATCCATAACGTAGATGCTTCAATTCCATCCCAACGAAATTGACCATTCACAGTATCTAACATCCGATAATTTTTCGCAGGAATTTCAAAAAATGGATGACTAAATACTTCACAGATTTGTGATACTGTAGCAATTGTTCCTACCGCAACATAATCATCCCAGTTATTATTATTTTTTCTGACCATTAGGGCTGTGGTGGGATTTTGGTCAGTCTGTACCATAGACGGATTTTGAGGAGTAGGAGCTGTAGACCTGTTATCTCTAGCTATGCTTATCGTTGATGCTAAAGCTATGATTGTAAAAAAAATAAAATGTAAATTTAAACTAAACATTACTTTTCTAATTAATGAAATATTTATTATTATAAATAATAGTTTATTTATTTGCATTAGCAAGTTAGGTATTATTTGTGAAGTGGTTAGAATGAAGGCACGAAATGTTTCACAGTTTGTTTTACAGTTTATAAT
>CACAAB010000064.1 GCA_902530325.1 uncultured SAR116 cluster alpha proteobacterium | reverse complement strand
AGAGTTGCATTAATTAGAATTGAAGAATTTCAAATATTAGAGATGTTTAAATATGAAATGGGATCGTTTAAAATATTTTCATATTGTTTCTCAAACTCTTAATTTGAAAAGAGCTTCTGAAATTATGAATATAAGTCATTCTTCCCTAAGCCGACAAATTAGTATTTTAGAAAGTGAAATTAAAACAAAACTTTTTTTTCGAAATTCAAAAGGTTTGTCATTATCACCAGAAGGTCAGGAATTATATAAAGAAGTAAATAAAATTTCTTCACAAATTGAAAATTTAAGAAACTTTTCTTGTTCATCCGAACCAATTGGAAAGCTAAAGATTGCTGCAACAAATGCTTTTGGCGCGCTTTGGATTACACCAAGGATAAATAAATTTTTATTACAATATCCTAAAATACAAATTGCATTAAACTTAAGAGATTCTGAGCCTAAAGTTTTACACTACGCCTCTGACTTAGAAATTAGGATGACAGAAAGTAATTCACAAGATGACGTTCAAATCAAAATTTCAGAATTCCGATATAAAATATATGCTTCTAAAGAATATATAAAAAAATTTGGAGTTCCTAAAACAGTAGATGAATTAGATTATCACAAAATAATTGCCTATGGAGAAACTGCTCAACCACCTCTAAACAGAAATAGATTAAATTGGTTGCTAAATATTGGAAGAGAAAAAAATAATATTAGAAATCCAATATTAGAAATTTCAAATATTCACGGCATTGTAGAAGCTACTCAAAACTCGGTAGGTATATCTTCTTTACCTAGTTGGATGGAAAGTTTTATTAATTTAGAAGAAATATTATCTGAATTAAAGGGTCCAAAATTAAATATTTCATTATGTTATAAATATCATTTAAAAGATGACCAAAGATTAAAGGCTTTCAAAAAATTTTTGATTGACGAAATTGGCCAACTAAAAACTTAATTGAGATTTAAGTAATTTTTTACCTAGTTTTTCTTTATCTCCTTCTATAATTATTTTCCCCCTTTGCATTACATAAAAATAATCAGAAAGATTAAATGCAAAATCAAAATATTGTTCGACTAAAAATATTGTAATTTTTTTTTCTTTTTTTAAATATAAGATTACCTCGCCTATTTGTTGAATTATATTCGGTTGAATACCCTCAGTAGGCTCATCCATCAATAATAAACTTGGTTTTGCAACAAGTGCTCTTGCAATGGCTAACTGTTGTTGTTGTCCTCCAGACAAATCTCCACCTCTCCTATGAAGCATTTTTTTTAATATTGGAAATAAGTTAAATATTTCATCAGGGATAAACCAATTTTTTTTATTCAAACATGCAAATCCAATTTCTAAATTTTCTTTAACACTTAAAAGGGGAAATATATCTCTTCCTTGAGGAACGTATCCAATTCCTAATTTTGCCAGTTTGTAAGATGGAAGATTAAATATATCATTGTTATTATAGAAATAAGTTCCATTTTTTGCATTTTGTATTCCAGACAAAAATTTAAGTAAAGAAGTTTTACCTACGCCATTTGATCCCATTAAGCATGTTATATTGCCTTTTTTGGCTTTTATTGAAACATCAAACAAGATTTGAGAAGAGCCATAATTTAAATTTATTTTTTTAACATCAAGCATAATTATCTTCCTAAATAAACCTCTATGACTTTTTCATTTTGAGTTATAAAGTCAATTGAACCAGAAGAAAGAATGCTACCTTCATTAAGTACTGTTACTCGACAATTTAAATTACGTACAAACTCCATATCATGTTCAACCACAATAATTGAACTAGATTTTGCAATATTTTTTAAAATACTAACTGTTTGATTTCTCTCAGTTGGTGTCATGCCTGCAGCAGGTTCATCAATGAGCATTAATTTTGGATTTTGGCTTAAAAGCATCCCAATCTCTAACCATTGCTTCTGACCATGGCTAATCTCACCAGCAATTCTATCTTTAATCATGTAAAGATTTATATCTTTTAAAATTTTTTCAATGCTTGTAAGCTCAGATTTTGTATTTTTTTGAAATAAAACCTTAAATGGATTTCTATTTTTTTTCTGAGATAAAATTAAATTATCAATAATTGTTTTATTTTCAAATACCGTAGGTTTTTGAAATTTTCGTCCAATACCAAGTAATGCTATTTCTGATTCTGTTTTTCTGATTAGATCAATGCTTTTTTCTCCCCATAAAATATGTCCATTATCTGGCTTTGTTTGACCTGTAATTATATCCATAAAAGTAGTTTTCCCTGCGCCATTTGGTCCAATAATGGCTTGTAATTCATTATACCCTATTGAAAAACTTAAATTTTTTATTGCTTTAAAACCGTCAAAAGAGATTGAAACATTATCAACTTCTAACAACGTTTTCATTTGATTTTAACCAATAATGTATTTAGCATACCAATTAAACCACCCTTACTAAAAATTGTTATTGCCACAAAACCAATTCCTAAAAATACAGTCCACCAATTCACCCATTCAATTGTAAAAAAACCGAGGGGAATATTTGGAGCATTTCCTCCAGTAAACCAAGAGGATAGCAAAGAAACAGACGCTGCACCTAAAATTGCACCATACAATTTTCCTCGTCCACCAATAGCAACCCAGACAGCTAAATATATTGAGACAATAGGAGCAATCTCAGCTGGGTTTATTATACCAGCTTGAGGATAATATATAGCTCCTGCTAATCCAGTAATTATGGCTGTGATAACAAATATAAAAAGTTTGTATATTTCTACATTGTATCCAAAAAAACGAAGACGCGTTTCATTGTCTCTGATAGCGGTAATTACTGATCCAAATTTACTTTGAATTATATAATTAAAAATTACAAATGAAAATATAAGTCCGATTGAACTTAACCATAAAAATAATATTGAAATTGTAGATTGACTTAAGTTTTCAAGATGAGGAATATTTTGCAATCCAGACAATCCGTTATTTCCTCTTAACCCGCTATCATTTTGAAATAGATATAAAGATAAAGCTAGGGTCATTGCTTGAGTCAAAATTGACAAATATACTCCAGTTACTCTTGAACGAAAAGCTAGCCAACCAAAAATAAATGCTATTAAACCAGGGATTAAAATAACAAAAATTATTTGAAAATATAAATTATCTGCAAATGTCCAAATAAGTGGTATTTCTGTTCCTCCAACAACACCAAAAATTTGATTACCTATCGCTTCTTGTAATTCTATCTCAGTAAAGGGTAATTGTGAGTCATCTAAAGAATTCAATACAATAATAGACGTTCTCTCATACATTAACCACATGCCTATCATGTATCCACCTAAGCCAAAAAAAGCAAAATGACCTAAGGATAAAATACCACAATACCCCCACACAACATCCATAGCAATTGCAGCAATACATAAGCAAAGAGTTTTTCCAAGGACTTTTACAAAGCTTGTTGATATAAAGTTTATACCAAAAGGTTCACTTAAAAAGGTGACTAACAACGTAAATAAAAAAATAGTTATTAAAAAAATCAGCGAATGTTTTTTTACAGATTTATTCATGTCAGTTATCATTTGCTGCTCTCCCTTTTAAGGCAATTAATCCCCTTGGTCTAAATTGAATAAATAAAATTATAAATATAATCATATATGTTTGAGCAGCTAATGTATTTGAAGGATTAAACCATTCTATAAACTTTTGTAAAAAGCCAATTAATGAAGCGCCTGCAAGTGT
>CACAAB010000063.1 GCA_902530325.1 uncultured SAR116 cluster alpha proteobacterium | reverse complement strand
AAGCACATGCAATTACAGAAAATCAATATTTAGTTATTAATAAACTCATAAATGAAGAAAATATTGATAAAGCATTTAGTAAACTGAAACATCTTCAAAAAAAAGAAAATAAACTTTCTTCAAGAGGACATATTTTAATTGGTAAAATATATTTAGCTTTAGAACAACCAGCAAAAGCATATAGTTTTTTTGAAAAAGCAACCTTTACATCAGTTTTAAATCATGACTTAGCTTATGCAGGAATGTCTATGTCAGCAATCAAGTTAGGCAACTTATCTGATGCAAAAATATATGCAAATAAGGCTCTTGATGACAACCCAGATTTAGTTGAAGCAAAATTAGCACTTGGTTTAATTTTCACTGATTATGGCGAGATTAAAAATGCAGAAAAATATTTTAAAAAAGCAATTCTTGCAAGTCGTAATTCACTAATGTCTGTGCGAGCCTACGCAAGTTCTAAAATGAGAGAAGGACAACATAAAGAAGCTAGAGATATAATAACAAATGCATTACTAGAACAAAAAACTGATGCAGCTACAACAGATTTACTAGGCAAATTATTTTGGATAGAAGGTAATATTAAAGAAGCAGTTAGATTAAGAAGTGAAGCATCTGAGATGTTTCGTAAATCTGGTAACGTTCAAAGAGCAGAGCAAATTGTTTCTTGGTTAAATACTTCAGCTATTCCAAAGGTAAATGAAATAAGAAAAATTGAACGTATTGAAAAAGAAAAAATAGAAAAAAAGGAAATTAAAAAAAGAAAAAAAATCTCTCAGCCCAAATTAGTGGTACCAAAAAAAATAAAATTAAAACCCCAAGAAAAACCTGAAGAAATTTTTATTGATAAAAACAAACAAACCTTTACTGGAAGTGGTGTAATATTAAATGATGGCAGATGGATAATCACTAATAGACACGTTATTGATGGGTCAAAATATATTATTGTTCGCAATGGCCTTGGAAAAGTAAGAGAAGTGGAAACTGTACATGTTGCTTCTAATAAGGACATAGACCTTGCCCTTTTAAAACTCAAGAACCCTTACCCTTCTAACTACAGTCTATCAATCAGTAATATTAAGAGTCCCAAACCTGGTGAACAGATTTATGTTATGGGATATCCAATGTCTTCAATTTTAGGCAGATATAATCCATCAATATCCCAAGGTATAGTAAGTAAAACATCAGGATTTGGAGAAAGAGCAGGAGAATTTCAAATAACTGCTAAAATAAATAAAGGTAATAGTGGTGGCCCCATTTTTAATGATAAAGGTGAGATAATTGGTATTTCAGTTGGTAAATTAAATAAAAGTGAAGTCCTAAAAGTAGATGGTTTTATTCCTGAGGACGTCAATGTTGGTATATCAGGCGAAGTGTTAACTAATTTTATTAATATGCCAATTAAAGCTAATATAAATGAGAGTAGAAGATATAATGCATCAGAAATATATCAATATATGCGACCATCGGTTGTATTTATCGTTAGTCAATAAACTTTTAATTTTTTTAATTATTTTATTCCCAACATTCTCTAATGCAGAGTGGATAAATAGTGAAGGAAGTGAATATATTGACCGTAAAACCACAATTGATGAAGCTTGTAAAAACGCACTAATGAAAGCCAAACGAAACGCTTTATCAAAAACAAATTTAGAACGTTTACAATCTAACCAGATACAAATTTGTTCGGAAAATAAAGCCAGTTCTGATTGTAAATTATTTGAAAGTACTTTTGATTATATTGAAGGTGGATTTATTAATGAGATTAAGAATCAAAAAGGAGAAACGAGCAGGGAAACAGTTGTTAACGCAGAACCCTTTGACAAATGTATAGTTAAAATTCTTGCAAATGTTGTTAAGTATAAAGAAAAATCAGATCCTAATTACATATTAAGTGCGAAATTACTTAATAAACCAACGATATACGAAGGTGAAAATATTGTTATAAATGGTGAGGTGAATAAAAAATCATTTATATCAGTTTATGGGTGGTATCCTGACATAGACGCTAATACATATTATCAAATATTTCCAAATCAACATGATGAAAATCAAGTTTTTGAAAAAAAAATTCAAATTCCTAGACAATCAAGCATGAATAAATATAAAATTACAACTTCATTTCCTAAAAATCTCAATAAGAATGAAACACAAGAAGTATTAATTGTAATTGCAACAAAGAAAAAATTTGACATAATAAAAGAACAAAAGATTGTTGATTTTAGAAAAAGATTAAATAGCCTTGGACGATATAATTGGAAAAGAATAGTTCTTGGTTATACAATTTTAAAGGATTAGTAATGAAAAATTTATTAATTATTATATCTATATCACTTTTTGTTTTGTCTTCATGTGGACCAAGGCCTGGGAGTCCTGAAGCAAAATTAAAAATTATGAATGAACAAAATGAAATTAAAAAAGAAAAAATAATTGAAAGCCAAGAAGCCACGTTAGATGAAAGGCCAAAATGGTGTGATGAAACACCAAGTAGCGACTATGCTATTTATGCTTGTGGCATGGGAGAATCTTCAAATATAAACATTGCTAATTCTAAAGCTAATCTCCAAGCAAAAAATCTACTGGCAGAAAGACAAGGTACTGAGATTATGAGCAATATTGAACAGTCACTTTCAGAAGTTTCTGAAAATGTTCAAGAGGTTTTTAAACAAGCTATAAGAAATGTAACCGCTTCAAAAGAAATAGCGGGTTTTAAAAAAATAAAATCTCAAGTCAATAGTATTAATGGTAAATATCAATACTATGTCCTCTTAGAGCTGCCTATAGGAGTAGCTAATATGGCTATTATGAATAAATTAAAAAAAAACAAAGAGATAAAAGCTATTGATGGACACGAAAAAGCAATGGCTGACCTTGAGGCTGAAATAGAAAAAAGAAGAAAGAAATAAATAATTAATTAAAGCTTACTAGCACTCCATGTTTATTACTATCTAATTCGAGGGTTTAGTCTATTCCATTAATAGCTATTTGGTCTTGTAGATTATAAGACAATTATTTAGAAAATTATTTTACTTGAATTTATTTCAGAAGACTACAACTGAACTTTTTAGACAAGTCACTATCTTTATCATCCTCTATTTTAATAAGAGTGAAAGTGTTAACTATTTTTTTTAAAACCATAGTAATTATTTTGATTATATACCCATAAAAAACAGTTAGCATTGCCATAGATAAAGCAATTCCAGTTTTATCAATATCTCCCCAATTATCCCATTTCCCTGCAGTTAAAGCTATTAATCCTATCTAAGTACCAAACCAACCAAAATAAACTGCACCATTCCCACAATTGATTATAAATTTATCCTTTTTATCTTTTAGTAATCCATAACCCAAACTTCCACCAGCAACAAATGAAAAGCTAAGAATATCATTATAATAATTAAACCCAACGTGAGAAATAGCACCTATTATAATAAATAAGCATACTATTAATCCAATGTACCTCATCATATTAGTTAAAATCCTTTATCTTATTCCACCTAGCTTTTATTAATTTATTAAGTTTATTATTTAACCTTGTTTCTAGAAGGTTTGATGAGATGATTTTACAACTCCATAAAAACCTCCTACTCCAATCTCCATTAAGATAATCTAATGATACATAGTCTAAAGTTTTTCTAAATAACCATCCAATAGGTTTAGAATTTTTTTCTTTGTTTAATTCTATTAGTGGCTTTTGAATAAATATTGCATTTTCTGCAAGTTCATATGCATGGTCAATAGCAATAATAT
>CACAAB010000062.1 GCA_902530325.1 uncultured SAR116 cluster alpha proteobacterium | reverse complement strand
TAAGAATTATAACTGAATCACCAGTTTTGATTTTAAATTTTTTATTCATTATAACACCTCCGGAGCAAGTGATACAATTTTCATAAATCTTTTACTTCGTAATTCACGAGTAACAGGGCCAAAAATACGAGTTCCAATTGGTTCATTACTCTTGTTAACCAAAACAGCAGCATTCTTATCAAATCTTATGCAAGTTCCATCATTTCTTCTTACTTCTTTTGACGTTCTTACAATTACAGCTCTATGGACATCACCTTTTTTAACTCGACCCCGTGGAATAGCCTCTTTTATAGAAACAACAATCACATCTCCAACAGCTGCTGTTTTTCTACCTGAGCCTCCTAAAACTTTTATACATTGTACTCTTCTTGCACCTGAGTTATCTGCAACATCAAGATTACTTTGCATTTGTATCATAACACTTCTCCACTCAACTTATTAATATATCACTTCAAAACGTTTATTTTTTGAAATGGGAGTGCATTCTCTTATATTCACAACATCACCAACTTTAAATTTATTTTCACTATCATGAGCAGCAAATTTTTTAGATTTTGTAACAAATTTCCTATACATAGGATGCATTATTTTTCTTTCTACAAGTACAGTAATGGTTTTATTAGCCTTGTTACTTGTAACTTTACCTGTTAAAATTCTCTTTGGCATGATGGTTTTCCTTAAAACTTAATTTGATTCAACGTTATTTAAAATTGTCTTAATACAAGCAATTTCTTTTCTAATAAACCTAAATCTAGCTGGGTTTTCGTTCTGTCCATTACTAACTTGAAATCTGAGATTAAATTGTTCTTTTCTTAAAAGTCTTAATTGATCTTTTAGCTCATCAATAGTTTTTAACTTTAATTCTTTAGGTTTATACTTTGCCATAAAATCTCTCCAACTATTCGCCTAATCTTTTGACAACTTTAGTATGCATAGGAAGTTTAGCTGCTGCTAAACTCAAGGCCTCTTTGGCCGCAATCTCAGAAACCCCATCCAGTTCAAACATAATTTTCCCAGGTTTTACTCTACAAATCCAATACTCAGGTGAACCTTTACCCTTACCCATTCTTACTTCTGCAGGTTTGCTTGAAACAGGAACATCAGGAAATATTCTTATCCAGACTCTACCCGCGCGTCTAAGATGCCTGGTTATAGCTCTTCGAGCAGCCTCAATTTGTCTTGCAGTAACTCTTTCTGGCTGAACTGCTTTTAATCCAAAGGACCCAAAATTTAGTTTAGTACCGCCTTTTGCTAAACCGTGAATCCTACCCTTGTGCGCTTTTCTAAATTTTGTTCTTTTAGGCTGTAGCATACTTTACCCCTGATGTTCCAAATTTTTGATATTGGATCCCTTGATTGAATTTCCAATTTTTTTATCTTGAGCCAGAGGATCATGCTCCATCACTTCACCTTTAAAAATCCACACTTTTATCCCAGTCGCACCATATGTAGTAAACGCTGTGGATTCGCCATAATCAACGTCAGCTCTTAGAGTATGCAAAGGCACCCTTCCTTCTCTATACCATTCCGTTCTAGCTATTTCAGCTCCACCGAGTCTTCCTGCACAATTAATTCTAACACCTTCAGCTCCAAGCCTTATTGCGCCTTGAACTGCCCTTTTCATTGCTCTTCTAAATGCAACTCGTCTTTCAAGTTGCTGAGCTATGCCGTCAGCAACCAATTTAGCATCAAGTTCAGGTTTTCTTATTTCTATAATATTAAGGCTCACTTCAGCATTTATTTTCTTGCTTAATTTAATTTTAAGCGTTTCAATATCTTGACCTTTTTTTCCTATTACAAGACCGGGTCTACCAGCATAAATGGATATTCTAGCTCTACCAGCTGGCCTTTCTATTACGATCTTACTTACAGCAGCTGCCTTAAGCTTTTCAAATAAATATTTTCTTAATTCAATATCCTGATGAAGTAAATCGCCATAAGATTTACCACCAAACCACCTTGAATCCCAGGTTCGATTTATACCCAGCCTAAATCCTACAGGTTGTGTTTTTTGACCCATTTTAGCTACCTTCCTGTTCAGATAATAAAATAGTTAAATGAGAAAATGGTTTAATTATTTTGGCACCACGTCCTCTAGCACGTGCATGAAAACGCTTCATGACTAGTCCTTTACCTACATAAGCTTCTTTAACCACTAATTTATCAATATCTAAAGAGTGATTATTTTCTGCATTAGAAATAGCTGACCTCAATGCTTTTTCAACAATGTTAGAAATTCTTCTTTTAGAAAACTGTAAAATAGATATTGCTTTTGAAGCAGTTTCGTTTCTAATCATTTGTGCAACTAAGTTCAGTTTTTGTGGACTAACCCTTATGTTTTTAAGCACAACCTTAGCCTCATTGTCTAATTCTCTTCGTTTATTTTTCTCTGCCAATTATATCTCCTATCGCTTAGATTTTTTGTCAGCAGTGTGACCGTAATATGTCCTTGTAGGTGAAAATTCACCTAATTTATGCCCAACCATGGTCTCAGAGATTGTAACTGGCACAAATTTTTTTCCGTTATATACACCAAAAGTTAGACCAACAAATTGAGGCATGATAGTAGATCTTCTCGACCATGTCTTGATAACATCGTTTCTACCAGAATCTCTAGCGATCTCTGCTTTTTTTAGAAGATAACCGTCCACAAAGGGACCTTTCCATATAGATCTAGCCATTAAATTTACCTTACACTTTTCTTCTTCGAATTATCAATTTATCAGTTCTTTTATTATTTCTTGTTCTATATCCCTTAGTCGGTTTTCCCCATGGCGTAACAGGATGTCTACCACCCGAGGTCCTACCTTCACCACCTCCATGAGGATGATCTACAGGATTCATTGCAACACCTCTTACACAGGGTCTTCTGCCCAACCATCTATTTCTACCAGCCTTCCCTAAATTTGTATTTTGGTTATCTTGATTTGAAACTGCTCCAATACTGCATAGGCAAGATGATAAAACAAATCGAACTTCACCTGACATTAGCCGTAATATAGAATAGGACAAATCTTTTCCAATTAACTGTACATAAGCGCCTGCTGATCTTGCAATTTGCCCTCCTTTACCAGGTTTTAATTCAACATTATGAATTATGGTACCAACAGGCACTGAGGAAAGAGGCATACAATTACCAGGCTTAATATCAGCTTTATTTGAAGATATAATTTTATCACCTGCACGTAACCTTTGAGGGGCTAAGATATATCTTAATTCATTATCTTCATATTTAATTAAGGCAATGAAGGCTGACCTATTAGGGTCATATTCTATACGTTCAACTGTACCTAGCACATCTAACTTAGATCTTTTGAAATCTATAATTCTATATCTTCTTTTGTGACCACCACCTCTTTGCCACATAGTAATTTTACCTGAATTATTCCTACCACCAGATTTGTTAAGACCTTCAGTTAGTTTTTTTACAGGTTTACCTTTGTACAATTCAGATTTATCAACTAACACAAGACCTCTTTGTCCTGGAGTATTAGGTTTGTACTGTTTTAATGCCATTTTAAACTCCTGTCGATAAATCAATTGTATTACCAGGAGCAAGTGTAACTATCGCTTTTTTTGTATTTGGTCTTCTACCTAAAATACCTTTAAACCTTTTTACCTTACCTTTATGTAATACAGTATTTACTGCTTTGACTTTCACTGAGAATATTTTTTCAATAGATGATTTAACTTCCAATTTTGTTGTATTAATTGGGACTGAAAAAACTAATTTATTGTGCTCTGATAATTGAGTAGATTTTTCAGTAACTAATGGATTTAGTATGATCTGGTAAGCCTTATTTTGGCTAATCATCATTT
>CACAAB010000061.1 GCA_902530325.1 uncultured SAR116 cluster alpha proteobacterium | reverse complement strand
TTGGAAGTCAAAGAATACTTAATGGGAAACCGAAACGTCCTCATTATGGTATTGACATAGCTGCTCCAGAGGGGACTGATGTACTTGCTCCTACAGAAGCTATAGTCAGAATGGCAGAAAAAGACTTATATTATACAGGTGGAACTGTAATGTTAGATCATGGACACGGGGTAACTTCAGTATATTCTCATTTGTCTTTTATAAATGTAAACGTTGGCGACAAGGTTAATAAAGATCAAAAAATTGGTGAAGTTGGATCAACGGGAAGATCAACAGGCCCTCACTTAGATTGGAGAATCAATTGGTTTTCTGAGCGTTTAGATCCAGCGCTTTTTATAAAAAAATAAAGATATAGAAAAATTTTTAATCGAACGTAATTTACGTCATCTTAAAACTTGACAGATCACAGTATCAAGCTATATTCCCAAGACAGTTTAGACATTATTATTTAAATAATTGATATTTAAAAATTGACTAAATCAACTAATTATCGGATTAAAAAAATGTATGCTGTAGTTAAAACCGGTGGAAAACAATATCGTGTTGAAAAAGAAGACGTAGTTTTAGTTGAAAAACTTAACGCTAATGATGGTGATCAGCTAGTGCTTGGTGATGTGTTAATGATTGGTGATGGTAAAAAATTAACATTGGGAACTCCACTTATTAATGACGCTGCAGTAATGGCCCAAGTTATTAGACAAACACGTGGTCCAAAAATAACAATGATATATAAGAGAAGAAGAAAGAATAGTAGAAGAAAGCAAGGTCATAAACAAGATCTAACACTTCTAAAAATAATTGATATAGCTGAAACTGGTGGATCTAAACTATCTCCAAAAAAAGCTACTGCTAAATCAACAGAAAAAAAGATTAAAGTTGAGACTAAAGTAAAAACTGAACCACAGCCTAAAGTATTTGAAGATAAAGTAAAAAAAGAAGTTAAAGCCAAGTCAACTGCAAGCAAAAAATCCGAATCAAAAACAAAATCAGCCGCAACTAAACCTGAAATAAAAGCTAAAACAAAAACAACTACTAAAACAAAAAAAACAACTACAAAAAAATAGTAAAGGATTAACAAATGGCACATAAAAAAGCAGGCGGTAGTTCTAGAAACGGTAGAGATTCAGCTGGAAGAAGATTAGGTGTTAAAAAATTTGGGAGCGAAGCTGTCGTTGCTGGTAACATTATAATTAGACAACGTGGCACAAAGTATCACCCAGGATCAAATGTTGGAATGGGTAAAGATCATACAATTTTTTCACTTATAGATGGTCATGTTAAGTTTAAAGAACATAAAGGTAAAAAAATGTTTGTTTCTGTTGAACCAATCAAACAAGCAGCTGAATAATCAAACCCCTATTATTTTAACTCTGGAATAGCAATATCAGCTATTCCTTTTTTATTTAACTATTTTCATCTAGAATACTATGTATTAGGGTTTTATAATGAAGTTTTTAGATCAAGCTAAAATCTATATAGCTAGTGGGCATGGTGGACCTGGATCGATTTCATTTAGAAGAGAAGCAAATGTTCCTTTTGGTGGACCAGATGGTGGCAATGGTGGCCGAGGAGGCGATGTAATTGCTTTATGCTCTGATGGTCTTAATACCCTAATAGATTTTCGTTATCAACAACATTTCAAAGCCAGACCTGGAGAGGGTGGAAAAGGAAGAGATAGAAGTGGAATAAGTGGCAAAGATATTATTCTTAGGCTTCCCATTGGAACACAGATATTAGATGAAACAAATAATTTTATATTAGCTGATATGACAGAAATTGGGCAAAAAATTATTTTAGCTAAAGGAGGTGAAGGGGGTAAAGGTAACGCTTTTTTTAAAACGTCTGTAAATCAAGCACCTAGAAAAGCACAACCTGGAGGCCCATTAGAAGAAAAATGGATTTGGCTTCGACTAAAATTAATAGCAGATATAGGCTTAATTGGACTACCGAATGCAGGTAAAAGCACTTTACTTTCTAGAATTACTGCAGCCAAACCTAAAATAGCCGACTACCCTTTTACAACACTGCATCCAAATCTTGGAGTAGTAAACCAAGATAATATGGAATTTGTAATAGCGGATATTCCTGGATTAATAGAGGGCGCTCATGAAGGATCTGGCTTAGGTCATAGATTTTTAGGTCATGTTGAACGTTGCCAAGGCTTATTGCATCTAATAGACGTTACTTCTGAAGATATTAAAAAAGATTACCTTACTATTATTAATGAAATTGAAGCATATGATAGTAATTTGTCGGAGAAAAAACAGATCTTAGTTTTAACAAAATGCGATACTGTTGAAGATAAAAAAGTTAAGTCTGCGAAAAAAATGGGCAACACTAAATGAAGATATGTAAATGGTTTGTAACTTTTATCTAATCCATATAGAGTTCCAGCAACACAAGCTAATGTGCCAGTTATTATCCAAGTTATTAAAACAACTTTTTCAGGATTTATTCCCGATAACAATGCTAGTTCTTTATTGTCTGAATAAGCTCGCATTGATTTTCCTGTTTTAGTTTTATTTAAAAACCAAAATAATAAAATAACTAGTAAAATACTTAAAATAATTGTAATACCTTGGGTGGTTTTAAGGGTAAGGCCCTCATTAAGGCCTGTTATATTTTTAAAGGTTCTAGCCTTTAAGATAAATCTCTCTCCGTCAAAAAAATTTTTATCTCCTGGGCCGACTATAAATCTGATTAACCCACCTGTAAAAAACATTACTCCTATAGACACTATTAAATTAATTACACTTTTAGAATTTTGTTTTCGGTAAAATTTAAAAATAACTTTATCTATAATAATACAATAAGAAATAGTTAACACTATAGCTATTGGTAAAACTATTATAGCTGTCGGAAGTGGATAGAAGGTAAACCCGAGGCTTACAAATAACCAACTCAAAATAATTGAACTCATAGCTCCGAAAGACATAAACTCGCCATGGGCAAAATTTGAAAATCTTAAAACGCTATAAATAATAGTGATGCCTAGCGCTCCAAGCGCTAATTGGCTCCCATAAGTGAGCCCGGGGATGACAATATAGTTTGTAATTAAAGTAATACCATTTAGAAAATCCATAACTATTTAACCTCCTAAAAAAGCCTGACGTACTTCTTTATTTGCTAAAAGAGAATTCCCACTGTCTGTAAAAAGATTTTTACCCTGACTTAAAACAAAACCTAAGTCAGAGATTTTTAATGCTTGTTTTGCATTTTGTTCAACCATTAATACTGCAGTTCCTTGATTTGCTATTTGTTTTATTTTAGTAAATAAACCATCCATTATTATTGGAGAAACACCAGCAGACGGTTCATCTAACATTAAAAGTTTTGGTTTTGTCATTAAAGCTCGTCCAACCGCTACTTGTTGTCTCTGTCCTCCAGACAATTCTCCTGCATCCTGGTTTTTTTTATCTTTTAGGATGGGAAATAAATCATAAACATATTCTAACATTTCATTAATATTTTTTTGATCTATGAAAGCTCCCATTTCTAGATTTTCTTGTACTGTTAAAGAGGGAAAAATATTATTAGTCTGTGGTACAAAACCCATTCCCTTTAAAACTCTCTGTTGTGGTGGTAAATTTGTAATATCTTCACCGTCAAAAACAATTTTTCCATGTTTAATAGGAAGAAGGCCAAATAATGCTTTCATAGCAGTTGACTTTCCAGCGCCGTTGGGGCCAACTACAGATGATATTTTACCTTTGAAAACCCCAATATTACAATTGGTTATGATGTCAACAGCACCGTATCCACATGTTATATTCTCTCCTGACAATAAATACATATTCTATTAATTTTTACCCAAATATACTTCTATAACTTTATCGTTTTCTTTGACTTTTGATATTT
>CACAAB010000060.1 GCA_902530325.1 uncultured SAR116 cluster alpha proteobacterium | reverse complement strand
GGCAAAATTAGAGATGTTATGACACTTGCACATGAACTTGGTCATGGTGTTCACCAAATCCTTGCTGGGAAAAATGGATTATTAATGGCTGAAACACCTCTAACACTCGCTGAAACAGCATCAGTTTTTGGTGAAATGTTGGTGTTTAGAAAATTATTAGATGAGAGTTCGATTACACAAAAAAAACAACTATTGTCTGGTAAAATAGAAGATATGTTAAATACTGTTGCTAGACAAATAGGGTTTCACCAATTCGAAGTCAAATTTCATGAGGCAAGAATAACATCTGAATTAACACCTGAAGAGATAAGTAATATTTGGATGGAGACACAGTCTCATGCTGTGGGTCCTCATATTAATCTTGGTGATGATTATAGATTCTTATGGGGATACATCCCTCACTTTGTTCATACTCCATTTTATGTATATGCTTATGCTTTTGGAGATAGTCTAGTAAATGCACTTTGGTATGCATATCAACAAAGTGATAAAGATATTTTTTCAAATAAGTACATTGAAATGTTATCTTCAGGTGGGACAAAAACTCATAATGATCTACTAAAACCTTTTAATTTAAGTGCGTATGATAATAGTTTTTGGGAAAAAGGTATTACAATGATAACTGGATTAATGGATGAGCTTGATGATTTGGATAATTAATCTAATTTTTAGAGGGTTCAATTATTATGAGTAAAGATAGTAGAATTCAAGATGAACTGAGCTCTTCTATGACAGGTGGAAGACTCAGACGTTATGCAAAGGTAACTTCTGCAATGGGTGGGCTTGCTGCAAGACTGGCTGGTGAAAGATATTTGGGAATTAAAATAAATAGGGAACAGCATGCTTCTGATTTGAGAGCCGCCTTAGGAGGACTGAAAGGTCCACTTATGAAAGTCGCCCAAATTCTTGCTACAATTCCTGACGCTTTACCTAAAGAGTATGTAAATGAATTATCTCATCTTCAAGCAGACGCTCCCTCAATGGGTTGGCTTTTTGTAAAAAGAAGGATGAAAGCTGAGTTAGGAGAAAATTGGCTTACTTATTTTAATACTTTCGATAAACAAGCCTCCGCTGCAGCATCTTTAGGTCAAGTTCATTTTGCTGAAGACATCAACGGAAAAAAATTAGCCTGTAAGTTGCAATATCCTGATATGGGCTCAGCAGTACAAGCTGATCTTAAGCAACTTAAATTAATATTTTCATTATATGAAAAATATGATTCTGCAATTTCAACTGAAGCAATTCACGAGGAGTTATCAGATAGGCTAAAAGAAGAACTCGATTATTCCCATGAAGTTAAAAATTTAAAACTATATAGGTATATGTTATCTGATTTAAATCAAATTACACTTCCTAATCCTATTGATGAATTGTCAACCAATAGACTCCTAACAATGACAAGGATAGATGGATCAAAAATTATGGAATTTATTGCTAAAAACAGTGATATCAAAATTAGAAATCAAGTAGCTTTAAATATGTTTAAAGCTTGGTACATACCCTTTTATAAATATGGAGTAATTCATGGAGATCCTCATCTTGGAAATTATACAATACGTCCTGATGGTGGGGTTAACCTAATGGATTTTGGATGTATTAGAATCTTTAGACCAGATTTTGTAACAGGCGTAATTGAACTTTATAAAGCTTTAAGAGATGGAGATGAAGAACAAGCAGTAAATGCGTACAAAAGTTGGGGTTTTGAAAATCCTTCAAAAGAATTAATTGGTGTTTTAAATATCTGGGCAAACTTTATCTATCAACCTTTACTAGAGGATAAAGTTAGGTTGATCAATCCGAGTGAGTCTGGACAATATGGTAGAGAAACGGCAGAAAAAGTTCATGAAGAATTAAAAAAAATTGGAGGTGTTAAACCACCAAGAGAATTTGTATTAATGGACAGAGCAGCCGTCGGATTAGGATCAGTTTTCATGCATTTAAAAGCCGAAATTAATTGGTATAGAGTTTTTCACGATTTAGTTGGAGACTTTAATGAAAAGATTTTGTCTAAAAGGCAAAGTAAAGCCATGAGTCAATCAGGTTTAATTTTAGACTAATGTAATTAGCTTATACTCTGTAAAATTGTATCCAAAGATTTTTTTGCATCTCCATAAACCATTCTAGAATTTTCTCTAAAAAATAATGGATTTTCAATTCCAGAGTAACCTTTTCCTTGTCCTCTTTTTGAAATAAAAACCTGTTTAGCTTTCCAAACTTCCAAAACAGGCATTCCCGCAATTGGGCTATTAGGGTCTTCTTGAGCGGCTGGATTAACAATATCATTAGCTCCTAGTATCATGACTACATCTGTATCAGGAAAATCGTCATTTATCTCCTCCATTTCAAGAACAATATCATATGGGACTTTCGCTTCTGCTAGCAGAACATTCATGTGGCCTGGAAGTCTTCCTGCAACAGGATGAATTCCAAATCTTACCTCTTTGTTTTTTGCTCTAAGTCTAGAGGTTAATTCAGAAACTGTGCTTTGTGCTTGCGCTACTGCCATACCATAACCAGGAACGATTATAATTTTGTTTGCATCATTTAATGCAGCTGCTACGGAATCTATATCTATTGGTTTCATTTCACCTTCAATATCCATTGTAGGACCTGTTACATCACCCCACCCGCCTAAAATAACTGAAAGAAATTTTCGGTTCATAGCCTTACACATAATATATGATAGGATGGCGCCAGAAGATCCAACCAAAGCACCTGTTACAATTAGCAGGTCATTTCCAAGCATAAAACCTGTTGCAGCTGCAGCCCATCCCGAATATGAGTTAAGCATTGAAACAACTACTGGCATATCCGCACCACCAATTGCTAGAACAAGATGAGCTCCTATAACAAATGCTATTATAGTCATTACAATTAAGGTCCAATTACCCTCATCAATCAAAAACATGTAACCCAATGCTAAGCAGGAAAATAACATGATCAAATTCAACAAATGTCTTCCAGGTAAAATTAACGCCTTACCAGTTATCAATTCAGATAATTTTCCAAATGCTACTATAGAGCCCGTAAATGTGATTGCTCCAATAAATACTCCAATAAAAACTTCAACGTTATGTATCATATACTGAGTAGAATTCATATCAGAGTGCGGCAAAATGGCAGAGTTTATACCTATAAAAACAGCAGCTAAACCTACAAATGAGTGGAGAGCAGCAACCAATTGAGGCATGCCGGTCATTTGTACTTTTTTAGCAACAATTGCTCCAATTGTAGAGCCAACTATAATTGCAGCTATAAGCCAATTTAGCCATTCGGTATAAAAAACTTGATTTCCATAAATCGTAGCAAAAACAGCAATTACCATTCCAACGATACCATACCAAACAGCTCTTTTTGCCTTTTCTTGATTGCTTAATCCACCTAATGCAAGAATGAAAAGCACACTAGATGTTATGTATGAGGCAGTTAGTAATCCAATAGTCATCTAATAATCCTTTTTTAGCTTCTCTGAAACATTGATAACATTCTTTTTGTAACCATAAACCCTCCAACAATATTTATGGTAGCAATAAAGATAGATATTAAGGCTAAGATACTTACTATATCGTTCTCAGTTTTCATTTGTAGCAAGGCACCAATTATAACTATGCTTGAGATAGCATTTGTAACAGCCATTAAAGGTGTATGAAGTGAATGAGATACGTTCCATATAACTTGATATCCTACGAAACATGATAAAATAAAAACAATGAAATGTTGCATAAAGTCTGTAGGTGCATAATAACCTATAAACCAAGTTATAAGAGCACCAATGGCTAAAAGTAAGAATTGTAATTTACCAGCTTTTTTTTCTGCATTTATTTCATCCTGAGCTATCTCTTCTGGTGATTTTTCTTTTATTTTATTAGTTTCATGTTTGGCAATGGCTACGATTTTTGGTTTTGGTGGAGGAAAAGTTATTTTACCATCATGAAGAACTGTAGCACCTCTGATTACATCATCTTCCATATTAGTGAATGATATTCCGTCTTTTTTAGGAGTTAAGTCATCAATCATGTGACGTATATTTGTAGAATATAAACTAGAAGATTGTGTTGCCA
>CACAAB010000059.1 GCA_902530325.1 uncultured SAR116 cluster alpha proteobacterium | reverse complement strand
GATTTAAAAATGATTACAAAAATTTTTAAGAGAATGTTTCTTTTTGCAGCTGTATCCCTATTTAGTTTTAATTTGCAAGCAGCGGATTGGACAATGGCTTCAGGATACCCAAAAAGTAACTTTCATACTCAAAATATAATAAAATTTATAGATGATGTTAAGTCTACCACTTCAGTTAATATTAATTTAAACCCTAACGACACTCTAATTAAATTGGATGCAATAAAAACTTCTCTTCAAAGAGGACAAATTCCAATTGGCGAAATTAGGTTAGGTATTTATGGTAATGAAGATCCAATGTATATTCTAGCTGGATTACCATTTATCGCACCAGATTATTCAAGTGCTTGGTTGTTGAAAGATGTGCAGATGGAATATCTTCAAGAAAAATTTGCTAAAAAAGGACTTATGATTTTGTATACTGCTCCTTGGCCAGGACAGGGGTTTTATACTAAATTTCCTGTAAATAGTGTTTCTGACTTTAAGGGCAAAAAGCTTAGAATATATTCTACAGCCACCCAACAAATGGGATCTATGCTAGGTTTTAATGCAACAATTCTTCCTTTTGCAGAAATTCCTCAAGCATTTTCTACAGGTCTTATTGAAGCTTTGTTTACTAGCCCACAAACAGGTATAGATATTCAAGCATGGGACAATACAAAACATTTTACTTATGCTGGAGCTATTTTCAGTAAAAATGCTGTTGTAGTTACTAAAAAAGCTTTTAATGCTTTATCAAAAGGTGATCAAAGTAACATGTTAGCAGCTGCAAAGAAAGCTGAGCTTAGAGGATGGGAGATGAGTGCTGAGACCACTAAAAAGCAAATTGGTATTCTTAAGAAAAATGGAATGTCTTCTAAAAACGCTCCTGATGAGGTAATCAGTAAAATGAAAAGCATTGGTCTTGAAATGATGAAAAATTGGAGATCAAAAGCTAGCCCAGAAGCTAACTCGGTATTAGATAGATATTTATCAATGCGTTAACACTTTAGAGAGATAGCCATGAGAGATAAATTAAATAGATTATATTTATATAGTGGCTATCTTTCTGCCTTTTTTATGGTCTTGATAGCTTTGACTATAATCGCTCAAATTCTAGGAAGATTTGTAAATATCACAGTAGATTCTACTGAAACTGCTGGCTTTAGTTTAGCTGCTCTAACATTTTTTGGTCTTTCATATACCTTTCACAGCGGTGAACATATTAGAGTAACTTTATTCACAAGATTATTAGGGAAAAAAATTAGAAGATACCAAGAGCTCTTCTCATTATCATTTTGTATTATAATTACTAGTTATTTGACATATTGGAGTTGGGACTTTGTGTATTTTTCATTTATTTTCGAGGATATTAGCCCAGGTCTCTTGGCTATACCTTTTTGGATCCCTAGAATAAGCATGTCTATAGGTGTAACTATATTCTTAGTTGCTCTAATTGATGATTTTTTTACAGTTTGGAAAAAGGAACAGCCATCTTACGTTAAAAATGCTGACCCAATATTGAAAGATAATACTTAGAAGAGAAATATATGGCGACTGGATTATCATTAATTTTATTTATTTTATTACTATTTCTTCTATCCCTTGGAATATGGGTGGCTCCAGCATTAATTACCTTAGGATATATTTTACTAGAATTTTTTACTCCGGCACCTGTGGGATCCTTACTTGCTAGCACCTTATGGGATGCAAGTTGGAATTGGGCATTAACAGCTTTACCTCTATTTATATGGATGGGTGAAATACTTTTTAGAACAAGACTATCATCAGAAATGTTTAAAGGTCTTGCACCAATGTTATCTAATCTGCCTGGAGGGTTGTTGCATGTAAATGTAGTTGGTTGTGGTATAATGGCAGCTGTAGCAGGCTCAAGTGCAGTTACTTGTGCTACAATAGGTAGAATGAGTATTCCAGAGTTAAAGAAAAGAAATTATGATGAAACTCTTAGCATAGGTTCCTTAGCAGGATCTGGAACATTAGGATTGTTAATTCCACCTTCAATCATGCTTATTGTTTATGGTGTTTTAGCTCAAGTTTCAATTTCAAGACTTTTTATTGCTGGTGTGCCAACCCAATGGGGAATAACTAGAAAGTTTAAATATTGAGGAATAACATTCATCAATTATTTGCTTTTCTTCTTCTCTCTTTAGATAAGCATGAGAAATCCACTTTACTCCATGAGCAGATATTTCATGTTTTCTATTTAAAATTTCTTCTACTAACCATGGCGATCTTTCTAACGCTAAAGAACAACAACTAAATGTTGCTTTTACGTTATATTTGTCAAAAAGATCAAAAATCCGCCAAATACCTGATCTCAAACCGTACTCAAAATGAGACTCCATGCAAAGATCTGGAATATCTAATATTTTAGTTTTATTGTTTTCGTATACATGCTCATTTTCACTATCGCCTGATGAAATCGAAAGTTCTGCACCCTCTTCAATGTTTACAACAAATGATACTGCAATTTTATTTTCTTTAGGCCAAAGAATTTTTGGCTTTTCTTTTCCATAACCAATAAAATTTCTTTTCATTTATGAACCATTATCAACTTTGTGAGAAATCAATTCCGATAAATTTGTATCAACCCCAATAGATGATTTAGGAGGTAATTTACGTTTATTTATAAAATTTTGATTCATAACAAAAGCTAATTCTGCTTGCTTTACAGCCGCTTCAGCACAATCAATCACAGGTACACTAATTTCTTTTTGAACAGCTTTTTTAAATCCAGATAATGGAGCCCCTGCAAATATAACCACCTCACCTCCGTCAATATTAATAGCATTTTTAGCAGATTCAACTAAAGATTTCTTCTGAAGCGATTGAATTTTATCAATAGTTAAATTAACACCATCAATAGCTCTAAATCCCGCATACCTAGACTGTAATCCTAGCAATTCAACACTTTCTTCATACCAAGAGGCCATTTCATTAGTAAATGAGATAATTGAGAATTTTTTACCAAATAAGCAAGCACTTAACATAGCGGCCTCCCCTAGTCCAATTATTGGCAAGTTAAATAAACTTTTTGCCGGTATCAGACCTGGATCACCAAAGGCGGCTATAATTATGGCATCATATTGTGAATGTATTTCTGCTAGTTTTTCTAGAACTAAAGTGCCAGTAATTTGGGCCTCAACTTTAGTTGATATATATGGGAAACCCTTTTCAGCTGTTTTAGGAATTAAGATTGTTTCACTACTTACTACCAACTTGGCGGTTTCATAAAGTATTTCTGTTATAGATTCAGAAGTATTTGGGTTATACAATAATATTTTCATCCCTCTAATTAATCCCTTCTGGAATTGGAAGACCTTTTTCAGTTAATTTTGAGTGTAATCTTTTTAATAAATAATTCATCTCCTTGACATCATCCTCAGTAAGAACTGGACCAGGAGATCTAACATTTAACGATTTAATAATACCCCTTTTTTGCAAAACAAATTTTCTTAAACCTAAACCTATTCCAAATTGCTGTTCATGCCTTATGAGAGGTAAATAAATATCAAATAAATCTTCTGCTTTTTCTTTATCATTATTAGAAAATAAATTGTGTAAACTCACCAACATTTCAGTGAATGCAAAACCAGTCATAATTCCATCAGCACCTCTCTCAAGTTCTTGGGGAACATATAAGCCTCCGTTTCCTACAAAGGCGCTATATTTTCTGTTCAAATTATTGTCTCTATATCTAAGAAGTCTCGACAATTTATTATGTCCCGGGCAGTCTTCATGCTTAAACATCTTAATTGAAGGATGATTTTCCATTATAGTATTTATAGCGCTTTCAGAAAAGTAAACATTAGTTGTAGGTGGATAATCCTGCAAACAAATTGGGATATCTTGAGTGCGATCTATAACTTGATTGAAGTAAGATTTGATTTGATCGTCATTTTTTAAACCATTATTTCCAGATACCATAACTCCAGAGGCACCAGAATCCATTGAAAATTTTGAAAGTAATTCTAAATTATCAAGACCAGCATTAGATACCCCTACAATTACTGGAACACTGTTAATTAAGTTATTTACGTATCTCTTTATTAATGATTTTTGTTCTTCAATATTTAGCTTATGAGCTTCTCCCATCACCCCAAGGATTGTAACTCCAGAGACTTTACTTTCTGTGTAATAATTTGAAAGTCTATCGACTGATTCAAAATCAATTAAGTTTTCATTGTTAAAAGGTGTTGTTGCAATGGCAATAACACC
>CACAAB010000058.1 GCA_902530325.1 uncultured SAR116 cluster alpha proteobacterium | reverse complement strand
TAAGAATTTTGGTAGTGATGAAGAATTGACCAAAACTAGGGTTGAAGCAGGTGCTATGGTTGAGACTGGAGTTATGACGATCATGAGTGAAGCATCTTTTATAAGCACCAAGTCATAAATAAAATTAAAATATATTTATTTTAAATTGGACAATCTTTGAATTTTGATCCAATTGTCTCAATAATTTTAGGCTGTTTTTCGACTTCATCACATATTTTTAATATGTTAGGATAGTTTATAAATGGCTTACCTTGACAAGCTTCTCTTAAAATTTCAAAACCACCTGTGTGTTGTACAGTCCTTATACACGTATAAATAAATATATCAGCATATGAACATTTATTACCAGTAATAAAAGGAGCTAAATTTTTGTCTTTAATGTGATTTTCTAAATATTGTAATCTTTTATGATGTAATTTTGTAAGATTAGAAATTCCTAATTCCTTGCCACCTTCAGCTAATGTGTCTGTTAATCTTAAATTTCTCCAAAAAGGTTCATTGTGGCCAGTAATAATGTCATGAAATGGAGATAATACAAATGAGTAATAATCTTGTGCCCAACACCAATACATAGCAGATAATGCTGCATTTTCAGTTGAAGTAGGTGTGAGAGGGCCTGGATATTTATTAGTTAAATACTGAACTATGGCCAATGAATCATTTAATTCTATTCCATTAGAATTGTCTTTTAACCATGGTATCGTTCCAAAAGGAGCCTGTGTATCTTTATCAAAGTCTTCACCCATAGGTTTACTCATAAGCAAATTAACTTTTATGTCATGCATCGCACAAATAATATTTATTTGAAGCCCCCTTCCTACAATCGGAAGATAAACAAGATTAATGTCAGTCATATTTTAAACTCCAATTTTTTAATAATATAATTTTTGCAGATTTTTAAAAAAAAGCAATAAATTGATTAGTTAGTTGAATCAAATACAGAATTAATGATAAGTCTTAACTATGATAGATGAACTCTATATTACTGGGGCTGGTGTAAGTGCAAGTAGTGGTATACCAACATTTAGAGGAAATGATGGTTTTTGGACTGTAGGAAGTGTTAATTACACACCTCAAGAAATGGCTACTAGGTCCATGTATGAAAATAATCCAGCGGACTTTTTATTATGGTATTTCAAAAGATTTGCTTCTTACAGAAATGTTAAACCAAATTTAGCGCATTATTGGCTAGCTGACAAAAAGTTAATAACTCAAAATATTGATGGTTTAGACGGTAAGGCTGGAAATAAAGACTACATATCTATTCATGGAAGATTAGATAAAGTTGTTTGTTATAAAAATGAATTGGAAGAACAAATTCCATTTGATGCAAATTGGAATGAAATAGATTTATCTTTAAATCCAAGTGATGAAGTATTAAAAAAGGAATTGTTGAAAAAGTTTAAAATCAAATTTTATAATGGTCGTTTTATACCCCAAAACGGTGTTTCTTTAAAACCATATGTATTGTTATTTGATGAAGTTTATACAGACTTATATAGAATTTCAGAAGCTGAAGATTGGATGAACAAGGCACAAAAAATAATTTTTATAGGTACGTCATTTAGCGTTAACATTACTTCTATTGCATTAAGAATTGCAATATCCAGAGGGATAAAAATAGATATAGTAGATCCCAACCCAATTAGGATTAATTATGATAAAGTAAGTTACCACCATATGAACGCTGAAGAATATAGTAATTTTAGAAATTTAAATTAAATATCATTTATTAATAGGAATCCATGTTGCACTTGCATAAGCAGCTAACCTTTGATCTTCTCTATATAAGTGAGATTGTAAAAAAACAATCGTTTTACCTTTTTTGATAAAACTCCCTTCGCATCTGACTTGCCCTCCATTGATTGGAAGAAGATATTTTACATTCATTTCTAATGTTGCCCCAGCACCCATTTTATGATGTAATAAATGGCCCATAGATACATCTAAAGCGGTAGCTATGACTCCACCATGAAGAGTTCCTTGAGGATTGAACATAGGACTTTTGGCTTCAAATGAGACTATACACAAATCATCTTTATAAGTAGTTTGAAAACCTAGAAACCTTGAAAGATAAAAGGAGCCAAAATCTTGTTCATCAGAACTATCTGCATCTGAGAGCATCTTTGCGCCTAATTGTTTTATTTTTGCAGAATTATCCATAAAGTTTTCCTTTAATAATTGATTGTTGAAATAACAATATATAATTTCTTAGTTGATATGAAATTTTGT
Organism: uncultured SAR116 cluster alpha proteobacterium; assembly: GCA_902530325.1. GTDB lineage: Bacteria > Pseudomonadota > Alphaproteobacteria > Puniceispirillales > Marisalimonadaceae > Marisalimonas. Next base: position 2,002 of record CACAAB010000058.1, on the reverse strand, counting down.
TAACTTATCAAAATCCAAAATTATACCATGTCCAGGTATTTCAGGAGCTTGTGTGAAACCATCTTTAACTTTAAGAGGGGATTCAATGAATTCGTCAATTCTCCATGCATGAAATTCCAAATAAGACGCATTAGGACATGATGCAAGTAGATGCACATGTAATTCATGAACTCCATGAGAACATATTGGTAAATTATTTATTTCTGCTAATTTTGCTACTTTCATGAAAGGTGTAATGCCTCCACATGTTGTTAAGTCAGGTTCAAGAAAATCAACACCACCAACATTAATAAGTTGATTAAATTCAGAAAGTGTATGAAGATTTTCACCTGCAGCAATTGGGATTTTCCCTAAAGATCTTAAGTGAGCATAACTTACAAAATCATCTGGTTTTATTGGCTCCTCAAGCCAAACCAGGTTAAATTTTTCAATCTCTTTAAATGCAATTACTGCTTGATCAATTCTCCATGCTTCATTGGCATCTGCCATTAGCATTACATCATCTGGAAGATGATTTCTCATTGCATCCAATCTTTTAATATCTTCAGATAAAAATTCTCTACCTAGCCTCATTTTAATTGATCTGAAGCCGTCATCTAAAGATTTAGAGGCTCCTTCAAGTAATTTTTCTATTGTGAAGTTCAAATCAATATTACCAGCATAAGCTAATACTTTTTTATTATAGCCTCCAAGCAGTCTCCATAATGGTTCATTTAAGCATTTTCCTTTTAGATCCCATAAGGCAACATCTACTGCTGCAATAGCGAAGCTAACTGGAGCACCTCTTCCTGCGTAATGTGTTGCTTTCCACATATCTTTCCAGAGTAATTCTATAAGTCTAGGATCTTTTTTAAAAATTATTGGTACAAAACTATTTTTTATGATTGAAGCTATAGCTAATCCCTGATTTTCGTGAACTGTTATATAGCCAATGCCATATTCACAATCATCATTAACAATTTTACATGTAACTAAATCAAATGCTTTCATAACTCCAGCAGCAAAAGCTTCAACTGGTTCAGGTAAAGGTATTTTGTAGGTATTCACTTCAACTTTTGAAATTTCCATTATAATTCCTTAGTAATTTATAAATTACATAAACTCAAAGCCTTCATAATTATTTCTAATCTTTTCATCGCAAATATTTTTATAATTTTTAACTCCACCTACATAAGGCATAAAATTTCTGGATTTTCCAATTATATTATCACCGTTGTACCATGAATGAGCTAATGGATATAAAGTTGCATTTGCAACTTCATTGTTGTGATTAACCCATTCATCTTGGCTATTTATATTTGCAGAAACAGTTTCAAAATTGTTATTTTGTTTATGAAGTATCAAATTATGAACAAAATCAACATGTTGTTCAATTGATAATATCATTTGACTTTTTACTCCTGGGCTTTGTGGTCCTGTTATCATAAAAAGATTAGGGAAATTTGATACCATTATGCCTAAATATGTTTTGGGGCCTTTGTCCCAAATTGATTTTAAGCTTTCATTATTTTCATTGGTAATATCAATTGCGTTGATAGCACCAGTCATAGCATCAAAGCCAGTTGCAAAAACTAAATCATCAAATAAGTATTCTGTCTTGTTGGTGATCAATCCGTTATTAGTAATTCTTTCAATTGGATATTTTGAAACATCAATTAACGATACATTTTCTTTATTATATGTCTCAAAATAATTGCTATCTAAACATAGTCTTTTAGTTCCAATTGGATGATTTGTAGGGCAAAGTAATTCAGCTGTATTTTTATCTTTAACAATTTTTCTAATTTTTTGCCGTACAAATTCTGCTGCAGTTTCATTTGCCTTTTCATTTGTTAACAAATCAGTAAAAGCGAATAACATTGCTTGGCCACCTTCTTGCCACGCCTTCTCGTAAATTTCATTTCTTTCATTATCACTTACATCAAAAGCAGATTGAGTAGGTGGTTGATATTTAGCTATTCCAAAAGAAGAATTTTTAGCAAGGTCTCTATATTTTTTATAA
>CACAAB010000057.1 GCA_902530325.1 uncultured SAR116 cluster alpha proteobacterium | reverse complement strand
CGGTGTTCCTGAAGAAAATGTTTACGAAAACACTCACGTTTTATTATATGTGTTTTACGCAATTGCTGTGGCTAGTGTAGTCTTATTAATGGTAAATCAGTAATTGAGTAATCTATCAATCTATCAAGAAAAAATTTTAAGTCTTGCTGCGAAAAATAAAAAAATAATTGAATTAGAAGATTTTAATAGATCTTTTGAAATGCGTAACCCTATGTGTGGCGATGAAGTAAAAGTTCGAATAAAGTTAATAGAGACCAAAATAATTGATATTTCGGCAGTTGTAAAGGGTTGTGCGCTATGTGAGGCTTCTGCAGGATTAGTTGTTGATTTATTTAAAAATAAAAATATTCCAGATGAGAGATTTTTAGAAGAATTCTTAAGTTGGCTTGAAAACACTGAAAAAGACATTTCAAATCATTTGCCAATTGAGATGAAAATTTTTGAACCTATTAGAGAAATAAAAAATAGACATAAGTGTATCACAATGCCATTTGAGGCAGCTTGTAAATCTGTTGATTTAAAAGAAAATTAAGGAATTAATCAGGGGATACAGAATGTTTCCCAAACCAAATAATTGCACCAACAAGTACTACAGGATATAAAATTAATAAAATAATACCAACATCAGGGTTCATTTTAGACCTTTATTTTTATTAAATAATTACTATATATAATATAATTAAATTGTAAAAATTACTAGTGACAAAGTGATTTTTTTCAAACAAATCTTAAGGCGATCTAATGACTGACAGAGAAATGATGGAATATGACGTAGTTGTTGTAGGAGCTGGTCCTTCGGGATTAAGTGCAGCTATAAAATTAAAACAACTAAGTAAAAAAGCTAACACAGAATTATCAGTTTGTGTAATTGAAAAGGGATCTGAGGTTGGAGCTCATATCGTATCCGGTGCAGTAATTGAAACTAAAGCTTTAGACGAACTTATACCAGAATGGAAAACAAAAAATAGTCCATTAAAAACTCAAGCTACTAGCGATAAATTTTTATATCTAACGGAAACTAAGTCATATCAACTCCCTACCCCTCCACAAATGCATAACAAGGGTAACTACATAATAAGTTTGAGTGATTTTACAAAATGGTTGGCACAACAGGCTGAAGAACTTGAAGTAGAAATATATCCAGGATTTTCAGCTTCAGAAGTACTTTTTGATGAGAATAATAAAGTTGTTGGTGTTGCTACATGTGATATGGGAAGATTAAAGGATGGATCTGAAGGTCCTAACTTTGAAAGAGGCATAGAATTACGAGCGAAACAAACAATATTTTCAGAAGGTTGTAGAGGTCATCTCGGAAAAATATTAATGGAAAAGTTTAATCTTAATTCAGATAACTCTCCACAAACTTATGGTATTGGAATAAAAGAATTGTGGGAAATTTCGCCAAATAAAAGTAAACCTGGAAGTATAATACATACGACTGGTTGGCCATTAGATAATAATACATATGGTGGATCTTTTTTATACCATTTAGACAATAATAAAGTTTCAATAGGGTTTGTTATAGGTTTAGATTACAAAAATCCTTATTTATCTCCATATCTTGAGTTTCAAAGATTTAAACATCATCCAGGAATTAAGGAAATACTCGATGGTGGAAGAAGAATTAATTATGGTGCCCGAGCTTTGAATGAAGGTGGTGTTCAGTCTTTACCTAAATTGACTTTTCCTGGCGGAATGTTTGTAGGATGTGAAGCTGGTTTTCTTAACGTACCAAAAATTAAAGGAACTCATCTTGCAATGAAATCGGGTATAATAGCTGCACAGTCAATTTTCGAAAACATAGATACTAATGACCAAATATTAGATTATGAAAACTCAATTAAGAAAAGCTGGCTGTGGAAGGAGTTGTATAAAGTAAGAAATATTAGACCTTCTTTTAAATGGGGTTTTTGGAAAGCTATATTCTATAGTGCGATTGATACATATATTTTCCGTGGAAATGCACCCTGGACAATTGATCATCACGGAACCGATCACGAAAGTCTAGGAAAGAAACATAGTTATGAAGAAATAAAGTATCCAAAACCAGATAATGTCATTAGTTTTGATAGACTTACAAATGTTTCTTTTTCTGGTACAAATCACGAAGAAAATCAACCTTGTCACTTACAGCTTAAAGATGAAGAGGTACCTATAAAAACTAACTTTGAGTTATATGATAATCCAGAGACAAGATATTGTCCAGCAGGTGTGTATGAAATAGTTATGAGTAATAATAAACCAAAACTTCAAATCAATGCACAGAATTGCGTTCACTGTAAGACATGTGATATCAAAGATCCTACTCAAAATATTAACTGGGTGGCGCCTCAAGGTGGAGGTGGCCCTAATTACCAAGGAATGTAATTTTAAAACAATTAGTTAGACTTAAGCTAATCATTTAATTAACATGGTAAATAAAATAGAGGATATTGATTTGAATCAGTCTTTAATTGGTATTTTGTGGATGGTGATTACTACAATTTTGTTTGTGGGTGTTACAGCAACAGTTCGGTATTTAGAAGGAGAAGTTCCCGCGGCGCAGGCAGCTTTCTTAAGATATGCAATAGGAACAATGCTCTTGATACCTTCATTGATTTCACTTACTAAATTCAGACCCCATAAACCTCTAATGAAAAAATTTATTTTAAGGGGTTTTGTTCACTCTATTGGTGTAACTCTGTGGTTCTATGCTATGTCTGTTATTCCTGTCGCAGAGGTAACTGCAATCGGTTTTTTAACTTATATTTTTGTATCTTTTGGAGCATGTTTTATTCTAAATGAAACTTTACATAAACATAGGTTACTAGCAATAGTAATATCTTTTATTGGTGCTCTAATAATTTTAAGACCAGGTTTTAAGGTTATTGAAAGCGGTCAGATAAGTATGTTATTAGCAACTGTTGTTTTCACTATGTCTTATTTAATTGCCAAAATAGTATCGAAAGAAAGAACTTCTTCTGAAATTGTTGCAATGTTATCCATTTTTACAACAATATTTTTAATTCCTTCTGCAATTTATAGTTGGGAGCCTATTTCAATTAAAGCATTTTTAATACTTGCTGTTACTGCTGTAATAGCGACTATTGGACATATAACTATGACAAAAGCTATAAAAGTTGCGCCAATGGTTGTTACTCAACCTATATTATTTTTACAACTTGTATGGGCATCTATAGTAGGTTTGTTTATCTTCGATGAAAAATTTGATCCTTTTGTAATTTTCGGAGGCACATTAATTATGATGTGTGTATGTTATGTTACTTATAAAGAACATAAAATAGATAAAATTAATTCAAATGAAACTTTACAAAAGATAATTTGATAGTATCAAAAAAAATGCCCCAAAGAGAACGAGCCCAGACGTAGCAAAAAAATTAGGACCAAATACTAGTTTAGACACAGATATTTTAAAATTTTCAGCACTTGTTAAAACAGACAGAGAAGTAAAACTTATTGCTGTACCTGAACACCATCCAATAAGATGTGCTTGCATTAAAAATGCTGCTTCCCAAACGGATAATAAGGGGCCAAATATAGATAAAATTGGAGCTGAAGTGATTATGGGATGTATACCAATTAAACTAAAACACCAAACTACAAAAGGTAATAAAATAATCATCATCCAAAATGGGAAATTATTGCCAAAATTACTATTAACAAAATTTTGAATTTCAACAGAATTTGTTAATATTGACCCTAAAAACATTGATACTGAAATTAGTAACATTTCATCACCAGAATTTTGTATCAAATTTTTTAAATTTTTAAAAATGAAGTTTGATGTTTCTGGTCGTCTCAATATTTGAATAAAAACTAGAATTGGTACTACAATTATTATGGCATTCAATGCAGTTTTATTAAAAATTTGACCAACAAACAATACAGATACTGCTAAAATAAATAATCTTGAAAATATTGGTTTTATACATGATAAAGAATCCAAAATATAGTTTATTGTTAATTTTCCAATAATAAATCTTATTGAAATGAGATTAAAGAATATTGCTATAATAATTCCAAACCCTATTCCCATCCATGCTGACATTTCAGGAAGATAAATTTGACCAACTGCAAAACTAACAAAAAAAGGCGACCACAAAACTGCTGTGTTCATTCCACGAATTGATGCTTCACCAGCAGACTGCCTCAAACTAATTTTTGAATTTTTAGGAAGTACAGAGGACAAAAGTGGCAAAGAACCTATATTAATTACACTACCAAGAAAATGAGAAGTAAATTGGAGTCCTGAAAGTATTTTTTTTGCGTCTAATTTTGATAAAAGTGATTGAGTACTTTTTACTGATGGCATTGTAATAGCTGTAGCTCTTAAAA
>CACAAB010000056.1 GCA_902530325.1 uncultured SAR116 cluster alpha proteobacterium | reverse complement strand
AACTTCAATTTTATTACTGAAACCTTTGATAATTTCATTACGACAATACTCATATAATTGAAAAAGGTTATTTGCAATTTCAAGAGCTTTGTCAAAATCTAGACTAGTTTGTAGACCGTAAATTATGGATAGAGATTTACTTAAATTTTTTGATTTATGACGTGCATTTTTTTCTTCGAAGACTTTGTCTACCAAAAATTGATCTTGTTTTCTTTTTCTCTCATCTTGAATGTCCAAAACAATTTTTTGCATTGAATTAACTAATTCCTTCATTAAAGTTCTTACTATTTCGTGTGAAGACGTAACTGCATTTGATGATTGTTGTGTCTTTTTATATGCATTAATGTAGGGGTTATTCGTCATAATTTAGAATTCAACTTTTTATAATTAACTGTCAAAAATTTGATTTTTCATTTAATTTATGTTTAATTTGAACCATGATTGTTAATAATTCACAAAACCCATATGCTATAAATGAGATTTATGCTTCTAAACCCTTAAGGAATGAAAGCTCTAGTCTATCTGCAAACAGCATGCCAACTAATGGAAAGATAGTTTCTGAAACTAGCGTATCAAAAAGAGCTTTAAATAATACACCTCCTAATTATATAAGACATGTATATGTAAATAACCAAACAGCTAGTAATGGATCTCTCACAGAAAGTTTTATAAGATCAAGAGCGTCACTATCTCCGTCGTATTTTCATAATGAGATTGTTACTCGTTATAATATGATCAGCGCAATTCCAAAAGATCTAACTAATTTAAAAAAGTCAGTTGAAAAATACGCTTAGTTAGAAATACCTAATATTTTGGCATAACATTTGCAGTGATTTCTTACGAAATTAATTTGGAGATTGATATGCCAACAGTTAATTCTAATACTGCAGCTCAGTTCGCACTTAATAAAATGGCTGCAACAGAGCGTGACATGACAACGGCAATGGAACGTTTGTCATCTGGCAAGCGTATAAATCACGCAGGTGACGATGCGGCAGGCGCAGCCATTGCTGACAGAATGACTGCTCAAATAAAAGGTTTGGAACAATCTGTAAGAAATGCCGCTGATGTTATTTCAATGGCACAAGTAACTGAAGGAGCATTAGATGAATCCTCTTCAATTATCCAGAGAATTAGGGAATTAGCAATTCAATCAGCGTCAGATGTTATGAATGCAGAAGAAAGATCATATTTGGATGCTGAGGTTGTGCAAATGTTAGCCGAATTAGATCGCGTAACTAGAGATACTACTTTTAATGAAATTGCAGTTTTAGATGGATCTTTTGCAGATAGACGTTTTCAGATTGGAACACATGAGCGAGAATTTGCACAACTTTCTATATCTTCAATGAGACTAGATAGTTTAGGAGCCTATAAAGCAAAGTCTCAAGGAACAGAGACAACAGATGTAGCAAATAGTGCAGTTGATAATGATAATTTAGCATTAAACGCGTACGCAGTTGCGGACACTTCTGAGGCTAATTTGGTACAAGCAGAGTCATTTACTTTACACGGAATTTTAGGTAGTTCTTCTGTCACAGCTGCAGAAGGATCAAATGTTAGGGATATAGCTACTTCTGTTAATGCCGTTTTTGACGCTACTGGAGTTTCTGCAATAGCGTCTACACAACTTAAACTGCAAGCAAAAACTTTAGATAAAGCTTACAATGGACAAACAAGTGTTTCTTTCAGTATTCAAGGCAAAAACACTACAGCAACTACAATCGCTGCAAATGTTACATTAAATAATAATGAATCAGGTTCAATTTTATCTGATCTTAGGGATTCTATAAACAATTATACTACCACAACAGGCGTAACAGCTACTCTATCAACAGATAAGTCTTCAATTATAATGGTTCAAAATGAAGGTTACGATATTAAGTTAGGTGACGTAAATTTTGGTGGAGATACAGCTACAACTGGTTCTAGAAGAACTTTATTAGTAACAAGTTTAGATAATGATGAAGTAGTTGCTGGCGATGCAGTATCGCTTGGAGATACAAATGTAACGGCAACTGATGAAGATGGTATTTATACTGGAACGCTAACACAAATTGAAACAATTGGTGGTAGAATTGGAACCACAAACCCAAGAGCTTTTCCATCATCTGGCCCACGTAGCGCAGCAACAAATGCCACTGCTATAGCTGGATCTCAGGCTATTAACACCGATGATAATAATAGAATTGTTACAACTCAGGCTATTAATTCAGGATTTACAGGTACAGAAAGCTTGACTATAATTGATTCAACAGCATTACATAATTCTGTTATAACAATCACCTCAACTGAAGTCACAGATCAAGGTTTTAAAGTTGTTGGTACTGATATTTTTGGAAATGCGCTTGAAGAAACTATAGCTGCATTTTCTGCACAGAACCAAACCAAAGAAACAACTAATACATTTGCAACCGTTACGGCTGTAATACCCCTAGCAACTGATGCAAATGCTAGTATCATAGTAGGTACTAAAAACCCTATTTATGCTTTGACTAACACAGCAACAGTTCATAATTCTATTGTTACATTAACTTCAACTGAAATCACAGATGGAACCTTTTTAGTGACAGGTACTGATGTTTATGGAAATCAACTTCAAGAAACTGTACCTGCATTTTCTGCACAGAACCAAACCCAACAAACAACTAACGTATTTGGTACAGTTACGTCTGTAATACCGTCTCAAACTGACAGTAATGCTAGTGTTAGTGTAGGTGTTTTAAATACCATAGTAAACCAAAGTGCCCTTATAACTATCACAAGTTCTGCAAGTGATGAGAGCGGCAAAACCTTTACAGTTACTGGTACAGACATGTCTGGAAATACCCTAATTGAAGTTATTACTGGACCAGAAGCTAATAAGACCGTTACTGGAAGACGTATATTTAAAACAATTCATACAGTAGTTAATTCAGGGGCAACAACAGGTGCAATTAAAATTGGATTAAAGGCAGCAGATTCTGTAATAGTTTCTGGACAACTTGAAATGTCTTCTAGTAATAGCTTCACAGTTGTTGGTGAAGACGGAAAAGGATTATTTGAAGCTTCCCCTGGTGCAGCGTCTTTGGATAAATTATCTGGTGTTAATGTTAAAACAAGACAGGCATCAATTGACGCTTTACGTGTATTAGATAGATCACTTGATAGAATTCACAAAGAAAGAGCAAAACTTGGAGCTCTCATGAGTAGAATGGAAAAAGCCATTGATAATTTATCAAATGTTGCATTAAATACTAATGCTTCAAGGGGTAGAATTGAAGATGCTGATTTTGCAAAAGAGTCTGCAAGATTAACAAAAGCTCAAATACTTCAACAATCTGCCATGGCAATGATTGCACAAGCTGGTAAAGCTCAGCAAAACGTTCTGCAACTACTTCAAAGTTAACTGATTTGAGTTAATCATGGATAAAATTGAGGGCAATGATGAAAATATTTTCATACCAACCAAATCATTAAATAACTCAAGTGAAAATATAGACGATTTACTAAATGAATTAGATAATCCTTACACCGAAGATCAAGTTTTCAGAATTGCACTTCAACACAACCAGCAGGAAAATCACGAAGAAGTTGTTGAATTTTGTAATGAATTTCTTAAAAATAACAATGGAACGTCTAGAATACACAATATAATGGCGATTTCTCATAATGCACTCAATGAAAATGATGAAGCAATTTTCCATTTCAATAAAGCTCATAAATTAGATATTAATAACATAGAAATCATTGATAATTTAGGAACAATATACCGAGTCCAAAAAGATTTTAAAAAGGCTCTAGAATGTTACAATTTGGCATTATCTAAAGACCCAAATAATATTAATATTATTCTAAATGTGTCATCTGCTCTTGAGAAACTTAATTTAATTGATGAAGCTGAAAAAAATTATAAGAAAATTTTAAATAATTATCCATACCATCGAGATGCAAACATAAGATTAATTTTTCTTTATAACGAATGTAAAGAATATTCAAAAGCTATTGATGTCAGCAAATCTTATCTGAAATTAGAACCTAACGACCTCGATTTTGTGAATTTCCTTGGTTATTTTTATCAAAAAACTGGAAAATCTAACCTAGCTGTAGATTTATACATGACTTTGATTGAAAATGGAGAAAAAAATTTTGCAATACACATTAACCTTGGCACTTGTTATTTAGATTTAGGATATCTTGATTTAGCCGCTGATCAATTTAGAAAAGCGTTGAGGTTAGATGATAAAGTGAGTAAGGGATGGCTTAATTTAGGAACTATAGAGTTAAGAAAAGGTAAAATTGATCAAAGTATTGCATGTTTTAATAAAGGTTTAAGTGTAGATCCTAATGAATTTCAACTTACAAATAATTTAGGTATAGCTTTTTCAAAAAA
>CACAAB010000055.1 GCA_902530325.1 uncultured SAR116 cluster alpha proteobacterium | reverse complement strand
TTTAATAAATAAAAAAAATGAAATATCACTAGGCATATCTTTTTCTATTGCCGAAGCTATTTGTACAATAACCATTGCAAGCATTGTAAAGTTTATTTCAGTAGAATTGTCTGTATTTATGATTCTATTTTTTAGATATTTATTTTGCATACCTCTACTTTTAATTACGTCAATTTATCAAAGAAAATCCAAAGCTTTTCACGTTGTATCTAAATCAACTTTAGCAATTAGAATATTTACTGGATTAGGGTCATTTGGATTTTTATTTGCAGCATTACAATTTATAGATCTTAGTCTAATGACAACTTTGCTTCAAACAATGCCTTTATTTGTTGCTTTACTCGCACCAATTGTAATCAAAGAGGTAGTTGGTTGGTATAGAAAAATAACAGCTTTAGTTGGGTTTATTGGTGTTTTACTAATACTGAAGCCTTTTTCAGAAGAATGGAAAAATTTTGGTATTATTCTAGGTATCCTATCTCCATTTTTTGGTGCATTAATGACAATTTATGTAAGAAAGTTAAGCTTAACAGATCATCCAACAACTTCGGCTCTTTGGTACAATATTATTGGTACAATTGTATTTTTATTTATTTGTTTATTTAATCAAACTGAGTTTCCAAATGACAATGCATTGATTATGTTTTTGGTACTTGTTGGTATTATGTCAAGTTTTCAACAGTTTTTTTTAGCTTACAGTCTAAAGATGGCGCCAGTCAGTTTATTAGCTCCTTTAAGATATATATCAGTTCCTATTGGAATAGTGGTTGGTATTTTTATTTTTGATGAAGTTATTTCAACAACATTCTTTTTAGGAACTGTTATAATTGTATTTTCTTCATTTTTAATTATAAAAAGAGAAACTGTAAAAAAGTCAAATTAATGAACTAAATAGGAAATAATTGGTGTTGAAAAAGATAACTTTTACGATTTTATTTTCTTTTTTTTTAATTACTGACTCATATTCTGAAGAAAGTTTCATATCATTAGAAAAACTTAAAAATCATGATATGGACAAAATTATTTTTTTAAGACACGCCTTAGCTCCAGGTAATGGAGATCCTTCAAATTTTAACGTTAATGATTGTTCTACTCAAAGAAACCTTGATCAAGTAGGTATAGACCAAAGTAGGATGCTTGGTAACACTCTAAAAAAAATAGGTATTAAATTTTCAAAAATATATTCAAGTTTTTGGTGTAGGTGTAAAGACACAGCTTTAAATATGAATATCGGAGAATTTAAGACACATGAAGGTTTAAATTCCTTCTACGAAAAACATGCAGATAGAAAATTAACATTAATAAAATTAAATAATTTAGTTAATAGCTTTGATAAATCAGGCGGACCATATCTATTAGTTACACACTATGTTAATATTCTAGCATTTACTGGTTTATCTACATCAAGCGGAGGTATGGTTGCATTTGATCTTAACTCACAAGAATCAATTCATATCAAATTAAATGACTAATTTTTTTTATTTTCACTATCTTTTATAACTTCATATTCACCGTCAATTACCTCGCTTGTTTGAGATTTAGTCTTAAACCTATTCATACTCTGCTTTAAATTTGTGTTTGAAAATTCATTAAAAGCATCTTGAGGTTTTGTGTTATTTTTTGATTTCATTTTAAAATTAAGGATTTGTTTTGGAAAAATAAATAGAAGACTTGGCAAAGTAAACAAGACAGCAAATATCAAGTGCCATTCTAACACATTAATTATGCCAAAAAACACACCTATTGTTAAAAGTAAAAATGTAAATCTATAGAAAATACTAAATAAAATAATTACCCAGGCAAAGAAAGTTCCGTATTGATAAGGTTCCATTAAAAATTGGATACCTAAAAAGCCTACAATCACGTAGAAACAAAATAGAGCAATTATTATTCCAACAGTGATTAATCCAAATTTAAGAAGATTTGTTTGTTTTAATATATACATATTACTACATAACTATTTTTTAAAAATTAATTTTCCATTGTATTTTTTTAGATAAAAGATTTTTTTACCAGCCCAAAAACATTTTTTTTTGTCTGGAGCGGCTTCTACGTATTTGATTTTATCTTTCAAATGAAAAACTTGTCCACAACCTAAAAAAGTTAAAATTAGCTTTCCATTTTGAAAATTAACTTTGTCTTGTCTACCTTTCCTTACAGTTATAAATTTTAAGTCACTTTTAAAACATTGACCAAATTTATTTTTTTTACAATTCGGTTCTTGACTGTCTACAACGGATATATGCGCAGCAATGTTTTTATTAAATATAAACCCATCATTGTCTAACATATCGCAACCATCAGTTGGTTTAGTTGTTTTACCAGAAAACTCGCATTCAAACCAAGCTCCTTCTAATTCTTGGACAGCGTAAGTTTTAAAACTTAGAAATAAGAATAATATAATTAAAGAGGTTAATATTACATTTACTCTGATTAAACTCATAAATTTCTCTTTTTTGGTTTTACAAGTCGTATTTTATAATTAATTATAAATAAATACTAATATTTTTTCATTAGGATCTAAGGGAGATTAAGATGAAAATAGAAACAAGACAAGAATTTCCAAACTTTGTAGGATTTGTCTCTGGGGTTGATTTGAAAAAAGAATTAAATGATGAATTAGTAAAAAAAATTGATGAAGCAATAAATAAATTATCTGTATTAGTATTTAGAAACCAAAATATCAATGATAATGAACAAGTGCGATTCACTAAATATTTTGGTAAAATAGAAGCATCAGGTAATAAATCTAATATAACAAAAGCTAAAGACAGAAGATTGTCAACTGATTTAGCTGACGTCTCTAATCTAGATAAAAATAATAAACCTTTTACAATAAATGATCCAAGAAGGATATTTAATTTAGGCAATAGATTATGGCACACGGATAGCTCATTCAAAAAAATTCCAGCAAAATATTCTCTTTTATCTGCCAGAAATGTATCAAAAGAAGGAGGCAATACAGAATTTGCAGATATGAGAGAAGCATATGATTGTCTAGATGATAATACTAAATTAAAAATTAAAAACATGATTTGTGAGCATTCTTTGATTTATTCAAGACAAAGATTAGGTTTTGATATGACTAGAGAATTATCATCAGAAGAAATTAAAAATTTTATACCAGTAGAGCAACCGCTTGTAAGAAAAAATAATTTTACACAAAGAAAAACAATTTTTCTTTCTAGTCATATCGGAAAAATTAAAGATTGGATAAGACCAGATTCCATGTGTTTTATAGATGATTTGATTGAGTATGCTACTCAAACAAAATTTAAATATATTCATAAATGGTCTCAAAATGATCTAATTATTTGGGACAACAGACAAACAATGCACAGGGCAAGAGCATTTGATGATTTAAAAGAAAGTAGGGACATGCGAAGAACAACTGTTTTAGGTGAAGAACAACTTATTTAATTATTAAAAAAACTATTTATAATTTTTCAAATCCAACGTTTAAGTCACTAATTAAGTCTTCTGTATCCTCACTGCCGGTGTAAATTCTTAGATAGTTACCTGTTGGAACAAAGCTGGATTTTAAATTTCTGTTTTCAGAAACATTCATTGTAGATAATAAACTTGAGTACCCTCCCCAAGAAGAACCAATTCCAAAAATTTCACAATTGTCAGCAATTATGTCTATAGCTTCTTTTAATACTTTATCATGAAATTCAATTGCAAATAGACCTGAAGCACCCTTAAAATCTCTTTTCCATATTTTATGATCAGGGTGTTGTTCAAGAGCAGGATGAAAGACTTTTTTAATTATGTTTTTAGTTTCTAAAAACTTAGCAATTTCAAAACTATTTTGTGATGATTTTTGTAATCTTAAAGGAAGAGTTCTTAAACCTCTTAAAGACATATAAATATCATCAGGACTTACATAATTACCAGTATTTTTTGACCATCTTTGAAGTGCGATCAAATCATCTTTGTTACCTAAAACTACTCCCATCATTATGTCAGAATGACCAGAAATATATTTTGTAATTGCTTCTATCACTATATCTACCCCAAAATCAAATGGGTTAAAATAGATTGCAGTTGCCCACGTGTTATCTATGAGTGATTTTAAATTATTTTTTTTACAAATTTTAACAACTCTTTTAATATCAATTATTTCGAAAGTGTAAGTTCCAGGACTTTCTATATATATCGCTTTTGTGTTGTTTTGTATTAATGTTTCTAGATGATCAAGGTCACGTGAATTATAAAATTCAAACTCTATATTTAGTCTAGGAAATTCTTCTTGAACAAATCTTCTTGCTGAACCATAGACAGAATCAGGTATCAAAATGTGGTCTTTCGCTTTTAAAACTGACATTAATCCAATTGAAATAGCTCCCATCCCTGAAGGAGCTAATACACATCCATCAGCATTATATAGATCTGAAATTGCATTAATTAGCGAATCTAAAGTAGGGGTTCCATTTCTACCATAAGTATATTTTCCTGTTCTATTTCTATAATTATCCAT
>CACAAB010000054.1 GCA_902530325.1 uncultured SAR116 cluster alpha proteobacterium | reverse complement strand
AATAAATTTCTAGCAGGTGTATTATATTCATGAAAAAAGTAAAAGAAAGTTTTGTTAATAGAAATCTTAAAGTAAGCAAATTTAACTCAATTTTTAAAAGAAAAATTTATTCTCTAGAACCTCAAAAAACTAAGAAGAATTTTTCTAAAATTGAAGTCGATAACTTTGTTAAAATTGCTGAAAAAAAATCCGAATTAAAAAAAGCTCAAGCTCTTAGGTATTCAGTTTTTTACAAAGAAAAAAAAGCTATACCAACAATATCGAAAAAAATTTTAAGATTAGATTATGATAAGGTAGACAAATTTGCTGATCATATCATTGTAATAGATAAGAATAGAAAAGAGATTAAAAATAAAATTGTAGGAACTTATAGGCTTGTTCGAGGTGATATAGCTTCTAATTTTGATGGGTTTTATACTTCTTCAGAATTTGATTTATCTAAGATATTGAACTCTTATAAACATAATCAAATACTTGAATTAGGAAGGTCATGTGTTCATCAAGATTATAGAAATGGAACTATAATGAACTTACTTTGGAAAGCAGTTGCAGAATATGTTAAATTATATGATATAGAAATTTTATTAGGATGCGCAAGTTTTCATGGGACTAATGTGATGAAATACACTAATGAATTGTCTTACTTAAGAAAGAACTATTCATTGCCAGATGAGTTGTCGGTTAAAAGTTTAGATACAAAAATATATCCTGCTTATACTGAAATTAATTCAAATATTAATAATTTAAGAACTTTTGTAAAATTGCCACCTCTTATAAAAGGATATCTTAGAATAGGTGGAAAAGTCAGCTATGATTGTTTTGTTGATTATAAATTCAATACAATAGACTTATGTGTGATCGTG
Organism: uncultured SAR116 cluster alpha proteobacterium; assembly: GCA_902530325.1. Classification (GTDB taxonomy): domain Bacteria; phylum Pseudomonadota; class Alphaproteobacteria; order Puniceispirillales; family Marisalimonadaceae; genus Marisalimonas. The sequence goes on along the minus strand of CACAAB010000054.1, from coordinate 3,646 downwards.
AATACGAAAAATATAGATGAAAAATATAAGAAGAAATATTTAAAGTAAGTAAGTTATGTCAGTTAAAGAAAATTCTTATTTAAGTTCTATTTATAATTTATCATTAATAGATAATTTAATTTTCTATTCAAAATTTGTACTTTTTACAGTAGCTTCTGCTCTGTTAATCTCTTCATCTATATTATTTGGTAAAATTATACCCCTGATTGAAAAATGGTTTCCAGTTTTTTTTCACAAAATGTTATTGTGGCTTCTGTCAATAGAGGTCGAAATAATTCGTGAATCAAATCGATCAAGACAAGGTAATTTGTTTATAAGCAACCACTTATCCTATTTAGATATTCCTATTTTGGGATCTAAATTTCCATTGAGATTTGTAGCTAAATCTGAGATAGAGAGCTGGCCATTATTTGGTTTTTTGGCCAAGAAAGGTAGATCAATTTTTATTAGAAGGAATAAAACAGACAGTTTTAATCAAAAAAATAAAATATTAGATGTACTATCTTCTGGCGAGAAGGTTTTTATTTTTCCTGAAGGAACTACGTCTGATGGAAACAGGGTTTTAGAATTTAAATCAAGTTCCTTTTCATCAGTGGAAAATCAAGATTTCATTATTCAGCCTTTAGTAATTGTTTATTCAGATTTAAACGGAATTCCAATTAATAGATGGTTAAGACCTATAATAGCGTGGTATGGAGATATGGATTTTAAACCACATTTATTGAAATTAGCAGGATTAAAATCTATTAAGGCATTGGTGATTTATTTAGATCCTATTAAAACAAAGAATTTTGAAAACAGAAAAGACTTAAGTAATTATTTAGAAAATAAAATTAGAAAAGTTTATTCTAGCGCTTTATCAAAAAAACTTGCAAAATAATATATTAATTGGCAGAAAGTAACGTTAATTAAAGATGTATATATAATGAAAAAACTATTTATAAAAACTCACGGATGTCAAATGAATTTTTATGACTCCGAGAGAATGACAGATTTACTTAAACCACATGGCTATCAATTAGATGACAACGAAGATGACGCTGATCTTATAGTTTTGAATACATGCCACATTCGAGAAAAAGCAGTTGAAAAAACATATTCTGAACTTGGTCGTATAAGAGACAAGATTAATTTAAGAAAAGAAAATACTGGCAAAAAATCAATAGTAGCCGTAGCAGGTTGTGTTGCTCAAGCCCAAGGTAAAGAAATAATGAAGCGTTCTCCTTGGGTTGATATAGTTGTAGGCCCTCAATCATATCAAAATCTTCCCGAGTTAATTGCTAAAGTTGACCCCATAAAAAAAAATGTAAATATTAATATCGATTTCCCAACCATCCCTAAATTTGATCATTTAGACACAAATATTAATGAAAGGGGAGCATCTGCATTTTTAACAATTCAAGAAGGATGTGATAAATTTTGTACTTTTTGTGTCGTGCCTTTTACAAGAGGTTCTGAGTATTCTAGGCCTATAATTTCAATTATTGATGAAGCAAACAAATTAATTGATGTTGGTGTAAAAGAAATTACCCTTCTAGGCCAAAATGTAAATGCTTGGAATGCCCCTGGTCCAGATAAAACAATTTGGGGTCTTGGGAGATTAATTGAGGAGTTGGCCAAAATTAATAAGTTGGAATTTATAAGATACACTACTTCTCATCCTCTAGATATGGATATTGAATTGATTAAGGCTCATAGGGATATAGATAAATTAATGCCTTATCTTCACCTTCCTATTCAATCAGGTTCTAATAAAATTTTAAAAAAGATGAATAGAAAACATACCGCAAAACAATATTTGGAAATCATAGAAAAAGTTAGGGATTATAAACCTAATATTGCAATATCAGGAGATTTTATTGTAGGTTTTCCAGGAGAAACTGAGGATGATCATCAAGCAACTTTACAGTTAATTGAACAAGCGAATTATGCTCAAGCTTATTCATTTAAATATTCTAAAAGACCTGGGACCTCAGGAAGTGTTTTCTCTAATCAAATAGACGAAAATATTAAAAATTCTAGATTACACGAGGTGCAAGAATTATTAAGATCTCAACAAATTTCTTTCAATGAAACAACTGTTAATTCAACTATTAAAGTCTTGGTTCTAAAAAAAGGAAAGAAAAATAATCAATATTTAGGAAGATCACCATTTAATCAATCCGTTTTTTTTAATTCTAAAAATAAAAATTTAATAGGTTCAACAGTTGATTTACACATTACTGAAGCATTTCAAAATAGTGTTGCTGGTGAAATTATAAATGATTATTGATACTAATTTTTGAAAGCTTATATATTTTGAATTATAAAATTAAAAACAAAGAAATTAAACTTGAACTACCCAACAATTCTTATGTGGCGTTATTAGTAGGTAATCACAGTTCTAATCTTGTAAAATTAGAAAAGTTAATTGATGTAAATATAAATCTCTTTGGAAATCAATTTCATATTTCTGGAAATGCTAAAAATGCAAATTTAGCAAAATTAATTATTACTAATGCTTATCATAAATTGTCTATGAAAAATTCAGAAATCACTAACTTTGATTTTTCAAATTTTGAGACAGAATTAAGAATGCTAAGAGGCATAAATAAATCCAAATCAAATCAAAACATTGAGGAGAACTCAGATTTTCAATTCAAAACTTGGAAAAAAATAGTAACACCTAAGAGTGTTGGTCAAAAACAATATTTTGAAGCTTTGAATAACTTTGAACTGGTATTTGGTCTTGGACCCGCAGGTACAGGAAAATCATATTTAGCAGTCGCAAAAGGGATTCACATGTTGAAAAATGGTCTTGTTGAAAAGATTATTTTAACAAGACCAGCTGTTGAGGCAGGAGAAAGGCTTGGATTTTTACCAGGTGATATGAAAGAAAAAATAGACCCTTATTTAAAGCCTATTTATGATGCATTATATGAAATGATGCCTGCAGAAAGAGTAGAAAAAAAAATTCAATCTGGTGAAATAGAAATTGCACCTCTAGCATTTATGAGAGGTAGAACATTTACAAACTCATTTGTTATAGTTGATGAAGCACAAAACACTACCCCCGTTCAAATGAAAATGGTACTAACTCGTATTGGCGAAGGTTCTCGAATGGTAATTAATGGAGATTTAAGTCAAGTTGATCTCCCAACAGGACAAACTTCAGGATTGAAAGAGTCAAAGAAAATACTTATTAATATTAATGACATCAAGATGATATATTTAGACTCAAAGGATGTGATAAGACATCCAATTGTAGCAAAAATTATTAAAGCTTATGATTCCTTCAACGAAAATTGAATTTTTTTAAAAATATAATGAACATAACTGAAAAAGATTACAGGATATGGGAAAATGATAAATTTAGTGTTGAGTGCTCTATAGATTTATCACTCTGGCCCAGTAACATAATAAATAACTTTCAAGAAAATTTGAATCAAATTTTAGAAGAAGTTTATAAAAAATCTGATGTAAATCTATCTAAATCAATGAAATCAATTTCACTTTATTTTTCGGGAGATAAGAAAATTATTGAATTAAATTATTACTACAGAAAATTAAAATTAGCTACTAATGTCCTTTCTTTTCCTTCTCGTTATAGTTCTAATAATACACTATTTTTAGGTGATATAATATTTTCGAATGAAACTATTTGTAA
>CACAAB010000053.1 GCA_902530325.1 uncultured SAR116 cluster alpha proteobacterium | reverse complement strand
TGGTGTAGAAGTAAGAAATTTTGATTGCTCAAAAAATATTGGTTATGAGGAATTAAATTTATTTAAAAAAACTATTCAAGATAGACATTTCATATGCTTTAAAAATCAAAAATTAGATGGGGATACACTTGCTACTTTTACAAAAAACTTTGGTAAATTAGAGGCCTATCCAGAAAAAGACAAAACCAAGGGTAAAATAGAAATATTTAACGTTTCAAATGTTTCTGAAGATGGTATGCATTTAGATCCTAATGACCAAAGAGTCATTCTCCAAAAAAATAATTCAAGGTGGCATACAGATAGCTCTTACAGATATTTACCATCTGTTTTTTCCATTCTTTATGGTCAAGAAACTCTACCCCCTGAAGTAGAAGGAGGACAAACTCAATTTTCAAACATGTTAGCAGCTTATGATGATCTAACAGAAGATAAAAAAAATCTTTTACAACCACTCCATCAAGTACATTCTTACAACGATATAAGAAGATTAGAACCTAGTCTTCCAGAACTAACTTATGAAGAAAAATCTAATTTTCCACCTGTAACTCACCCTGTAGTTAGAGTTCATCCAGACAGAAACTTTAGAAAATCTCTTTATTTTACTTCTAATACAAGTTTAGAAATTGGTGGAATGAGCCTAGAACAAGGTAAGGAGTTACATAAATGGCTTGTTGATTATATTAGCCAGCCTAAATTTTGTTATACTCATAATTGGCAAAAAAATGATCTTATAATGTGGGATAATAGAGTGTTATTACATAGAGTTATACCTTATGATTACCGTAAATATAGAAGAGCAATGATTAGGGGAACTGTTGAAGGTGAAGTTCCGGTTCTTGGTCCATTTTCAAATGAAGTAAGATTAAATAATAATTAAAATTTAATTGTATGATTTAAAATGAATTCTGATATTTCTTATGACCCAGTTTCAGTTATAGATGAAAAAGAAGCTATTGGAGAAACTGCAAAAATTTTCAAAGATATTAGAGAGACTATGAATATTCCACTTATAACATCTATATGGAGAGGTTTGGCAGAGATTGATGATAGTTTAAAAAAAATTTGGACTATTGCTAGACCAATCTATGAAACACAGAATCCTGAAAAAAAACTAAAAGAAATTATTGAAGAAATTAAACTTCCTTTACTGCCAAAATTCACAGATGATGAACTTTCAAAATGCAGACTTAACCCTAAAGATTGGGAAGAAATTTTGATTATTTTAAAAGCATATAACCGTTCAAATGGGATGAATATGGTTGTATTGCACTCAATTATCAATCAAAATTTTCCAAGTTGCTTAAAGATCCAAAAAAATAACAAAAAAAAGATATTTTGGCCTGTACTACAAAAACTCCAAAAAAAAGAAGAAATAAAACCCAATATTTGGCAGTTAGTATGTAATGTTAACAGTATATGCGCGCCAAATGGAAAAAATTCTCATGTAGCAACTTTATGGAGACACTTGGCCCACTGGCCCTTTTTTCTTGAAATAATGTATATAAAACTCAGTAAGTTATATGAGGAAAGAGTTCTTCAGTCATTACTGTTTAAAACTCAAAAATATTTACAAGACAGAGGTTTGTTAATACAAGCAAAAGTTTATTTTAAAAATGATATATCTTCAAAGGCTTATTCTGTAATTAAAAGTTACGTGTACGAAAAAGATAAGGTTATACGAATGGTTGTAATTGGCTTCATTATGCAAAAATGGATAGAAAAAAAATATCTTTGATTTAAATAACTAGAAAAGTAATTATGTATTCTATTAAAATTTTAACTATTTTGTTTTTATTTATACCAATTCTAGCGTCTGGGAAACAGAGATCTGATCTAAACAAATCTGAAAATTACAATTTAAACTCAGGAAATAAATATCTAAAATTCAAAAAAGAAGGTAAACCAGTAATTTCTGATAAATGGATGGTTGTCACTGCAAATACCCAAGCTTCTGAGGCTGCTGCTAAAATACTTAAAAATGGTGGGACAGCTGCAGATGCAATGATTTCAGCTCAATTGGTTTTAGGTTTAGTGGAACCTGAATCCTCTGGTCTTGGTGGTGGCGCATTTCTAGTATATTTTGATAATAAAACTAAAAAAGTTACAACTCTTGATGGTCGTGAGACAGCGCCATTACTAATTAATGAAAATGTATTTCAAGATATTAACGGGAACTCATTAAAGTTTTTTGATGCCGTTGTAGGAGGAAAATCAGTTGGCACACCTGGTACTCCAGCTTTACTTGAAATAGCGTATAAAAAATGGGGTAAAACTAAATGGTCTTTATTATTTGATGATGCGATTAATTTATCAAATAATGGTTTTGTAATTTCAAACAAACTTAGCTCTTCTATAAAAAAAAGTAGGAAATCATTAAGTAAGTTTTTAAAAACTAAATCCTATTTTTTACCCAATGGTATGCCACTAGAATCCGGTGACATCCATTTTAATAAAAATTATGCAAATACTCTTAAAGCTTTTGAAAAAAATAGATCGGAAGTTTTTTATAATGGTTATATTGCAAATGATATTGTCTCAACTGTGAATAATGCCAGTCATAATCCTGGAGTTTTATCTATTAAGGATATGATTAATTATAAGGTTATAGAAAGAAAGCCCATTTGTTCAAATTATAGAGGATATCAAGTATGTGGAATGGGACCTCCTTCATCAGGAGCTATAACAATTGCTCAAATTCTAGGAATGATTGAAAATTTTGATATTTCAAAACTTGGACCTAAAAATCCTGAGACTTGGAGAATAATAGGAGATGCCTCAAGATTAGCTTTTGCTGATAGATCTATCTATATAGCTGATAGTGATTTTATAAATGTCCCAGTTAAAAATTTAATAGACTATAACTACTTGAAAGAACGTTCAAAATTATTAGACAGACAAATTAAACTTAAGAAAATTAAAGCTGGCAAGTTTACACGTAATTTATCAATAAAATGGGGTCCAGATGATTCGATAGAACTTCCATCAACATCCCATATTTCAATAGTAGATCAGTATGGAAATGCATTATCAATGACTACTACGATTGAAAACGGATTTGGTTCTAGATTAATGACAGATAGTGGATTTTTACTTAACAATGAATTAACTGATTTCTCATTTAAATCATTTAAAAATGGGAAAAAAATAGCTAATAATATTGAACCTGGTAAAAGACCGAGATCATCCATGGCCCCTACTATCATCTTAAAAAATAATAAACCTGTTTATATTTTAGGAAGTCCTGGTGGAAGTAATATTATTGGGTATGTTGCAAATGCTATAATTTCAATGATTGATTGGGAAAAAAATGCTCAGGAAGCTGCATCGGTAGCTCATGGAATAAATAAATTTGGAACTTATTATTTAGAGAAAAATACTATTATGAGTAAGCTGTTGCCCTCATTAGAGGATATGAAGTATAAAGTTAAATTAAGAAATTTCACGTCTGGTTTAAATATAATTCATATTAATAATAAATTATACGGAGGATCTGACCATAGAAGAGAGGGAATAGCTATTGGTGATTAAGTAATTAGTCTAAACTTCCAAGCGGTTTTAACTTTTCAATAAATTCATCTAATACTTTTTTATAATTAACAAATAAACTTAAACGTTTTCGCGTCAATCCTTTTTCTTTTGCTTTCAAAAAAAATTTTTTGGCATCCTCATCTTTTCCTTTAGTTAAAAGAACATACGAATAAAACCCCAGCATTACTGGATCAATATCTTTTACATTTAATTTTGGTACTATTATACGTTCGATCGAATCTAAGTCATTATTTTGATAATAAGCAGCAAGTAAATTTTTAGTTATAAAAAATCCATTGTCATTTGGAGCTAATTGCAATGCATTTTTGTAAAAAGAAATTGCTGATTTTAAATTCGAACACCTTTTGTATATTGAACCAGCAATTGAAAAAGCGTCTACTGAACCACCTGCATCAATAGCTTTCTTTAAAAATGATTTAGATTTTTCACAATCTTTCGAAACATACCGAAATTCAACCAAAGCTCTTAATGCATATGCTCCTGGATCTTTGAAAGCAGCAACATCAGCTTTAGAATATTCTACTAATTTTTTTATATCGCTTTTTTTATCTTTTGATAAACCAAGTCTTATTCTTTGATAAATGCCCCATGCCATACCGTTATATATAGCTGGTGATTTTGGTCCTAAATTCTTTCTTAATTGTTCTTGATATTCAAGGTATTTTTTATGACCATCTATTGTATATTTTCTCCACTCAGCACGCGAGTTTAAGACCAAAGTCAAATTTTGAATATTTTTTACTCTTTTTGCATATACATCACCAGTAGATCCTGTAACTACTTTTATTTGGAGATGTTTTAGTATTTTATTTCCTATATTATCTTGAACTTTAAAAATATCTTTTAAATCAAATTCCTCTTTATCAGACCAAACTACTTTATTCTGCTTTAAATCAACTAATTGAAGATTAATACGAGATTGATTTAAAATAGTCTGAATAGATCCTTTGATTACATAATCAGCGTTATATTCATCTCTAAATTGTGTTTCAGAATAGTTATTTTTTTTTGCATGTTGACTAGTAGTACCAGATAAAACTCTTATGCCAATATATTTAGAAAGGCTTGAGATCATACTTTCTGTTAAGGCAGGACTAATACCTTTAGTATTATCTGTATTTGATAAATCTTCGAATGGATAAACTAAAATAGTAGGAATAGATAATGATGAA
>CACAAB010000052.1 GCA_902530325.1 uncultured SAR116 cluster alpha proteobacterium | reverse complement strand
TTCATAATTTCTGAGTTAGGATTTGGTACAGGTTTGAGTTTTTTACTTACCTTAAAACTCTGGAAGGAAACTAAAAAACCAAATGCTAAATTAATTTTTATCAGTTTTGAGAGCGCTCCATTAACAAAAATTGAGTTAAATTATGTATATAAAAAAGTAAAAGGCCTAAAAACACTTTCTAATCAATTAATAAAAAAATTACCTAACATATATCAATCTACACATAGAATATTTTTTGAGTCAGAAAACATTGAATTAATTTTAATTTATGATGACTTTAACAGTCTAAAAAATTTAAAATTTAAAGCAGATGCTTGGTTTTTAGACGGTTTTGCCCCAATAAAAAATTCTACTGCTTGGAATTTAAAAATTTTTGAACAAATATATTTATCTACAAAGTTTAATGGCACTTTTAGTACATTTACTTCTGCAGGTCACGTGAGAAGAGGATTATCTAATTCTGGTTTTTCTGTATCAAAAGTATTTGGATTTGGTAATAAAAAAGAAAGTTTAATTGGGATAAAGAAACCACTATCAAGTAATACTAATAAAGTATTAAGTTCCAAAAATTATATTGGACCAGTAGCTATAATAGGATCTGGTATTTCAGGTGCTTCTTTGGCTTATTCATTAAGGAAAAGAAATATAGAATGTTTTTTAGTAGATAAATCCTCAAAATATGCAAGTGGAGCCAGTGGGAATAAGTTGGCAATTCAAATGCCGAAACTCACATTGGATAATTCTCCATATGGATTGCTATCTTTAGAGGCTTTTAGTTATTCAAGAAAACTTGCCAAAGACCTTAATTCAATACCTCCTTCTAATGGACTTATTGTTTTACCTTTAAGGGAAAGAGACAAAGTAAAATATTCACATCTTCTGCAAAGTAACTGGCCCGTTGATTTGATAACCAATAAAATAGATAACGATAATTTTCTTGGAAATTTGAATTATATTTATATGAAATCATCAGGAATATTGGATAATAAAAAATTTATAAGAAATTTAATTAAAGATACTAAATTTATACCAAAATTTGATGTAAAAAAAATTGTCAACACCAAAGATCAATTTAAATTATTAATTGATGATAATGGTAATAGTTTGAAAGCTAAAACCGTAATTTGGGCGAACGGTTATGAGATGAAAAATCTTAGTAAAAATATTCCAATTAACTCAATTTCTGGGCAAGTAACTTATTTAAAACAAAATAAAGTATTATGTGATTTGAAATTGAATTTTAGTTATGGTCATCATTTCTCCCAGGCATTTGGAGGTTATCATCAAATAGGGTCTTCATTTAATAGAAATGAAGATAAAAATTATAGAGAGATTGATGAAATTAATAATTTAAATTCTATCCCAGATTTTTTAAAAAAAATAATTAAAGATTTTAAAATTGAAAAAAAATACAGAGTAGGTGTAAGAGCAAGCACAAAAGATAGAATGCCATTTTTCTGTAACCTGAACTCTATAATAACTAAAAATATAAAAAACGAATACCTTTTAGGAGGTATGGGATCTTGGGGGTTTGTCTATGCTCCCTTATATGCTGAATTCTTAATCAAAAATCTTTTAAGTGAACCCCTCGTAATTAATTCTAATTTGGAACATCTATTGGGGGTTAATAGACTTTTATGATTTATTCAGCTGCTAATCTAAAAGAGTATCCAAAATTGTTAAATATTTCAGAGAATATATTTTGCAGATAATAAATATTATTTATTCTAAAATTTTTTTCATCCATATATAGTGATCTATTAATTTCTATTTGAACCGTTTCAATACCTACTAATGGATTACCATATTTTCTAGTTATGAAACCACCTGCATATGGGTTGTTAATTTCAACTTTAAGACCAAATTTTTCAAAACTGTTTTTAATATAATTAACTAGATTTTCACAGGAACTGTTCCCAAAATTATTTCCTAAAACAATATCAGGTTTAACTTTGAAATGCTTTAAAGCTTTAGAGGGCATGGTATGAAGATCAAAATGAAAACAAAAACCAAATTTTTTTAATAGAAATTCTAATTGGTTAGATAAAACTTTATGAAATGGATCGTAATATTCCTCCAACAATTTTCTAGAGTATGAAGCTGGTAATTTTGTTTTAAAAATTAATTTATTAGAAATAATTTTAGGAAACACACCTAAGCCATATGAAATCATCTTTTTTTCATCTGGTTGATCAATTAACACAATTTCATTAAACATATCATTATCAATAGATTTTCTAGATCTGTTTAAATCCACTACAGCTCTAGAACATTTAGCAATTAAAATATCAACGCTTTCTTTTTTTATAAGTTTTAAAATTTTATCTGATTGATAATCTTCAATTTTTCTTATTTTATCTAAGTCTAACTTTATATGTTTTTTAAAAAGTTCTGGATAAAAACTTCCTGAATGTGGCACAGTTATTAAAACTGGATTTTTTGGGTTCTTTCTAATATTATAACTTAACATATAATTTCTATAGTTTATTTCGTTTATTAGTTCAAACTCAAAAGTGTTTTACAACAGATATATTAGAAGTTTTTATTTGAAAGATTTTCTATGAGATATTTTGATATTCAATCACCTGCACTTGATGCAACCAGACTTATGTTTCAAGAATTAGAAAGCGATAAGAGAACTTCTAAAATTGACTTGGGAATAGGTATTTACAGAGACGAAAAAGGTGAGGCGCCTGTCTTTAAAGCAGTAAAAAAAGCTGAAACTTTATTGTTACAAACCGAAGTTTCTAAATCATATAAAACACCTGCTGGAAACTCTGAATACTGTAAAAATATTTTAAAATTGGTTTTAGGAAAAGATATTCTTAATGAAAGAAGTAATAAAATAGGCGCAATACAAATACCTGGAGCAGGCTCTGGTTTAAGAATTGCTGGAGAACTTATAAAAAGTAAATTAAAAAATAAACTAATATCTATCCCCAATCCTACATGGGGACAACAAACTTTTATGTTTCAAAAATCTGGTCTAAAAATCACAAAACATAGTTATTACGACAACACAAACAATTTCTTAAATTTTGAAGATATGATTTTAGATTTAAAGAAATTAAAGTCGGGTGATGCTTTATTATTACATGGATGTTGTCATAATCCTACTGGAGCAGACTTAAATACTGATCAATGGGAAGAAGTTGCTAAAATATGTAAAAAAAATGGAATTGTTCCATTTATAGATTTGGTTTACCAAGGTTTGGGTAAAGGCATTGATGAAGATGTACGAGGTATTAGAAAATTAGTTAAAATTGTACCTGAAGTAATAATAACTATTTCATCTAGTAAAACTTTTGGTGTTTACAGAGACCGTTGTGGACTGATTGCAGTTATTACTGACTCAAATAAAGTAAAAAGTGTCTCTTTAGAAACAATGTTAAGTGAAATTGCTCGTGAGCTATATTTTCATCCACCAGACCATGCTGCTGAAATAATAAATATTTTACTTGATGATAATATCTTAAAAAATGAATGGCTTATAGAAATTAGTAGAATGCAGAAAAGAATAGTTTCTCTAAGAGAAAAGTTTTCAAAAAGTTTACAAAACAAATTTCAAACAGATTACTTTAGCTTTTTAAATGTTCAAAATGGTATGTTTTCACTTTTGCCAATTACTGAAGAAGGAATAATGACATTAAGAAAAGAAAATGGAATATACTTAATGCCTGATGGGCGAATAAATATAGCTTCTTTGCCAGAAAATAAAATAGATTTTATATCATCTAAAATTTGCAAGTTAAAAGAATTTAAAAATAGGAAGAGTTAATTTGCAACAAAATCCTACAAATCGAAGTGATTATAATTATTTTTCTAAAATGGGCACCAGGTGGAATGACAATGATGTTTATGGTCACTTAAATAATGTAATTTATTATGAGTTATTTGATACTGCAGTTAACAAATGGTTAATAAAAAACAATTTAATAGATATTAAAAATGGGAATAATATTGGTCTTATAGTTCAATCAGGATGTAATTACTTTTCTTCGTTTGTATATCCAGAAGATATCGACGCAGGAATAAGAGTAACAAAAATTGGAAATAGCTCCGTCAGATATGAGGTTGGTTTATTTAAACCAAATGATGATTTGGCATCTGCAGACGGATTTTTCATTCATGTTTATGTTGATAGAGTTAGCAATAAACCAATAACTTTAGATTATGAATTTAAAAAAAAATTAGATACAATTTACGTTGATTTAAACAATTAAAGTTTTTCTATTTTAACAATTTCGTTTTCTTTAATTTTTTCAATATAACTTTTTTCAAAATCACTATCTGCCCAAATATTACAAGGTGAAATTAATCTAATTTCATTTTCTTTTGAAACTGGAGTTTTACCATACCCAATAGCAATAGCTGACCCTCCATTCCAGAAAGCTATTTCTCCAAACTCAACTACTGCCCTAGCATTATTTTCTACTTCAACATTAACAGGGGTCTCAAAATAAATCTCTTCTCCCCATTTTTTTACTGTTGAAGTAAACGGTAATGCGTCATAAATCATATTTGCTGTTTTTGTGTTTCGTAGTTTTAAAACTAAGTTTTTATCTTTGAATTTTAGAACAATTTTTTTCATAAATAATTTATTTTTTTTAAATGCTAGTATAATACGATTGTAACACAATTCTTATAATTATAAAATGGGACTATAGCTCAGCGGGAGAGTGCCTCGTTGACATCAAAGGGGTCACTAGTTCAATCCCAGTTGGCCTTAACATATTTAATAACTCTAATTCTCAAACAAAACTACAATAGTTTTTACTGAATAGTCTTATAATTAATGCAGAATTGAAAATGATGATTGATCAAAAGTTATTATTA
>CACAAB010000051.1 GCA_902530325.1 uncultured SAR116 cluster alpha proteobacterium | reverse complement strand
TAATTTTATAGACCCAAAATCATTATTTAATTTTTGAGCTAAAATATAAATACTTCCTTTTTTTGAAAAATAAAAATAGTTGAAATCTATAGCTTCTTTTCTGGTTTCGACAAATCCGGATTTTAAAATTTTGTATCCGATGTCATTAAAAATTTTTTCTATACTTTCCTTAGAAAACATTGAAAGATGAGAATTATCTGAGAGTGGAAAGGTAAATAAGTTCGGCACTTCTAAATAGATTATACCTCCTAAATGTATATTTTCATGAATTTGCCCTAAAGTTTCTAAGGGGTTTTCAAGATGTTCAAACACATGAACCATAATAATTATATTATATTTTTTTTTATCAAGATTTTTTTTAGATAGGTTTACTGTTTTAAAGCCTAAGCTTTTTGCAAAGTTTAAACCTTTAATATCTAAATCAGCTACAGTAACTTCTTTAACTCCAAAAAATTCTTTCAATCCATAAGAAGTAAGACCATTATATCCACCGTAATCCAATAAGGTTTGATTATGAAAATCTTTATTTGGAGAATATTTACTTAATACAGAAGATATATGTTCAAATCTAAGAAAAGTTATAGTTGACCATGGGAGATCTATAGGAGGGAAAATGGTTTTATTTAGTATTCTCTTAATTTTTCCAATATCACGCTTTCTATATGTCCCGTCGGAATAATTTGTAGAAAATTCCACTTTGTTAAAATGAGAAATACAATAGCACTTCGGGCAATAATAATTTTTCCAATCTATATTATTTTTGGAAGGAAACAAAATGTCATTAAAATTAAACTTTATGACTTTATTCTGTTTGCATACTCTACAATAACTAATAACATAATTCCTTATAATAATGTTAAATATTCTTATATAAGAAATATCTAATAATAAACTTTGAGGTGATTTATAACGAATGAATAAATTTCATGAAAGAACTTTTTAAAAATAAAAATATTTAATTACTATGCATATAAGATTAATGGGATTTTATCTCACAGAACATACTAAACTATTGTTAGACTAACATCAAACAGGGCTACTAGTGATTGGTAAATTAATTCCATTAAGATAACCAGAATAATCCGCACATAAATGTGCTACGTGATACGCAGTATCCTCAGCTGTAACCAACCTTCTCACTGGGCTTTTCATTGCCTCAATTTCCTTTACTCGTGCAGGTATTTCTGTGGTTAGTTCTGTTATTGTTAGACTTGGAGATACCATGTTTGTGGTTATACCATAATGTGCCATATCTGTAGCTACTGACTTCGTATATCCCCATAGGGCCTCCTTTGCGGTAACATACGCTGCCATTCCTTGAGGCGGTTTTCCATATATGAATGAGCTACCAAGAAAAATAAAACGCCCAAATTTGTTATTTATCATGGATTTCGAAAAACTTTCTACGAGTAAAACTGCACCTTTAAGATAAGTATTTAAATATAAACAAATATCTTCATATCTAACTTGTTCAGTTTTAGTTGGTTGTATAGGTGGAGAAGCGCCATGTATCACAACATCACATCGTCCCCATTTACTAAATATTTTTTTTGACATTTTTTCAATATCGCTACGACTTGTTATATCTGCTTGGACAGGAATAGCATCTCCACCAGAAGAAATGATACTATCAGCAATTTTGTTAGCTGACTTGACATCATTTCGACAATTGATTGCAACACTGAATCCATCGTAAGATAATCTTCTGGCTATTGCTTCTCCAATTCCACGGCTTGCTCCAGTTATAAGAGCTACTCGTTGAGTTGAATTATTTCTATTTGATAAATATTTATTAGAATCTTGTGACGAGCTAAAGTCAATTGGTTTATCAACATTATCATTATGTTGACTATATAAGTTCTCAGTTATTTTAATCTGAGATATACCTTCCATTACTTTTTTATTATTTTGATTAAAGATTTCAACTGAAAGAGTAAGAATTTTTGCGCTGGAAGAACGATCTTTAATTGTAAGGACAATTTCAATTATATCTCCAACCAAAACAGGCAGCAACCAATTAACTGTTTGGTTCATCCATATCGCACCTGGACCAGGAAAATCCATCCCTATCATTTTTGAAAGATATGATAACTGAATAACGCCATGTGAGACTTGACGAGAGTAGCCACGACTTTTGGCGTAATTTTGATCTACATGTATAGGATTAAAATCTTCAGAAAACTCGGCAAATTTATTTACTACATCATTCGTAACAATAAATTTTTCTCTATAAGAATCACCTAAATTGAATGAATCCATAATCTAGTCCTTTAGTACATCTTCCAAAATCATACGAATTAGTTTTACAGAAAGCATATCCATAGCATCTTCAGGGCTCAACTCTACTTTAAATTCTGATTCAAGTGCCATTACAAGGTTGATATGAGAAAGAGAGTCCCATTTTTCAATATTATCTGGACTGCTATCATCATTAATTTCCTCTATAGAAACACCTAAAACATTAGATATAACTTCTTTTAGCTTCATATCGTCAATCATTTCTTACTATCTCAATATAATTTGGTTTTATTATACTGCTTTCCTTTAAATTTAACCTCCAGAAGTTGTTTTTCTTATCGGTTGATTGAAAATTGTGTTGTTTATAAAAATTAGACACAATTTGGTTCTTTTTTGTAGGGATATAGTGCCCATATAATTCCTCAGCATTCTCACCTCTTAGAATTTCTACAATTTCAGCTAGTAATACTGTTTCAATTTTTCGACCAATTACTCTACAGCTTAGTAACATAGAATCAATCAACCAAGTTCTATGTTTTGTTTCTACTAGAATTGCTACTCCAACAATGCCATTATCACCATATCTATCTGCACAACTTAACCAAAGAACCTTTCCACCATCACGTATTATTTTAATAAGATCTGCTGATGAATGTCGTTTAGTAGTCAAATTAAATTGATTGGTTTTACTAAGGAGTTGTTCAATCCTGGTAATTGTTACATCATCTGAATTGCCAATTTTGACTACCAGCTTAAGATCTCTAAGAAAGTCATCAATTGAAACTGAATTATTCAAAGCGCTCTTTCTTTGTTGTTCTTGTTGATAAATATCAGCCCTTATTCTATCCTCATTTGTTACTATCAGCCTATCAAAAAATTTAGATTCATTTAGTGCTTTTAAATAATTCATTGGATTTTTGGGTACCTCAATAACCTTAACACTTGGCAGTTGCTTTCTCACCCAATCTCGCTCAAATGGACTATCGTCAAAAAATACTATTGAATCTAAACTAATATTTAATTCTTGTGAAATTTTCTCTATGCTGGACGCTTTATTTTCCCAGTGAATCTGGATGGATGAAAAATCACTTTTCTTTAATAGGCAGTCTGTGTGTTTTTCAAAGACATCAAATACATCATTGATATTATTCTTGCTGGCTATAGCAAGTAATACGCCCTGGTCTCGCAATCCTAATATAGCCCTCTGAAAAGTTTTAAAAACATTACCAGGATATTCATCACTGAGTTGAATGCCTGATATGCCATCCTCACCAATAACTCCTCCCCATAATGTGTTATCTAAATCTAAAACAATACACTTCGCAGGCGAGCTATATATTGCAAAAATCGTTCTTGAAATTATTTTTCCAAATTCTATTTGTGCAGAACTGTTAAATGGAATCCTAGCCATATAAAAAAGCTTTGGGTCAATACAATTATTCAAGCCAATATGATCAAATAATTGTTGATAATCTATTACATAACAAGATGTTAGCTTGTTAGATAATTCCAATAAACTACGATTAAGGTTCTGGATGTAAGTTCGTTGTGACTGGATAACAGGCGAACTGGTGAAACAATCCTCTGTCATTTGAGCATTTCCAAAATTTATTACAATTATTTTTGCATCACTTTTGTTACGCAATCCATCTAACATTTTTTTATGGCGATTAATTATATCCTCAGATATTTCTTGCAACTCATCATCAGAATATTTTGCAAAACGCATCATTAAATTTTGATGAGAATCTTCAATCCTAGAGTGAATTAAAACAATGTCCGGATCAAACAAATATAATCCACTATCTGGATTATAGATTTCCTGTTCAAATTGATTAAATGGCGCATAATAAAGAGATCCTTTATAACCATTTTTTGCTAATTCTACAATAATATAAGGGTTTAATACTTCAGATGTATAGCTAGATAAAAAACAAATATTTATATTTTTAAGGGATACACTCTTTTCAATTTCCCTAGAGGCTCTTGCATAATCAGAGGGGGTATTAATGATAGTTGTTGTTAACTTATTTAAAGTATCTTTACCCATTCTTCCACTCGTCTGAAAGAATTCCCCATCTATATCCATCAATATATTTATCACCTTCGAGAAAACTTTTTCTCATCACTCCTTCACGCTTAAATCCTAATAGTTTAAAAGTGAAATTCATTCCAAGATTTGTTGAATAAGAGCCGCCAGTGACTCGATTAAGTTTCAATGTATCAAATGCAAAATTTAGCACTAAGCTAACGGCTTCTTTTGAAGCTGACTTACCCCAATAATCTGTATTGCCTATCATAAGACCTAACTCAGCTGCATTATGATAACGATTAACATCTTGTAAATTCACTGAACCAATCAATCTATCCTTAGTAGAATATATACCCCAGATATAACTCTCATGGTCTTTATAAAATTTATTAACATATTCAGTAACTGTCTTAACTGTTTGATTAACATGTCGAACTTCAAGAAATTTATTTACAATAGGATCATTAAGCCAAGAAATGTATTCTTCTGTTATGTTATTCACAGTCAGGGGGATTAAACTATATGTTGTACCCATAAGCATATTGCTCTTCATAATTCTCTTCATATATTCTTAATATAATTATTAAT
>CACAAB010000050.1 GCA_902530325.1 uncultured SAR116 cluster alpha proteobacterium | reverse complement strand
AATAAAACATTCGTTTGGAATTGATGTATCAAAAGATTAATTTTAATTAAAATAGGTTTAAAAAATTAATGAATTTTTGGAATAATTTATTTTTAAGTGGTATAAAACATTTTCCTTATGGTTCTATTGAAATAGAATGGCCAAACGGGAAAGTTGAAAAAATTTCAGCGAATAAGAGTGGTCCTAAAGCAAGTTTAAAAATTGCTGATGACAATGTTGTTAAAGAAATTATAAAAGGTGGCTCAGTAAAATTTGCAGAGCTATACATGGCCAAAAGATTAACATCTTCAAACTTGACAAATTTAATGCATTATTTTGCTCTAAATAATGATGAAGCTGAAGATACTTTTAAAGTTTCTGTACTTAAGTATTTTTATAATAAATTTTCTCATTTCAAAAACAAAAATAGTGAAAATCAAGCAAAGAAAAATATCTCTTATCACTATGATTTAGGAAATAAATTTTATGGTTATTGGTTAGATAAATCTATGACTTATTCTTCTGCAATTTTTTTAAAACCAACTGATGATTTAGAAATCGCTCAAAAAAATAAATATAAAAAACTTGCAGAACTAGTTTCAATAAAAGATGGTGACAACATATTAGAAATTGGTTGTGGTTGGGGTGGATTTTCTGAATTTTTAGGTAAAGAGTATGATTGCAATATAACAGCAATTACAATTTCAAAAGAGCAATACAATTTTGCAAAAAAAAGAATTAAAAAAGCACATCTAGAAAACAAAATTGATATAAGATATTGCGATTATCGAAATATTGATGGCAAATTTGATAAAGTATTATCAATTGAAATGTTTGAAGCTGTGGGAAAAGAGTATTGGAACAATTTTTTTAGTAAAATTAGAAGTGTTTTAAATCCAAATGGAAATGTTGGACTGCAATTAATTACAATCGATGATAATATATATGAAATCTATAAAAATAATCCAGACTTTATACAAAAATATATTTTTCCAGGGGGGATGTTGCCCTCTTTCAAAATACTTACAAATGTTGCAATTAAAAATTACTTCAATATTGATAGCGTAAATAGTTTTTCAAATGATTACGCAAAAACATTAAACATTTGGAATAAAAGATTTAATAATAACTGGAATAAGATAGAAGAGCTTGGATTTGACGAAACATTCAAATTAATGTGGAATTATTATTTGTCGTATTGTGAAGGTGGATTCTTATCTAATAATATTGATTTAAAGCAAATAAAATTGAATGTTCATTAGGTTTTTGATTTAAACAAAAACAAACTTATTTTATAGAAATAACCAATAAATGGAATTTTAATGAAAAGACCATTTAATGAATCCCAATAATCCGTATGAGATGCCACTTTCCCATCCTCATTTAATAACAATTCACTCATACCTTCAATAGTCTGCAAAGACTTAAATGCGAAGAAAGTCATTTTCCATTTTAAAAATACTCTTTGTTTATTCATTGAATAGTCAAGAATAAAAAATCTGGGTTCTTTTACATTTTCAAACATATGTTGAAAAATGTTTTTAAATGCATTTATTCCTTTAATATTATTAAATGGATCTGCAAAGATTATATCTTTAGAGATCAGATTATCGAATTCATTAATATTATCAGGGGAAAGATTACTAAATAAATTTATATAATTTTTTACTATATTTTTTTCCATTTCAAAATTTTATGTTATAAACTTTCTGATTAAATAAGAAGAAACTTTATCAGGTAGATAACTAAAAATCTTCATAAAAATAGAAAATGATAATGGAAATGAAAATTCAAATTTATTTGAACTCATATTCTTGAAAATTAAATTAGCGGCTTCGTTAACACTCATCAAACCTGGCATGTAAAAATCATTTATTGAGGTTGCTTGCGTATCTACAAAGCCTGGACTGCATAATTGTACTTTTATACCTTTAGGATTTAAATCATAACGGATAGATTGAGCAAATGACCTTAAAGCCGCCTTTGTGGGACCATATGCAGCAGCTTTAGGTAACCCAATCCAGCCAGACACACTAGACATAATAATTATGTGACCATTTTGATTATTTATTAGACCTGGTAAAAATGCCTCATAACAGTTTAAGACACCTAGGTAATTAATATTTAAATGTTTTTTATATATATCTAGATTGATTTGAGATGCGTTCACAGGTGAATAAATACCAGCATTCAGAAGAAGCAAATCAGGTGTTTCAATTTCTATTGCTATAGATTTCAATTTTTTAAAATCTTGTACATCACATGAAAAATATTTAAATGATTGTTGATTTGATGAAAAACTTTTACTAATTGCTTTTAATTTTTTTAGGCTTCGACTAATTCCTATAACCTTCCAACCATTTTTTATTAATAATTTAGTAAAAGCTGCACCAATACCGTCACTTGCACCAGTAATTATAGCAGTTTTTTGTTTATTTTTAAAAATCTTCAAATTGTTCACGTAACAAATAATTTAAATTTTACAATTTTGATATCGAACTATAACAGCCCCTTTAACTTTTGATTTTAGAATATTTATTTTAACAGAAAATTTACCAGCCATAATATTTTTTGTAATTGGTAGATTCCCCTCAACTATATCATTATTTCCTAAATATATAAATATTACTCTAATTGGTTTTGATGGGTCAAAATAAGGATTATCGACTCCTGGATCAGATATATTACCTTCAACTTTTACTTTTAATCCACCTGATAATAATAACAAAGTATTTTCAGGAGGTATAAAAGATTGTGTTGAAACAGCTAGTTCTTTATAATCAAATTTACCACAAGATTTGTTATAACTAAGCAATCTCAGTGCATCTATCATATCTTTCTCAGACACACCCTTTGCTAAATTAGATGCAAGAATATTTTTTGCATCTCTTCCAAAATCAGTATTTGGGTTTTTAATATTTTGAGTATTAAGAGCTAAGTTAGCTTCTTTTAGTTTTAGTCTTATGTCAGTTAATTTTCTATCTAGTTCAATTTTTTTATTATTAAAATCGTTAATTATTTTTTCATTTTCTTGTATTAAAACTAATTTATCACGGTTACCAAGCCACCACCCAATAAATAAGGCAATAATAATTATAAAAAGTTTAAAAAAATAATTTAATATTAATCTAAACTGTTTCTGCCTATATTTGTTTTGTGCCTGATAGAAATCCAAAATTAAACCTTGAATATTTTATTTTTTCTCTTTTATATTTAATGAATAATAAACCAATATTTTTTTGAATGGTAAACAAAATTATTAAATCTCTAAAAAAAATCAATCAAAGAGCTTGGCAAAGAATGTTATCAGGTAGAAAGCTTGATATTTTATCTCCGTCTCCATTTGACATAGAAATTGAAGACATCGCCTTAGGGCTCTCAAGAGTTACAAGATGGAATGGCCAAACTACTGGTAAACATGCGTATTCAGTTGCTCAACACTCTGTGTTAGTAGAAGAACTTTTCAATATTGAATATCCAAACTTACATAAGAAATGGAATTTAGCAGCTCTTCTTCATGATGCACCAGAGTACGTGATAGGAGACTTAATCACACCATTTAAATATGCTCTCAATAACAGTTATCGATTTGTTGAAGATAATTTAATGAAAGCTATTTATCTTAGATTTGGATTACCAGCTTTACTTCCAAAACATATTGAAACTAAAATAAAAAAAATTGACAAAGCTGTAGCTTGGTTTGAAGCAGTTGATTTAGCTGGCTATAAAGAAAAAGAAGCCTCACAAATAATAAAAAAGCCAAATTTGAATTCCAAACATCAAATTATAGTTGCACTGTCAGCCAATGATGTTGAAAAAAAATTTTTAAAACGGTTTCAAGAAATTATCTTTAAAATTTCTTAATATCCCTCATCAATCAAAGGGAAAGCACTTAACACATTTTTTGAATCAAAAGCGTAATCTTTACTTAAATAATTGTGATCAAGTTCTGACAATGAATTTAATCCCAGCAACCTTAACCCTGTCAAAATTTCTATTTCTAGTAATTCGAGCATTCGTAAAATTGCTTTTGATCCGCCAGCAGCAGCTGCAAACCCTTGAAGCCTTCCAACACCAACACAGTCTGCTCCTAACGCAATAGCTTTTAATACATCTGTACCACGCATAATGCCTCCATCAAAAATGATCTTTGCTTTATTTTTGACTGCATCAACAATTTCTGGCAAAACATTCAAGCCACCAACTCCGTAATCTAATTGCCTACCACCATGATTAGAAACATAAATGATTTCAACACCATGTTCTATAGCCAATAAAGCATCCTCTTTTGTTGCTATTCCCTTAATAATTATTGGTAAATCACAGTAAGATTTTATCCTATCAATATCTTTCCAAGAGAATCTCATTTGATATTCAAAACCACTTGCACTTTGTCTTGATGTTGTCCTATATCTTTTTGCAAGATCTCTTTCTCTTCTTCCATAAGCATCTAAGTCAACTGTTAGACATATGCCTGCGTAGTTAAAATCAATTGCATTTTTAATCTGATTATCAACCCAATTTTGGTCACCTCTCACATATAATTGAAATAGTTTTGGATAATTAACGCTTTTAGCAACTTCTTCCAGTCCTGGCATACAAGTAGAACTTATCATATGCAGTATACCGAATTCAGATGCTGCAATTGTTGGAGCAATTCCTGCACCTTCCACAAAATCTTGCATTGAACCTATAGGTGCAAGTATAACTGGCATTCTTAGAGGATGTCCAACTAAGTTAGTAGATATATCAACATTTTCAACATCTCTTAATACCCTTGGTCTAAATGCCAAACTGTCAAGAGCAAATCTATTTCTTTTAAAAGTTGTCTCCGTCTCAGCAGCTCCAATTAGATAATCCCAAGTTTCTTTAGAAAGTTTTGCTTTAGCCTTTTTAGCAAATTCATGAAGAACCAAATATTCTTCACCTTCAATTTTACTGCCTAATTTATTTTCAACCATTTCATTCTCCGAATTAATAACTCAAACTATATAAAAATTAATATTTAAAGCTATAAAAAACT
>CACAAB010000049.1 GCA_902530325.1 uncultured SAR116 cluster alpha proteobacterium | reverse complement strand
CACCTCACATTATATTTTCAATTTCCAAATCACTTACTAGTTTGTTGACAGGTATTTTAGTTGATAAAAAATTAATTGATGTGAATACTTCCGTAACTAAAATTTTGCCAGAAACAATTGGTTCAGCTTATGAAGATGCGACTATAAGAAATGTCCTTGATATGAATGTGGCATCTAATTTTATTGAAGATTATTCAGGAAAAGCAGAAATATTTCAACAATATAGATCCTCTACAGGATGGGATATACCTTCAAATAATGATGTGGCACATTTAAGTGGTTTACATGAATTTCTTTCAAATTTGCCAAAATCTATGCATCTACATGGAAAAAAATATCACTATTGCTCTCCTCATAGTGATTTGTTGGGTTGGATAATTGAGAGAGTTTCAGGAGAGAAGTATTCTAAAATTATATCTGATTTATTATTCAAACCCTCGGGAATAATAAATGATGCTAATGTGACATTAGATAGATTTGGAGCAACTAGATCAGCTGGCGGAATAAGTATATCACCATACGACTTATTATTAATTTCAGAAATGGTACGTACAAATGGTGCAAACAAAAATGGGCAAATAGTCCCAGAAAACTGGATAAATGATATTAAGAATTATGAAGATAACTCATGTTACTTAAATCAAGATGATCTAAAAAGATTTCCTAATGGTAATTATAGATCAAAATGGTATCAAACAGGCTTTGATGAAAATGAATTCTGTGCAATAGGTATACATGGTCAAAATATTTGGATTAACCCTAAAAAAGAACTGACAATAATTAGAATGTCATCAGCATCTGATCCAATTAATATAAAAAAGGAAGAGTTGATGTTCTCTGTTTTTAAAGAAATTGGAAATGCTTTAGTGTAACTAGAAAGTAATTGGAAATTTTTTATATAATTTATTAATTTCCAACATCATTTCCTCAGAAAGCACAACATCTACACCTTTTAAAATTTTTTTAAATTGTGCATTGTCAGTTGCACCAAAAATGACTGACCCCATAAAAGGTCTCTGATTACAAAAAGCTATAGCCATGTGCACTGGATCAATTTGATATTTTTTAGCTAATGACACATATTCAGAGACTGCTAAGGTAGAATTTTCATTAATTCTTCCAAATAAACTAGGTACTCTAGATAATCTTGAATTATTAGGTACATTATCATTCATGTACTTGCCAGTTAAAAATCCACCTGCGAGTGGTGAATAAGCTAGTAAGCTTATATTTTCATGGTGAGACATTTCAGCCATATCTAAATCGTATAATCTGCACAGTAAGCTATACTCATTTTGAGTAGAAACTAACTTTAGGTTTGGAAAGTCTTTTAAAAATTTAATAAATTGTAATGTACCCCAACAGGTTTCGTTTGACAGTCCAAGATATCTAAATTTTCCTTCTTTCTGAAGTTCAGATAAAGAATTTATTACACCTCGAAGATTTTCTTTAACCTCTTCATTATTTTGTTTGGTTGGATCATAATTCCAATTTTGTCTAAAATGATAAGATCCCCTATTTGGCCAGTGTAATTGATAGAGATCAATATAATCAGTTTGAAGTTTTTTCAAACTTCCTTCAATTGCAATTTTTACAGATTTAACGTTTATGCCTTCACCATTTCTTACTGCCACATAGCCTTTACCAGAAACTTTAGTTGCAAGGACTATCGAAGATCTTTTAGATTTATTTTTTGTTAGCCAATTTCCAACTATGATTTCAGTATCACCAGTGGTTTCAGGTCTTAAGGGACATGTAGGATACATTTCAGCTGTATCAATAAAATTAATTCCTGATGTTATTGACTCATCTAATTGATAATGACCATCCTCTTCTGAAGTTGTTTCTCCAAATGTCATAGTACCAAGGCAATAAGTTGAGACCTTTAAGTCTGAATTGCCTAAATATTTATAATTCAATTAAATCTCTCACTTTTTAAACAAATAATATTAACTCTATTGAATAATAAAAAATTCAATCAATAACAAATAATTTTACAAAAAAAACTAAAGGAATTTAATAATTCACCATAATTCATAAATATGATAATTGTTTTAAATGCTTATTGATGGTTTACAATATTGTAATTGGTCTGAAAAAATTTTCCGTGAGTTAAGAAATTCTAATGTCACTGCTATTCACGTAACAATTTCTTATCATGAACAATTCAGAGAAACAGTTTCAAATTTTGAACAATGGAATAGATGGTTTGAACAATATCCTTCACTTATAATGCCAGCATATTTTGCGGAGGATGTCGAGAAAGCAAAAAAACTAAATAAAACAGCAATAATTTTTGGATTTCAAAATCCATCACCTATTGAAGATGACATCGGTTTGGTTGAAATTCTTCACAGACTTGGTGGACGGTTTATGCAACTTTCATATAATAATCAATCGTTATTAGCAACCGGTTGTTACGAAGAAAATGATCCAGGCATTACTAGAATGGGTAAAGAAGTAATAAAAGAAATGAATAGAGTGGGAATGGTTGTTGATATGTCTCATTCTTCTGAGAAATCAACTCTGCAAGCTATTGAAGTATCTGAAAGACCAATTGTTATAAGTCATGCCAATCCATCTTTTTGGCATTCAGCTAAAAGAAATAAATCTAATAATATTTTATCCAAACTAGCCGAAAGTAATGGCATTTTAGGATTTTCACTTTACCCACATCATTTAAATAATAGTAGCAGTTGTACTTTAGAAGATTTTTGTTCAATGATAGCAAAAACAGTCGATATTATGGGAATTAATCATATAGGTTTCGGATCAGATTTATGCCAAGATCAACCTGATAGTATTGTAGAATGGATGAGAGTGGGTAAGTGGACCAAAAATATTGACTATGGTGAAGGCTCTGCTTCTAACCCAGGTTTTCCTAATATGCCGACTTGGTTTAGAGATAATAGAGACTGGCATAATATTATAACTGGGTTAAAAGATATTGGTTTTAATGAAGAAGAGGTTGATAAAATTAAAGGTAAAAATTGGTTAAATTTTTTCAAGAATTCATTTAGGTCAGTTTAAAAGATGAGCTTTCAAAACACTAAAATTAATTTGGACTATAATCATCCTATAAGACCGCCCTCAACAGTTATGAAACTTGATAGATTGGGAAGCTTTCATCAATCACGTCTATCTTTCACAAGGCGTCTTATTGATGATCTTAAGTATCAAAAAAGTAAAATAGAAATTTACCAATGGGATATTGATAATAGTGGAATTGGAAGTGCTATTATTAAAATAGCTTTAAAAAAAGAAACTTTATCACTAGTAATCTTTTGTCATTCTATAAATGATGAAGAAAGAACTGATAGAGTTATAGCTGAGAAATGGGATATGACTTTCTCACTTTTTAGGGGTATCCCAAATAAAAATGAATTAAATCAATTATCCAAAAATTTGAAAATACAGGAATCAGGAAGACACAATTCAAAACAATTAACTTTAAGTAGAGCTAACAAGTCTCAAAGAATATTTGAAAAAGTATTAAATGCTTTATCAATTGGAAAACAACCATCTGAAAAACTTATTAATGATGTAGGTTACCTGGTTAGAACTACTGCAGTATATGGCAATGGTAAATTTGGGATAGGAGATTTTTCTAAAACCAACGGACATAACTTTTTAGAAAAACCTTTTCAAGCAGAAATGTTGACTGTGTATCTTGTTAGATATTTTTCAATAGAATTAATTAATTTTCTTGCTAAAAAAAAAGGAGGTAAAAAATCTGTAATTCTTTCCAAACACCTGATAAAACATTTAGGAGTTGGCAATGCTACGGGTTTAGGTATGGCTCCATTTTTGGTAAACCATCAAGAGTTAATTCATCAATGGATCTATAATAGAGAAACAGCTATATCAAGAGTTTTTTCAATTAAACGACTAAATAAAAAAACACAAAATAAAATTATAAATTATATCCATCAAGCATTTAAATACAGCTTACAATGGAAAGTCGATGATAGTTTACAGTCAAAAAAAATTGAGAAGCTAATCTTAGACCTAAAAAAAATTTTACAAAATGAAGAACTTACTAAGCATTTTAATTTTCATTATCCTATTAAAAGATTTTTTAATTTCTTTAAAGAAGATATCACTTTAGAAACACAAGAAATACTAAACTCTATCTTTATTGAACCTTTTCCTGAGTTATTAGAGGATTTAATAAATAATATGGGAGCAGAAGAAAAAAAATCTGTTTTAATAAGTTATACAGTTAATGATATACTAGAGATTATTAAAGATAATTTTAAATGGGCTATTAAAATAGACACTTCAAAACCTGAAGAAAATTATTGTTTCTGGTATACTTCTCAAACAAAATTAGAACCACGTCTTGGTATTACAAAAAAAGATGCTGGAATAGAAAAACAACTACCTTTTGATATTGCTCATCAGATAAAACAAGCAGTAATTACATTAAATAAATTACCTTCTAATATGACTGCTGCTGAAGTGATGATAAATCACCCAGAATTAAGGAATATAATTAAGAGAGTTATCATTAATAAATCAATGCCATACAGCGAAATACAAAATAATTTAATTGGTAAAGATATGAAGCCAATTGATATTTTAAGGTGTAAATTAAGTTTTTTTGGAGCCTCAAAGTATGATCCTAAATCAAATTTATGGACAAGAATAACTCTATTTCAAGGAGCCCCACTACCTAATGAATTATGGAAAAAGAACATTAATGATTGGCTATTTCCAAATTTATCCAATGTATAATTATGATTAGTGTTTCTTTGAATGAGATATACTCAGAAACTTATAAAGCATTACGAAGTGTTAATATTGAATGGAGTTTAGCAAAAGACTGTGCAAACAAAGCGAAATGGTTGGCACAACATAATCAAAGTTTTCTTGGATCAATTTTAAAAACAGCAGATTTTTATCAAAAAAAAGAAATAACTATTTCAATAAATAAAAATACAAATAAAAAACCATTAGCTTCAGCTTTAGTAGGACTTCTTCTTGTAGAATATGTTTCTGCAAATAAAATTACTTGGGGGGGCTATATTGATAGCACAAAATT
>CACAAB010000048.1 GCA_902530325.1 uncultured SAR116 cluster alpha proteobacterium | reverse complement strand
GTAATTGGGGATAGAATTACTGAAGATGGGAATGGTTTTCTTGCTCATAATTTTAGAGGACAGGATAACAGTAAGTTTAGTGAGGAACTTAATTTAGACACAGATTTAATAGTTTCTGATTTGTGTCTTTTGATAGAAAAATTAAAACTTAAAAATATAATTTTAGTAGGTTTGTCCATTGGTGGATTGTATGCGTCACTTGCTCTTGAAAAGGGTGTTAAGTCTAATGGTTTAGTTTTAATAAACACACTTAGGAAAAATAACTCCAGGTTAAAATGGATAAACGAGACAATGGTTAATGTTGCACGCTATGGTGGTACATCATTATTAATGGATATGAATATGCCCGTAATTGCTTCACCATCGTTTTTAAACAAAATGAAACCAACCGCACTCAATCCTAATAATTATAAAGGATTAGATGAAAACTCTGGTATTTTTAAACTTATGAAGGGATCACTAACAGCTAATTGGGATATTGACTGGTCTAAAATTGAAGTACCAGTTTTAATTATGACGGGTCATTATGATAAAGTTTTTAGAATTCCGTATGATATTGATCAGATCGCAAACTCTATGAAAAATGTACAAAGAATAGAATTTCCTGATTGTGGACATCTAATACCTTTAGAAAATCCAAATGAGTTTACAACGCATCTAAATCAATTTGTGAAAAAGTTAAGCTGATTTTTTTATAACAATTGTAATATCATCTTTTAAAAGTTGATTTTTGAAAATTTGTATCTTTCCGAAGTTATTCTCACAAACCCTTTTTATCCAGGATAACTCTGTATAATATAATGCTTTATTTATTTCCTTTTTTTCTTTTATCAAGCAATTAAAAATCATAGCTTTTTCTACTAATTTCCAATTACTTGTAAGATTTTTAATTATATAATCTTCCCATAAAGGGATATTATTTGTTGGTGTAAGGTTATATGTACCTGACATAACGACATAATCAGTTTTTTTAAAAGGTAATGCACTTATTGCAAATTCAACATTTTTAAAATCTTTGTTGTTTTTGCAAAAATTTATTAACTTCTGATTTATATCAAACCCATAATATTGAACTTTGCCATCTAAGTTTCTTTCTTTAATAACTTCATATAATCTACCATAACCGCAACCAATATCTGCAATCGAGAATTCTTCACTTTTTGCAATTTTTAATATTTTATCTAAAATTATATTTAATCTAAGGTCCTGTGATAATTTACTATTCCAAAATACTCCTTTAGGGGTATTATTATGACTATTAAAACGTTTATTATAAATATTAGATATTTGTTTATTTAGTAACTTATAAATAAGTGTTTTTATAAAGTTCATTCTATAATATTAAGCCAGAATATTTGCAATTTAAACTTAAAAGGGTCATTACATGAAAAAAATATTACTGTTGGGTAGTGGTGAGTTAGGTAAAGAATTAACAATTAGCCTCAAAAGAATTGGATGTAATGTGATAGCGTGTGATGCATATGAAAATGCGCCGGCCATGCAAGTTAGCGATAAAAATGAAGTATTTAATATGCTTGATAAAGAAAAACTGAGTGAAGTTATTAATAAACATAAACCCGATTTCATCGTACCAGAGGTTGAAGCTATTGAGACTAATGTTCTAATTGATGCTGAACAAAATGGTTATAATGTAATACCTTCAGCAAAAGCTGTAAATTTAACTATGAATAGAGACAGAATAAGAGATAGAGCAAAACATTTAGGATTAAAAACTGCTAATTTTGCTTATGCAGAATCAGAAGAGGAATTAATTTTAGAGGCAAATAAAATTGGTACAAAAGTAGCAGTTAAGCCAGTTATGAGCTCTTCCGGAAAGGGTCAGAGTTATGCAAATTCAGCAGATGAATTAAAAGTATCTTGGAAATTTGCACTTGAAGGTATGAGAGGAAACAGGAAACGTGTGATTGTCGAGGAGTTCATAGATTTTGACTATGAAATCACTCTTTTAACGATTTTAGAAAAATCTGGAAAAGTTACATTTTGCAACCCTATTGGACATTTCCAACAAAGAGGTGATTATCAGTATAGCTGGCAGCCCGCTGATTGTTTGCATGATGTAATAAAAAAAGCACAAGAAGCAGCAAGAAAAATGGTGTTAGACCTAGGTGGCTCAGGTATATTTGGTGTAGAATTTTTTATTGATAAAAAAGGAGAGGTAATTTTTAGTGAACTGAGCCCTCGCCCACATGATACTGGAATGGTAACAATGTTTACTCAAAACTTTAGTCAATTTGATATTCACGCTAGAGTTTTGCTTGGAATGCCATTACCAGAAATTAAATTAAATCAATCTGGTGCTAGTCATGTAATTTTAGCAGAAGAAAATGCTTCAGGTGACTACATTATTGAAGGTTTAGGTGAAGCACTTGAAGATAAAAATGTAGATTATAGAATTTTTGGAAAACCATTTTTAAAATCATATCGAAGAATGGGTGTTGTTTTAGCTCCAAGCCTAGAGCAAGCGAAATTAGCAGCTAAGAAAATTTTTGTTAAAGCAGTCTAGTCTTATAAAATTTGACTATTGTTTATTTAAAACTTGAAATAACAGAAGCTATTTCTTTTTCTTGTTTATAACCCATTAAATGAATTCCACTTACGCCTTTAATTGATTTGTATTTTTCAATTAATTCTTTACAAATTTTGATACCTTCAAGCTTTTCATCATTTGATTGTTCAATTCTATTTATTATTTTCTCGGGTATATTAATACCAAATAGATTTTTGTTCATCCACCTAGCACTTTTTGCAGATTTAATTACTCCTAATCCGATTATGAAATAAGCTTTGTCAGTAATATGTAATTCATTTAATTTTAGCATATAATTTTTTAGAATATCTTCCTCGAAAACGTATTGTGTTTGAAAAAATTCGACACCAGCTTTAATTTTTTTTATTAAGTTCAAACCATTAAAATCATTGTTAATTTTAAATGGTGTATCTGCTCCACCAATGAAAAATTCTGGTGCATCATTAATTTTTCTTCCAGAGGGATACATTTTCTTTGTTTTAATTTCGTGAGCAGTTCTCAATATACCAATTGTATCTAGATCTCTAACTTCTTTGGTATCTGGTTGATCCCCGCCTTTAACCTCATCACCATACAAACAAAGAATGTTTGGAATATCCAATGCCCACCCCCCAAGAAGATCACCTTGTATTGCAATCCTATTTCTGTCTCTGGTGGTGAATTGTAAAATTGGTTCAATGCCATTTTGAGCAATAATTGCTGCTGTCGCAAGAGCTGACATATGAGATTTTGCGCCAGCTCCATCAGTAACGTTAATTGCATCAGCTAAACCGTTTAAACATTCTACTTCATCTATAACAACATCTTTATTGCCGGAATCTGGTGGAGAAGTTTCGGCCGTAAAAACAAATTTATTTTCATTAAGTAATTTTCTTAATTTACTTTTCATAAAATATGTCCAAAGTAATTTATAGATATTGTTTAATTGGGGTACAAACAAATGTCTAATAGTTTTTTAATTAACACATCTAATAGAATTAGAAGCACACCATTTACTTCTAGAAATGAGTTAGCAGGTGTTAAAAGTTACACTGTCTATAATAACACATTATTACCCACAATATTTAAATCATTAAAAGAAGATTATTATCATCTTATAAAAAATGTTCAGTTATGGGATGTTTGTGCTCAAAGAGTTATTGAAGTTAAAGGCAGAAAATCATTGTCATTAATGCAATATCTTTTTTGTAGAGATTTTTCTAATGTTTCTTCTGGTAAAGCATATTATGCACCAATAGTTAACTTTGAAGGTGGGTTATTAAATGACCCAGTTGTTTTTTGCATCGCTGATAATCATTTCTTGATTTCTTTATCTGATTCAGATTTGTTTAATTGGGTCTCTGCAATTAATAATTCAAAAGAATATTATTCTGAAGTAAGAGAAACCGATATATTCACAATTGCTATTCAAGGACCAAAATCTGAAAAATTAGCTCAAAAAATCTTTGGTAAAGAAATACAAAACTTGAAATATTTTAATTTCATAAAACTTCCATTCAATGAAGAAGAAATTATGATTTCGAAAACAGGTTACAGCAAACAATCTGGTTACGAAATTTTACTAATTAATCCAAATAAAGCAATTATGTTGTGGGATCTAATAATGGAAAAAGGCAAGGAATTTAAAATTCGGGTTGGGTGTCCAAATATGATTGAGAGAGTAGAAAATAATCTTCTTAGTTATGGAAATGATATGGCACTTAAAGACACACCTTATGATTGTGGGTTAGGAAATTTTTGTAATCTTGACTCAGATTATGAATTTATTGGAAAATCTGCTTTAGTGAAACAAAAAAAAGTTGGGTTTGCAAAAGATATATATAAAATTCAATTCGATTATAAAAGCGAAAATAAACAAGTTTTTTTTAATAATCTTTCAGTATTTAAGGAAGATGTAGAGATAGGAACAGCAACCTCAATTGTTTGGTCACCTAAATATGGGAAATATATAGGTTTTTTAATTGCATCAAAAAATATAACTAACAACCTCAATGATTATTACATATTAGATAAAGTCAAATTTGATTTATCAAGTGTTTCCTGAGCGTTTCCATTGAAGTTTAGAGGTAGTCGTTATTGTGGGTGGTGATACCGAAGTTATATATTCTGATTCTTCCATATTACAAAAATATACCAAAGTAGAATAATAATTTAATTAGACTAAAAACTTGCTCTTTTTATAGTTTACCATCCATTTCTCAAAAACTAATATTGCTTCATCCATATCAGCAGTTTTGTTTGGATGTTTTTTTGCTCTACCTAACATGGTGGATACAACATTAACCTGATATTTTTTGTCTCTGTTTTTTATTGCATCTATTGTATAGATAGCTTTTTCTTTATTCTTAAAGCCAAGTCCTTTTAGAGTTGTCTCAGGCTTGTAATCTGAATATAGAGATAGATTAAGAGGTTTTAACTTTCCCTGAAAGTCTTGCTTACTCATTGGCATAGTATCTATAAGATCAAAAATGTTATGAGGTTCTAATGTTAAATATTCTTTTTTTAAAGTGCCATCGTAACCTATTAGTTTGATAGAAAACTTTAGACCCTTTTTTCTAAAAGACATTAATTTGACATGCCTTTTATGAAATTCTTTTATATGCTTTTGATAAAGTTCTTTAGATTTTTTGTAGTTATTATCTCTATAGCAAGACGTACATAACAAAAGTACTCTACATTTCCATTTGTATTTCGTTAAATCCATTATTCATTAATTTGTATTA
>CACAAB010000047.1 GCA_902530325.1 uncultured SAR116 cluster alpha proteobacterium | reverse complement strand
ATTTCAACAATTGGAGTAACAAATGAAGAAGCACTAGTTAAAAAAACTTCTTTGGATTTAAGCATTTCGTCTTTTGTAAATTTTTTTTCTAATAATCTAAAATTATTTTTTTTTGCAAATTGTGTAATAGTTTTCCTAGTTATCCCAGATAAAATTTTTCCATCTATTTCACGAGTAAGAATTTCATTGTCATTATTTATGATCCAAATATTAGAACTTGAACCTTCTGTTACATAACCTTCATGATCAATAAAAATTCCCTCATAAGCTTTTTTTTCATTTGCGTAAGTTTTAGCTAAAACATTCGGAAGTAATTGAGTGGTTTTAATATCTGGCCTTGACCATCTATTATCTGCAATAGTAACAGCTTTTACTCCGTTGATATTGTCTGATATGTTATTTTTTTTCTTTGATACAATCATAGTTAATATAGGTTTTGAATTAAGATTAAAATAGCTATGGTTTCTTTCAGCTACACCTCTACTTACCTGTATATAAATGCTACCGAAATTAACTCTATTTAATTTAAAAAGATTTTTTATAATTATTTTTAGTTGTTGGCTTGATATATGAAATTTAATATTTATTGATTTAAGCGAGTTAAATAGTCGTGTTATATGTCCATCATAGTCGTAAAAAATACCATTGTTATAAAGTATTACTTCGTAAACAGCATCACCAAAATGATATCCTCTGTCATTTATGCTAATTTTTGCATCTTGAATATTACAATAAACACCGTTTATATAAGATATATTTGCCATTAAAAGAAATCCAGATTGACTGAAAGCAATTCTTCTACTTTTTTCATTGATTTTACTGGAACAAACATAACTACTACATCTCCTGCTGCTATAATTGTATCACCTCTTGGTGAAACTATACTTTCATCATCTTTTACAATAGCACCTAAAGATACATCTTTAGGCAATTTTATATCTTTGAGCGGTTTTCCTATAATAGAAGAGGACTTTAAAGCTTCAAAAGATATTACTTCCCCAAATTCTTCTATAATAGAGTGTACATGTTCTATTTGACCACTTCTTACTTCTTGTAAAATAGATGATGCTGTTAAATTTGGAGGACTTACAACCCCTTCAAGATCCAATGAATTAAATAAGGGAATAAATACTGGTAAATTAATTAATGCTACTGTATGAGATGCTCCTGATCTTTTAGATAATAATGAAGATAAAATATTAACCTCATCATTATTAGTGGCAGCAATATAAGTTTCACCTTGACCTAATCTAGCTTCCAGTATTATTTCAGGATCTAATGAATCCCCAGAAATTATAGTTGCGTATTCTAAAGTTTCTGCTGCATGTCTTGCCTTTTCTTTATCTAGTTCTAAAATTGTAAGGTTGGTTTCAGGAGATAATTTATGTATTTCTTCAGCTACCCTAATTCCGATTGCTCCAGCTCCAGAAATAGTTACTTTTTCAGCAGTTGTTTCCACATGACCAAATGCATTTAAAGTTCTATTAATTTGATTAGTAGGGCAAGCCAGATAAACTCTGTCACCAGATAAAATTATGTCATCTCCACCTCTAGGCACTATTAATTTAGTGCCTCTAATTATTGCCATAACTGTAACAGTTAGATCAGGAAACAAGTCAACTAAATTTCTTAATGGAGTATCAAGAATAGGACAATCAGCTTTACAAGAAACACCTAACATAGTTACAAGTGATCTTGCAAATTCAGCAACATCAAATGCTCCAGGGGTTCTCCATTGATTAACTATTGCATTTGCAACTTCATCTTCTGGTGAAATTATTCTATTAACACCTACATCTTTTAATAAAAAATCAGAATATTTAGGTTCAAGATATTCTTTTGATCTTATACGTATGATCATTGTAGGAGTTCCAAAAATTGATTTTGCTACATGACAAGCTGCAATGTTTACCTCATCAGATTGGGTAACAGCAATAATCATATCTGTGTCAACAATACCTGCATCTTCAAGAACATTTGGGTAAGAAGATAAACCCAACACTCCTCGAACATCATACAACTCTGTAATACGTTGAATTGCCTCTGAATTAGAATCTATCACAGTTATGTCAAATCCTTCACTTGACAAATGCTCAACAATAGAAGTTCCTACTCTTCCCGCACCACAAACAATAACTTTTTGTTTCATTTAATTTCCAAAAAAAATTAAGTTAATCATGTTTATTAATATCAATATCTAATTCCTTTAATTTTCTGTGCAAAGCAGATCTATCCATACCAATGAAAGTAGATGTTTTTGCAATACTTCCTTTAAATCTTTTTAATTGTTCTTTTAAATAATTTTCTTCAAAAGCTCTTCTTGCATCTTTTAATGACAAACTAAACTGGTTTGACATAAGATTTTCTTTTTCAGTGTAACCTAATATTTCTGGTGGCAGATGTGAAGGTAAAATAATAAAATCTTTTTGGTTACCATACATTATATTTAGCCATTCTATAATGTTTTTAAGCTGTCTTACATTGCCGGGCCATTCATAATTTTTTAAAATAACAAGTGTCTCAGAAGAAAATTTAAGTGTGTTGCTTCCAAAATCCTTTGCTAAAACATTCAAAAAATACTTTATTAAATCAAATATGTCCTCATTTCTTTTGTTTAATGGAGGTACTTGAATAGGTACAACTGAAAGTCTATAAAACAAATCTTCTCTAAATGTTCCTTCTTGAACACATTCTAACAAATTTTTATTAGTGGCTGAAATAATCCTAACGTCTACATTAATTTTTTTATTCGAACCAATTTTATAAAAACTTTGATCTTGTATTGCTTGAACTAACTTACCTTGTGTTTGAAGAGATAAATCACAAATCTCATCAAAAAATAGAGTACCATAATTAGCTTGTTCAAATAAACCAATATTCGATTGACTATTTTTTCCTTCAGTATTTATTTCACTCCAACCAAATAAAACTTGCTCCACTCTCTCAGCTGATAAAGTTGCACATGATGCAACTATAAAAGGAAATGAGCCTCTATTAGATTTTTTATGAATCCATTTAGCAATTAATTCTTTGCCAGAACCTGATGGTCCAGTAATTAATGCCCTGCTATTAGTTAAAGCAATTTTATTTAATTTTTGTTTTATATTTTTAAATATTGTTGAATTTCCAATTAATGCCATACGTTCATTTTCTTTTGACTCAAAATCTAAAACTTTTAACTTCAAGTTTCGATCTTTGAGGGCTTTGTCGACTAATAAAATCAAACGCTCTGCTTTGAATGGCTTTTCAATAAAGTCATAAGCTCCATTTTTTGCTGCTTTCATAGCTGTTTCTATATTACCATGTCCAGACATCATAATTACTGGAATTAATGGATAATTATTTTGACTATATGTTAGAAGTTCAAGGCCAGCATTTGTATCATTATTCATCCAAATATCAGTGATTAAAAGGGTAATGTTTTCATTTTTAAGTTTGTCAACTGCCATGTCGTAATTAGTAGCAATGATAGCATTATAATTTTCATCTTTTAAAGTTGCAGCAACCATTTCACAAATATCAGTCTCATCATCTACAACAAGAATAGAAATTTTATTTTTAAACATTTATTTTTTCTCTTTTTTTATTTTTGATATAAGAGGAAATTTAAATATTACAGATGTACCTTTAGCTCCCTTAAAAGGTTTGATTAACATTGTTCCATTATGATCATCTATAATTTTTTTGGTAATAGCTAGTCCTAAACCTGAATTACCAACTTTAGTGGTATAATATGGTTCAGTAATATGAGAAATTATAGATTTATCAATTCCAGTACCATTATCATCTACAGTAATAAACACAAAATCATCTTCAATTCCAAATTTTATAGAAATTCTACCATTAACAATATTATTTAAAGTTATATTTTCGTGCGAATTCTTAATTAAATTACTGCAAGCTTGTCTTATTTGTTTTTCGTCAGCCATAACAAAAGCATTTTCTATTACATTATCAATTTCAATTATTGTATTATCAAAAGATGAAATTAAAGGTT
Organism: uncultured SAR116 cluster alpha proteobacterium; assembly: GCA_902530325.1. GTDB lineage: Bacteria > Pseudomonadota > Alphaproteobacteria > Puniceispirillales > Marisalimonadaceae > Marisalimonas. The sequence goes on along the minus strand of CACAAB010000047.1, from coordinate 1,404 downwards.
TAATATAGTCTGTTATCACTTTATTTATATTAATTAATTTTAATTTAGGTGATGGCATTCTTGCGAAAGAAGAAAATTCATTTACTAAATGATGTATATCATCAACTTGACGGGTGATCATCTTCAAAGATTGTTCAAAAATTTCTTTATCAATTCTCTTACCACTGTTTAGATGATTAACCAAACGTTCTGATCCCAATCTTATTGGAGTAAGTGGGTTTTTTATTTCATGCGCTATTCTTCTTGCAATATCTGACCATGCACCCATTTTTTGAGCAGCAATTAAACTAGTTATATCGTCAAAAGTTAAAACATAACCTAAAGTAACATTATCAGATTTTTGGATAACTAACCTTGTGATTAAATTTAAAACTTTGTCATTACGTACTATTTGTATTTTATCCTCAACTACATTTCTCCTAGATTTCAGTAAGTTTTCTACTAGGTTTTTAAATTCAGGTACTATTTCTAATATTGATTTACCATAATCTTCATTTATTGATATGTTTAATAATTCTGTAGCAGTCACGTTTGGAAGGTTAATTTTTAAATCTTTATCTAAACCAATTACACCAGAATATACTCCAGATAGAACTAACTCTGAAAATTTTCTTCTTTTATCTAATTGATCATTTGCATGCTCCAAATCAACTCTGTTAGACTTTAAATCAGATATCATTAAGTTAAATGCTTGAACTAATCTCTTTATTTCATTTACATTTATTTTAGACAGCACATCATTGGAAATTTTATAATCTAAGTTACCTCCACCAACTTCTTCAGCTCCCTTAATAAGAGAACTAATGGGTTCAAGTAATCTATTAGCAATGTTGAGGCCAATAATCAATGAGGTAAATAAAAGGATAATTGTGATCAAAATAAATATAACGAAGAATGAAATTTTGATATCAAATTGTTTAAGTTCAATTGATTGATAATCTGAAACAGCAATTGAAGTGCTTTCAATCGCATTCAGTACCTTTTGATCAACAAATCTTGTAATTAATAAATAAGCATCAATATACTGAGATAATTTAATAAAAGCACGTATTTTATTTGAATCATCTTCCTTAATAATGATAATCTCATCATTGTTTGCAATATCATAATATTTTTGTGGAATTTCAGTATAGGTATACTCAAAAACAAATTCTGAAAAAGCTAAAACATTTCCAATAGAATCAATTATAACTGCTTCTGATAAGTTGTGTTGTCTTGTATATTTATTAAGGAAGTTATTAAACTTTTTTTTATTTGATGATAAAAAATTTGAATTAACATTAATTAAATTTACTAGTTCTAAAATTTCACCTCTTATTGCACTTTGGTGTTCATTTAAATACTGGTTAGCCACCTCTACAGATTGTGAAATTGCAGTTGATATTTTTTTATTAAACCAACCAC
>CACAAB010000046.1 GCA_902530325.1 uncultured SAR116 cluster alpha proteobacterium | reverse complement strand
TTAAATATACAGTGATAGGAAAATTAAATTTGTCATTAACTTTCAAAGAAGCCTTAGACGGTTGGAACAAAACTTTCACTACTGGTGATGCTAGTTATATTTCAAATATTGTGACAGATGATTTTGTATTTCGACCAACTTATGAAAATGAAAATTTGGAGCAAGTATTGGTTTGGGCAACAAATACTACATCTGTTTTATCTGACTACAAAATAATTAACGAGGATAATTATTCACTTTGTGGTTTTCATAGCGTGACCAGTCGTGAAAACCCAGAAAAGCGAACAAAAATGGTTTATGCATCACTTCGCAACGGTAAAATAGCAGTTTATCATTGTCACGAAATAATTCTCTAATAGGTTTAGAAAGATTTTCATAGGTTAAAAATAGTACGACCGCTTGGCATAAATACTAAAAATTATAACAGGATACATCAAAAACCGAAGTCTTTGAGTGTGATCTTAGTCATTGATTTTATTGATATAGTTGGTTGCGGGGGTAGGATTTGAACCTACGACCTTCAGGTTATGAGCCTGACGAGCTACCGGGCTGCTCCACCCCGCGTCATGCTTCTAATTCAGTTGTAAGGCTAGAAGGCCTGGCAACGACTTACTCTCCCACACCTTCAGATGCAGTACCATCAGCGCAACAGAGCTTCACGTTCGAGTTCGGAATGGGATCGGGTGGTTCATCTGCACTATAATCACCAGACCATCTAGCCTCACAATTTAAAAAATAACCCAAATAATGCTTACGATCAATTATGATTATAGAAATAACCGGTTTCTACTTCCATGACGGTCACGATCAAGCCGATCGAACTATTAGTACTAGTTAGCTACACACATTACTGCGCTTCCACACCTAGCCTATCAACGTGGTAGTCTTCCACGGTTCTCGGCGAATCCTAGTTTTGAGGGAGGCTTCCCGCTTAGATGCTTTCAGCAGTTATCCTTTCCGCACATAGCTACCCAGCGATGCCGCTGGCGCGACAACTGGTACACCAGAGGTGCGTCCATCCCGGTCCTCTCGTACTAGGGACAGCTCCTCTCAAGATTCGAACACCCACGGCAGATAGGGACCGAACTGTCTCACGACGTTCTAAACCCAGCTCACGTACCACTTTAATTGGCGAACAGCCAAACCCTTGGGACCTGCTCCAGCCCCAGGATGTGATGAGCCGACATCGAGGTGCCAAACACCCCCGTCGATGTGAACTCTTGGGGGGTATCAGCCTGTTATCCCCGGCGTACCTTTTATCCGTTGAGCGATGGCCCTTCCACACAGAACCACCGGATCACTATGACCGACTTTCGTCTCTGTTCGACTTGTCAGTCTCACAGTCAGGCAGGCTTATGCCATTGCACTCAACAACCGATGTCCGACCGGTCTGAGCCTACCATCGCGCGCCTCCGTTACCATTTGGGAGGCGACCGCCCCAGTCAAACTACCCACCATGCAGGGTCCCGGACCAGGATAACTGGCCACGGTTAGACAACAGAAAGCAGAAGGGTGGTATCTCAAGGATGGCTCCCTTATGACTTGCGCCACAAGTTCCAAGCCTCCCACCTATCCTGCACATCGGCTTCCTGATGCCACTGCAAAGCTATAGTAAAGGTGCACGGGGTCTTTCCGTCTGACCGCGGGTACCCCGCATCTTCACGGGGAATTCAATTTCGCTGAGTTGATGTTGGAGACAGCGGGGAAGTCGTTACGCCATTCGTGCAGGTCGGAACTTACCCGACAAGGAATTTCGCTACCTTAGGACCGTTATAGTTACGGCCGCCGTTTACTGGGGCTTCAATTCGCTGCTTGCACAACTCCTCTTAACCTTCCAGCACCGGGCAGGCGTCGGACCCTATACGTCGTGTTGCCACTTTGCAGAGCCCTATGTTTTTAATAAACAGTCGCTACCCCCTATTTTATGCTACCTATTTCTGGTTGCCCAGAGTAGGTCACCCTTATTCCGAAGTTACGGGTGCATTTTGCCGAGTTCCTTCAACATCATTCTCCCAAGCGCCTTGGTATTCTCTACCTGCCCACCTGTGTCGGTTTCGGGTACGGTCTTAATGATGGAGCTATTTCCTGGGACGATTTCACTGCAAACACAATCCGATAAGTATTTACAATTTATATCATCCGTCACTACCATCAGGTCACGGAATATTAACCGTGTTCCCATCAACTACTGCTTTCGCACTTATCTTAGGGGCCGACTAACCCTGCGTGGATTAACCTTGCGCAGGAACCCTTGGGCTTTCGGCGAGAGTGTTTCTCACACTCTTTATCGCTACTCATGTCAGCATTCTCACTTCTGATACCTCCAATAACACTCACGTGTTACCTTCAGCGGCTTACAGAACGCTCCGCTACCATGCCTTACGGCATCCACAGCTTCGGTGTATGGCTTTAGCCCCGTTACATCTTCGGCGCAGGCCGGCTTATTTAGACCAGTGAGCTGTTACGCTTTCTTTAAAGGATGGCTGCTTCTAAGCCAACCTCCTGGCTGTCTTGGCCTTCCCACATCCTTTCCCACTTAGCCATAACTTAGGGACCTTAGCTGGTGGTCTGGGCTCTTTCCCTCTTGTCCAAGGACCTTAGCACCCATGGACTGTCTGCTATACTGTACTTACCGGTATTCGGAGTTTGGTTAGGTTTGGTAAGGCTCGCGCCCCCCTAGCCCATCCAGTGCTCTACCCCCGGCAGTAATATATAACGCACTACCTAAATAGTTTTCGCGGAGAACCAGCTATCTCCGGGTTTGATTGGCCTTTCACCCCTAGCCACAGGTCATCCCCGTCTTTTTCAACAGACGTGGGTTCGGTCCTCCAGTGCGTGTTACCGCACCTTCAACCTGCCCATAGCTAGATCACCCGGTTTCGGGTCTAATCCATCGAACTAAATCGCACTATTAATACTCGCTTTCGCTTCGCCTACACCTAACGGCTTAAGCTTGCTCAATAAATTAACTCGCTGACCCATTATACAAAAGGTACGCAGTCACTACTTAATGTAGCTCCTACTGTTTGTAAGCATTCGGTTTCAGGTCTGTTTCACTCCCCTCATAGGGGTTCTTTTCACCTTTCCCTCACGGTACTTGTTCACTATCGGTCACAGAGTAGTACTTAGGCTTGGAGGGTGGTCCCCCCATGTTCAAGCAGGATTTCTCGTGTCCCGCCCTACTCAAGGACCAAATTGAAACATTACCCATACAGGGCTTTCACCTACTATGGCTGATCTTTCCAGATCATTCTGGTTATTTTCAAAATGGCCACTGGCCTGGTCCGCGTTCGCTCGTCACTACTAACGGAGTCTCGGTTGATGTCCTTTCCTCCAGCTACTTAGATATTTCAGTTCGCTGGGTTCGCTTCCCTTACGGGATAAACCAATTTGGTTTGGGTTTCCCCATTCGGAAATCTGCGGATCAAAGCCTACTCACGGCTCCCCACAGCTTATCGCAGCGTGTCACGTCCTTCATCGCCTCTCTGTACCAAGGCATCCACCAAATGCTCTTCAAGACGCTTGATCGGACCGTACATGAAAGTAGTAACCGGTCAGACAACCATTACTACTATTAAAAAATAAATCTTAAATATTTTTAATACGATCCGTAAGCTGGATAGCATAAGAAATGCTACCCTATTATTTGGGATTATTTTTACCAACTATGTCAAACAGATCAACAATATAGTCAATTAAACTGTTTTGATAATATTTGAACTCTAACAGACAGTGGTAGGCACGGGCAGACTTGAACTGCCGACCTCACGATTATCAGTCGTGCGCTCTAACCAACTGAGCTACGCGCCTTTAGCTGTAGCAAGACTATAATTTAATAAGTTCAAAAAGAAGAGATACAAAGACGGCGGCAATTAATCTTGTACTTTCCTTAGAAAGGAGGTGATCCAGCCGCAGGTTCCCCTACGGCTACCTTGTTACGACTTCACCCCAGTCGCTGACCCTACCGTGGCCGGCTCCCTCCAAAAAGGTTAGGATACCGTCTTCGGGTAAAACCAACTCCCATGGTGTGACGGGCGGTGTGTACAAGGCCCGGGAACGTATTCACCGTAGCGTGCTGATCTACGATTACTAGCGATTCCAACTTCATGCTCTCGAGTTGCAGAGAACAATCCGAACTGAGACGGCTTTTTGGGATTTGCTCCAGGTTGCCCTATTGCTTCCCTTTGTCACCGCCATTGTAGCACGTGTGTAGCCCAGCCCATAAGGGCCATGAGGACTTGACGTCATCCTCGCCTTCCTCCTGGTCATCCCAGGCAGTTTCTCTAGAGTGCCCAGCCGAACTGATGGCAACTAAAGATGAGGGTTGCGCTCGTTGCGGGACTTAACCCAACATCTCACGACACGAGCTGACGACAGCCATGCAGCACCTGTGTTGGAGCCAGCCGAACTGAAGGAAATCATCTCTGATAACCAAACTCCACATGTCAAGGGCTGGTAAGGTTCTGCGCGTTGCTTCGAATTAAACCACATGCTCCACCGCTTGTGCGGGCCCCCGTCAATTCCTTTGAGTTTTAATCTTGCGACCGTACTTCCCAGGCGGTGTGCTTAGTGCGTTAGCTGCGACACTGAAAGGTATCCTTCCAACATCTAGCACACATCGTTTACGGCGTGGACTACCAGGGTATCTAATCCTGTTTGCTCCCCACGCTTTCGCTCCTCAGCGTCAGAAAATAGCCAGAAAGTCGCTTTCGCCACTGGTGTTCTTCCCAATATCTACGAATTTCACCTCTACACTGGGAGTTCCACTTTCCTCTCTATTTCTCTAGCTTGCTAGTATTAAACGCAGTTCCCAGGTTGAGCCCGGGGATTTCACGTCTAACTGTTCAAGCAGCCTGCGAGCCCTTTACGCCCAATAATTCCGAATAACGCTCGCCCCCTTCGTATTACCGCGGCTGCTGGCACGAAGTTAGCCGGGGCTTCTTCTACGGCTACCGTCATCATCTTCACCGTTGAAAGTGCTTTACAACCCTAGGGCCTTCATCACACACGCGACATTGCTGGATCAGAGTTGCCTCCATTGTCCAATATTCCCCACTGCTGCCTCCCGTAGGAGTCTGGGCCGTGTCTCAGTCCCAGTGTGGCTGATCATCCTCTCAGACCAGCTACTGATCGTAGCCTTGGTAAGCCATTACCTTACCAACAAGCTAATCAGACGCGGGCCCCTCTTTCAGCGGCTGACCTTTCCCCCGGAGGGCGTATACGGTATTAGCGTTCGTTTCCAAACGTTGTCCCATACTAAAAGGTAGGTTCCCACGCGTTACTCACCCGTGCGCCACTAGATCCGAAGATCTCGTTCGACTTGCATGTGTTAGGCATGCCGCCAGCGTTCATTCTGAGCCAGGATCAAACTCTTAGGTTTGATGGGTATGAATATAAAATTCAACCGAAAAGGTAGTCATACCTTCACACTCAAGTTACTGACAAACAAATGTTAATTTGTTTATATTATTATGGTAAATTGCGCGATTCAAATAGACG
>CACAAB010000045.1 GCA_902530325.1 uncultured SAR116 cluster alpha proteobacterium | reverse complement strand
CAATAACCACCATTGAGATCTAGTTAGACCTATAGAAGCCATTTGACGATCATATAAAACACGAAGTAATCGAGCCACATCGTGAATTAACAAACCTATATTATCTTCAAATGACTCTTTCAAAACAATACTGACCACTTTAAATGGTAATGAAAAAATTTTGCCCAAAAAACATCCATTATACTTAAAACATAAAAGTAAATTAAATAAAATTAACTTTGATATTAAGCAGTCAATTATATTTGCCAAGCAAGACGGGATAGTTGCTAAATTGAGTCTAGAAAAAGGAGAGTATATAGATGTTGGAAAAATTCTATTTGCAATAGTTGATGAAAAAAAATCTTGGTTAGAAGCTAATTTAAAGGAGACTGACTTAACTAATATAAAAGTTGGTCAATCAGCATATTTTATTCCTGATGCATATCCTGATACAAAATGGAAAGCCCAAGTTCAAAGTATAAGCCCTGCCACAGGTGCTGAATTTTCAATTTTACCACCACAAAACTCTTCTGGTAATTGGGTGAAAGTTGTTCAAAGAATTCCTGTAAGAATTTCCATTGGCAATCTTATTAATAAAAATGAAGATAGTTTAAACGTTGAAAAACAGCTTAGGGTAGGTATGTCTGTGACGGTTGTGATAGACACTGAATATGAGAGTGAAATTCCAATAATAATTCGACCTTTTGCTGCTATTTTCAAATCATTAAGAGATTAAGTTGTCACCTTTAATATCTGAAACTAATACTTCATTTAAATGGTTTATTTTAGCTACAGCAACATTTGTAACTATGCTTTATGCAATGAATGTAACAATAGCTTCAATTGCATTATCAGACATGAGAGGAGCTATGGGAGCAACACAAGACCAGATTTCTTGGGTTGTAACTGGAAATATAGTTGCAACAGCAATTTTTACACCTTTTGCGGGCTGGTTGTCGTCGAGAATACAAATTAGAACAATACTTTCTATTAGCGTAATCGGTTTTATAATTTCTTCTATTTTTTGTGGAATGTCAGATTCTTTAGAAGAAATTGTAATAGCAAGGGTGGCACAAGGTATTTTTGGAGCACCACTTCCCCCACTTTCACAAACGCTTGTTTTAGCAGTATTTCCAAAAAGACAAATTTCTGTGGCTATGGCAGTTTGGGGAATGGGTACAATTTTGGGTCCTGTGATCGCACCAACGATTGGAGGATACCTTGGTGAATTACTTAATTGGAGATGGGTTTTTTACACTTTAGTACCATTTGGATTTTGTGCTTTATTAGCCGTAATGGCCACAGTTCCAAAAAGACCAGTTGAAGGTAGAATGCATTTAGACTGGGTTGGTTTTTTGGCTCTTGCATGTAGTGTTGCTGCGTTACAAATAATGTTCGACAGAGGTGAAAGAAATAGCTGGTTTGACAGTGCAGAAACTATTATTGAGTGTGGAATAGCTATTATTGGCTTTTATATCTTTATTACACATAGCCTGACCACAAGAAAACCCTTTATAAATTTAAGTATATTTAAAGATAGAAATTATGCTGTGGGTCTTATACTAATCTTCTTCTTTGGAATGCTTAATTTTGTTCCAATGGTAATTTTTCCACCTCTACTCCAGGAATTAAGAGGGTATCCTCAATCTATAATTGGAATAATATTAGGAATGAGGGGTATTGGTACATTTGTTGGTTTTGCAATTATTGCTTTTACTAGCAGGATTGATCCGAGAATAATCATCTTTTTTGGCTTTGGTATACAAGCTGTCTCAGGTCTTTACATGTCAACCTTCGATATAAATATGACCTTTTCACATATAGCCTGGGCTAGCTTAGTTCAGGGTTTAGGTGTTGGTTTGACTTGGCCTCCAGTGAGTGTTATTTGCTTTGCAACCTTGTCAAACAAATTTCATGGGGAAGCAACAGCAATGTTTCATCTAATTAGAAACATTGGATCAAGTTTTTTTATTTCAGTTAGTGTTGCAGTTGTTCTCCATATGGGGCAAGTCAACTTTGAAGAAATTGGTTCTGCAGTATCTATATGGAACCAAGGTATTAATTTTTCAGGTGTTATCAATTCATCAGATAATATGAATATTACAAAGTTAACAAATGAATTAAATAGACAAAGCCTTATGGTTGGGTATATAGATACATTTAAATTATACGCGTGGGTTGGTTTTTTATCCATACCACTGATTTTTTTAATAAAAATAACAAAGACACAAAATGTTTGATAATAATTCATAAGGAAATTCATGAGTAATAATTTAATTTTGATTGATGGCGGTATGGGCCAAGAATTAATACATAGATCAAAAGTTAAGCCCGACGGTCTTTGGTCAGCAAGAGTGATGCTTGATAATTATGACTTAGTTGTTGATTTGCATAAGGATTTTATAAAAGCTGGTGCAGAGGCAATAACATTAAATTCTTACAGCGTCACACCACAAAAGTTAAAAAGATATAATTTAGAAGAATTATTCATACCTCTTCAAAAAAGTGCGATTAAAGCAGCTATTGAGGCGAAAAAGTTATCGTCAATTGAAACTGACATAAAAATTATTGGCTCTTTACCTCCACTAGTTATGAGCTACAAAACTGATATAGGCCTAAATAAGGATGAAGTAAAAGATACTTATAAGAAAATAATAGACATCCAAGAACCACATGTAGATATTCTTTTGTGTGAAACAGTTTGTTCAATTGAAGAGGCTCATATAGCGACTGAAACTGCTCTTGCTACAGATAGAAAAGTTTGGTTGAGTTTTTGTGTCAAAGAAGAAGATGGCACATTATTACGATCTGGAGAATATCTAGAAGATGCTTTAAAAGAATTTGATAATTCAAAAATTGATTCTTTTTTAATAAATTGTGCACCGCCTGAAGCTATTCAATCTTCAATCAAAGTTATGAATAATTTTTCAAAACCCTTTGGTGCACTACCTAATGCTTTTGTAACAGTGAACAATTTAAACATTAACAATGATGTATCAATTCTTAAAAAAAGATCTGATTTAAATATTGATAAATTTGTAGGCAAAATGTTGAGTTACATTAAAAATAATGCTTCTATAGTTGGTGGATGTTGTGAGGTAGGTCCCAAATACATTGAGGCACTAAAAAACAAGATTTTTAATAAATAGACTAAGTTGTTGGAGTTAATAAAGAATGAAATTTAACGGAACTCAGAATTATATTTCAACTGAAGATTTGAACGTTGCAGTAAATGCTGCAATTTCACTTGAAAAACCATTATTAATTAAAGGTGAACCAGGCACTGGAAAAAAACGAACTGGCTAGACAAGTTTCGAATAGCCTAGGGTTAAGGATTATTGAATGGAATATAAAATCCACAACAAAAGCTCAGCAAGGATTATATGAATATGACGCTGTTAGTCGTCTTAGAGATAGCCAAATAGGCGACAAGAAAATAGAAAATATTGGAAATTACATAAAGAAAGGTAAGATTTGGAATGCTTTCGAGTCCAAAGAAAGATCAGTACTTTTAATTGATGAGATTGATAAAGCGGATATAGAATTTCCAAATGACCTGCTCCAAGAGTTGGATAAAATGGAATTTTTTGTTTATGAAATTAATGAGATTGTTAAAGCAAAAAAAAGACCCATAGTTATAATAACATCTAATAATGAAAAAGAGCTTCCAGAAGCTTTTTTAAGACGATGTTTTTTTCATTACATCCAATTTCCTGAAATTGGAACATTAAAAAAGATCGTAGAAGTACATTTTCCTGAAATTAAAAAATCATTACTAGAAGCAGCATTAAATAGATTTTTTGAAGTTAGAGAAATTCCAGGATTAAAGAAAAAACCATCAACTTCAGAAGCATTAGATTGGATTAAACTTTTATTACTTGAAGATATCAACCCTATTGATTTGAAGAGTGACGGAAAGGATTTGTTGCCTAAGTTACATGGTGCACTTATTAAAAATGAACAAGATATTCATTTATTTGAAAGATTAGCTTTTATGGCAAGAGGAAATAGATAAGAGGATGTTTCTAAATTTCTTATTTAAATTAAAAGACGCTAGAATTCCAGTTACATTAAATGAATTTTTTATTTTCTTAGACTCAATTAAATTAGACTTTATTCAATATAACACTGAAAACTTTTATTTCATGGCTAGAGCAAGTCTAGTCAAAGACGAACGATTGATAGATCGTTTTGATGTTGTATTTGGTGAATATTTTAAGGGCATTGAAACCTTGAAATTAGAAGATGTACTTGAGCATCTAAAAGTCCCAAAAGAATGGCTTCAAAAAATGTTGGACAAGCATTTTACTAAAGAAGAAATTGAAGAGATCAAATCTCTAGGCGGATTTGACGAACTAATGAAAACACTTGAGCAAAGATTAAAAGAACAAAAAAAACGTCATCAAGGTGGCAATAAATGGATAGGTACAGCCGGCAAATCACCCTTTGGAGCTTATGGATACAATCCAGAAGGAATTAGAATTGGACAACATTCAAGAGGGCAGGGAAAAGCAGTTAAAGTATGGGACAAAAGAGTATTTCGTGATTTTGATGATACACGAGAGTTAGATACACGAGGAATGCAAGTTGCATTAAAAAGATTAAGACAATGGGCAAGAACTGGTATTGATGAAGAATTGGATATTGATGACACAATATCGCATACTGCAAAAAATGGTTATTTGGACATTAAAACCAGAAAAGAAAGAGAAAATGCAATAAAAATTTTACTTTTTCTTGATGTTGGTGGTTCTATGGATGACTATATCAAACAAGTAGAAAATTTATTTTCAGCTGCAAAAAATGTTTTCAAAAACCTAAACTTTTTTTACTTTCATAATTGTCTATATGAAGGAGTTTGGAAAAGCAACGTAAGACGATGGAAAGAACAATTTTCTACAACAGAAATTTTCAGGACATACGGTAAGGAATATAAATGTATCTTCGTTGGTGATGCTTCGATGAGTCCATATGAAATTTTAGTAGAGGGTGGTGGTAATGAACATTTTAATCAAGAGACGGGAAAGGTTTGGTTAGAAAGAGCTATTGCTCAGTGGCCGTCTAATGTTTGGATCAATCCAACAAAAAAGGAGCATTGGAATTATTCTCAGTCTACACATATTATTAGAGAAATATTTTCAAATAGAATGGTACCCCTAAGCATAAAGGGAATAGAAGAAGCAACTAAAATTTTATCCAAAACTAATTAAAATAAATAGGTCACTTAATAAATGAAAGAAATTAAAATTGGCGACCAGTATTCAACTCCAATAATTCTTCCTGAACAGAAAGTTTTAAAAGAATGGTTGGATTATAATGGCCACATGAATGTTGCTTTCTATACACTAGCATTTGATAAATCCTTAGATATATTTTTAGAAGATTTACTTGGTATAGGAGAAACTCATGCTTATGAAAACAATCAGGGTCCTTTTGTTGTTCAAGCTCATTATCATTATTTAAGTGAGATGAAATTAGATGAAAAATTTAACGTACGGTTATTTGTAGTTGATTGCGATAAAAAAAAGATGCACTTATGTTTAGAAATTTTTTCACAGCTTCAAGAAAAAGTAATTGCAGTTGTTGAACAAGTTTTAATAAATGTAAATTTAAAGCTTCGTAAATCTGAACCATATCCATCATGTGCTTTTGAAAAACTTCTCAAATTAAAAAATACTCATAAAAATGCCTCACTACCTCCTACTTTTGGAAAATCTATAGG
>CACAAB010000044.1 GCA_902530325.1 uncultured SAR116 cluster alpha proteobacterium | reverse complement strand
AAATCTAAACCATAAATAAAAAAGAACTTAATACCTCTTGATTAAGATTAAGTGGGAGTGATTTAGTTTATTTTTTATTATTTTTTAATATGTCTACTACTAAATTATATCATCAAGACTAATCCTTTTATATTTTCTAATTAATTATAGATTGTAATAATTTGTACTTTACTATAATAAATACTTTGAGAATATAGGAATACTTTATTATTAAAGGAATATATTAATTCATTAATTAAATTATATTTCATTTAGGAAACTTTTTATGACAAACATAAAGGTGTCGCCATCTGGTCAATCCAAAGGCTTTGTATCTAATACTAAAAAATTTTCTATAGCTTTTCGTAATATTTTTCGGCGGTTTTTTGATTATAAAAGTGATGTACTTATGGGATATGAATATCGTCCTCACTATGCATTATGTCTTTTGTTAGCGGCAGAGGGTGCAAAAAAAATTGGCGTTAAGTCATTAAAAGTTTTTGAAATAGGGTGTGCAGGTGGTAGTGGCCTTATTGATTTACAGTATCTTACTAAGCAAGTTCAATCCTACACAGGGATTAATTTTGAGATACATGGATTTGATTATGGTATAGGAATGCCACCAAGTGATGACGTAAGGGATTGTTTATATCTATGGCAAGAGGGAGAATACCCAATGGATATAGATAAGCTTAAAGCTAAATTACTTTCTTCTACACAACTTCATATAGGTGATGTTGCTAATACTCTGAACAGTGCATGCAGCATGTCAGAATCTCCCATTGGTGTGATTTTCTTCGATGTAGACTACTACACTTCGACTAAATCTGCTTTGGATATACTCAGTCTATTACCGTCGAAAGCATTGCTTCCAAGAACAATTTCATATTTTGATGACTTCCTTTTTACATCAGATTACTCTGGTGAATTATTGGCTATTAATGAATTTAACCAAATTTCCTGTGATAGAAAAATATCTCGAATACCACATCTTTCTTCATACTTGTCACTTAAATGGCAGAATTGGATCTATCTTGGTGAAAAAATTTTTTACATGCACTCTTTCAATCACAATCAATATTCAATTATGGACATTGATGCTGACAAGGTTAAAGGCAGATTGGATTTAACTTAAAAATAATTATTACATAGTTACTAATTTAAACTCTAGAGCGCAACAAGGAAATTTTTAAAGTAAAATTGACTAACTCTTATTTCTTAAAGTCATATTTTTACTAAGTTGATAAATTATTTTATCTACATATTCTCTAAAATAATAAGAGAATATTACATATATTCCACCTCCTTAACTTTAAATAACTTGCGTAGCATTGCTGTAACTAGATTTGTTTGTAAGTGGCCAGCGCAAATTTTATATACGCAGTGATAAACTAACATTAGAGGCTGACATAGAACAAACAAAGGTACTAATAGAAAAAGGGTTGAAGAAGGTAGTAGACTTCTTAGAGGGAATTGATATATACGTAAGCGTAACATAATAATAATACCTCTTACTCATTATTATGGAATGCGTATAAACAATTAACTATTTAAGTGTGTTTGTAATAGAGTTGAAAAGTGTTTAGAAAGTCTGAAAAAGGAACAATAATAACAATAACTTTCAAGGTTCGAATTATTGAGTAGGAATAACTTTATCAAAATATATATAATAAAATCAATAATTTAAAATAAATAACTTGTTACCCGGTAATTTCCAAGTTAGGATATTTTAATAATTAACTATTGTAGCTACCAACTACATGGATGATTGATTACAATGACACATTCGATAATGATTTTCTGTGTGCTATAGGTTTTCAAGTATCATATTGTTACCAAGTTCTTGTTAACAGGTTGGTAACACTGTGTAACGTTTTGTTGGTTGCAACTGTATCAATAGTTAACCCGTTGAACGAACATTTAGGTTGATATGGTTAAACGCAAGAAACATCAAAAAGATAAAAAAGAATTTAAGATAAAATCTGGTTCTTTCTTAAACCAAGTTCCTATACTTGTTAGTAAGGATGAGATTTACTCTAGAATCTAATGGAAACTATTACTTCACAACCTGGATAGCAAAAGAAAAAAGATATGTGAGAGTTGTGATAAGAAAACAGGATTTAGTCGCAATTGCTCAAAAATCAAAAATTAATTGGAAAAAACTTTAATTGATTTTAGATAAACTCGAAGAAGCAGTATTACTTGAAAATTTAGGACAGTTTTTATGTATTCAAAAATTTTTACTATAGATAGTAATTTCAAAAATGAAATGTGGGATCTTTTAAAAAAACTTTATCCAATACCTAGAACAATTTTGGGAGAAGAGTACGAAGAATCTTTAAAAATCATCCAGAAAATAATACCTATAGAAAAAATTTCCTTCCCAAGTGGTACATCTGTAGGAAGTTGGAAAATACCAAAAAAATGGGAAGCTCGTGAAGCTAGAATAGAAACTATAGACGGAGAAATTTTAATTGATTTTAAAAATAATCCTTTGCATTTATGGCAATATAGCATTTCCGTTGATAAAATAATTTCACGAAACGACTTAGAAAAACATTTATCATCAAAATTAACTATTCCAAATGCGATACCTCTTAATGTTGCTTTTTATTCTAATACATGGGGATTTAGTTTAACCCAAAATCAAAAAAATAAATTAACTGGTGAAAATTATAGAGTATTTATAGATAGTAATTTTACCAATAGTCACTTAATGATAGGGCAATTTTTTTTACCAGGTTTATCTAAAAAAGAAATTTTAATTGATTCAGTTTTGAGCTGTCCATCACTTGGAAATAATATTTCAGGACCGGTTGTTGCCTCTTTTCTTGCTAGGAAATTAATGAAGAAAAAAAATAGATTTTATTCATACAGATTTGTTTTCACACCTGAGACAATTGGACCTCTCACTCTACATCATTTAGTCAATAATTTCGCAGAAAATATTATTGGTGGTTACACACTTGTTAATCTTGCAGATAGTGGTTCTTTTAATTACAAAAAAAGTAGATTGAACACCTCAGAAACAGATAAAGCAATAGAGCATAGCCTAATGTGGTCTGGGGAAAAATATCATGTACGTGAATACGATGTTGTCTCAGGAACGTGTGGCAACGAGAAGGTTTATAATTCACTTGGTTTTGAAGTTCCTATTGGATCTTTTAACAGAAGTACATTGGGATCTTATCCTGAATATGACACTTCGGAGGATAACTTAGATTTTATTTCAAAAGATAAACTTTTTGATAGTTTGAAAATACTAAATGGTACAATTGAAATTCTAGAGAGAAACAGGAATTACAAACATACTTTTGATGGAGAACCTTTTTTAAGTGGTTATGGAATATTTCAAAAAATTTCTAAAAACACTGACAGACTTCCTTATGATTATTTGATGGCATTTACAGACGGAAGATCTGATCTAATTGAAATTGCTAACAAAGCAGGGATTTGTATCTCTGATTTTGATGAGGCAGTAAAAACGATGAAACAAGCAGGATTAATTAGATAATTATTAAAATTTAATTTTTAACACTAGGACTTAAATTAAAAGGTTATTAATGTATCAATAAAAATTATAGAATAATTTCCCAAGTAATTGGTGTACCCCTTTTTACTTTTTTTCTTAATGTTTTTCCAAGTATTTTATCAATATACTTAGGTGCAAGTCCAAACCCAGGTCGAATAGCTTTTACATTTTGTGAAGTAAGTTTCTCCCCTTTATTTATATCTTTAATTACATACAGCGATCTTCTAAATTGTATTGAAGTTTTTTCAACATCAAGTGGTCCATAAGAGACTTTTCCAAGAGCTAATGCAACATTTTTGGTTTCTTTTACCAATTGAGCCATTTCATGTGGTTCCATAGAAAACATACTATCTACACCTCCGTCAGCTCTTTTTATCGTAAAGTGTTTTTCAATGATAGTAGCTCCTAGAGCTACACTAGCTACAGATACACCAGTACCCAATGTATGATCAGATAATCCAACCTCACAATTAAAAGATTGTTTTAAATGAGGAATAGTTAAAAGATTAGAATTTTCTGGTGTTGCAGGATATGTGCTAGTACATTTTAATAATATTAACTGATTACATCCTGCTTCCCGAGCTGTCCTCACTGTTTCATCTAATTCTGATAAAGATGCCATGCCAGTTGAAATTATAATTGGTTTCCCGGTTGCAGCTACACGTTTTATTAGAGCTAAATCCGTATTCTCAAATGATGCTATCTTGTAACAAGGTACTGATAAGCTCTCTAAAAAATCGACTGCTGTTTCATCAAAGGGCGTACTAAAGGGTATAATACCAAGTTCTCTTGCTCTTTTAAAAATTGGCTTGTGCCAATCCCAAGGTGTAAAAGCCTCACTATATAAGTTGTAAAGTGTCTTTCCAGTCCAAAGACTTTTACCATTTTTAATAAGAAACTCATCTTTGTCTATGTCAAGTGTCATTGTATCAGGAGTATAAGTTTGAATTTTGAGTGCATGTGCACCAGTTTTGGCTGCTGCTTCAACAATTTCAAGTGCACGATCAAGTGATTGATTATGATTTCCAGACATTTCTGCTATTATAAATGGTATTTTGCCGGAGCCGATTATATGATTTTCGATATTTATCATTTGTTTACCTTACATATTTTTTGAAGAATTAGTTTATATTTAAATCCATGTAGTTCAAAATAAGCAGGAAATCTTTCAGGATCACAAACTCTGATTTTATTAAACTGTGAATCAATACTTACGTAAGGATCAATTTCACTATCTAAAGGAGTTCTTTTAGGAAAAATTTTTTGGTTAATAACAGATTTCTGTGATTTTGGTATTACAAGGTCAAAGTTATCAACAGCAAAATCTATTAATTTTATCTCTGTTTCAAAAAGTTTTTTATTTATTTCGTCCCAAAGAGCGTTTTTAGGCACTTCAAATTTGATTTGATGCCAAATAGCTCCACTATCAACTTCGTCTTCTGCCTCTAATAAGCTTACAACTATTTTTTCGCCACCATTTATTATCTCCCAAATATGAGGACTCCATCCTTTACCATGCGGCAAATCACTTGCATGCAATACCAAACATTTATTATAGGTATTACGAATATTATCTTCAACAATCTCTGAACATGAAATTAAAAATAGTAAGTCCCCACCACAAAGATCTTTTTTGGTTCTGACTAAATCTATTTTATGTTTACGATTATTTTCAGATTTCCACTTGATAATATAGCTGTTAACAGGATGTTTAGGATTACTACAAAGAAAAGAAATTTTCATTTGATCAATCCTTATCAAACTTTGTCAATTCAGTTAATACACGCTCTGAACCTAGGCCGTCTGTGATATTCGAAGAATTTTTAACCATTTTTAAAAGCTCTTTTGGATTATCCATTAGATCTAAAATTATTTTACGAAGATTGTCTAATTTGTCATCAACAAAAAATACTTTTGATATTCCATTAGAATTTAATTCATCTAGAATAAAAGTTTGATTGTCTGCAAATGCACAAACTATTGATGGAAGACCAAGTGTGCATCTTTCCCATGAAGTACTACCTGCTGCTCCAATTGCTAGATCGCTTTTTGACATTATTTCAGCCATGTTTCTAACATTTTCTTTTATTACTATATTTATGGGAAGAGTTTTTGAAAGTGATTTTATATTTTCTTTCCACGGAGCATAAGGTCCAAAAATTATTGATATTTGATGATCATATGCCAAAGGAACATTAACCAACATTTTTAAAACTTTTTCAGAAATATTTTTCGGATCACTGCCTCCAAAGGTAACAATTAAATTTTTGAGTTTAGGTACTTTTCTTCTAATTAAACTTTGCTTTCTTAAGAGATTAAATTCAGGACGTAAAAGCGCAAATTTAGGACCTAAAAGTATTTTGCAATCATTAGGAACAAGATTTTTATAATGTTTTTTTACTCTTCCTAAATTTTGATCAAGAAGTAAATTACAATCATGTTCACGATTAGCTAAATCATCTATAACCATAAGATTTTTGCATAAAGGTTTTATTTTTCTTTCCCAATTTTTATCTAGCGCATAATGATCTACTATAATCCAATCGTAATAAATTTGATTAACTACTAGTTTAGTTTCATTAGCGTCATAATC
>CACAAB010000043.1 GCA_902530325.1 uncultured SAR116 cluster alpha proteobacterium | reverse complement strand
TAATTCAATACCAGAAAATCCTTCAATTATTGTAATGCCATTTGAAAATATCTCAAATAATTCTGAATATAAATATTTGAGTAAATCAATCGTAGAAAATATAATTTCTGTGATCAATGGCTCACCACAATTAGTTGTTTTATCAAGTGAAACTAGCTTAAATCAGATTAACCAAAATCTTAACATTCAAGAAATAGCTGAAAAAAACAATGTCAGGTATGTTTTAACCGGAAGTTACCAAGTGTTAGGAAAAAAAATAAGAATTACGTCACAGTTAAACGATGCTTTTAAAAAAAATATTATTTGGTCAGGAAAATTTGATAATGAAATTGATAATATGTTTGAAATCTTAGATGATATTTCAGGTACAATATTTAAAGAGGCTCACGTCAAAGTTAGTGGTTTACCAAGAAGTGAGCTTTCATATTTTGTTTCAAATAAGGATTATATGACATACTTAAAATGTCATGATTTATATGCGCAGTTTTCTTCCAAAACAAATATGGAATCTTTTAAGTGCTTAAAAGAGATTTCAGATTATGAAACAAATTCATATGTTACAATGTTGAAAGGCTGGTTACATTTTCAAAATATATGGATGGGAATGTCTAAAGATGTTAAAAGAGATATGAGACTAGCTAAGGATATTGCCAAAAAAAGTAAAAAATCATTGACTAATGGCATGCCATATATTCTTGCTGGCTGGTTAGACTTCTTAAGTAAGGATTTCATTAATACAGAAAAAAATGCAAAAAAAGCTCTTGAGTTAGATCCCTTTAATTCAAAAATTATACCTGTTGCTGGATCATTGTTAAGAAGATTAGGTTATTATGATGATGCTTTACCTGTATTTACCAAAACATTAGAATTAAGCTCTAATCCGGCACATTGGGTTTGGTTTGAGTATGCGATTACATTAACAGCTTTAAAAAAATATGAAAAAGCAAATAAAATTATTGAAAAAGCGCTAACTACAAAAGAAGCTGGCACTCAAAATACGATATTAATTTTGAACCAAGCTGCTATTGCAATTTATGAAAACAAGATTGAAATAGCTAAAGAAAAGTGCAAAGAAGCAAAATCTAGAACACCAAATTTTAATTTAGAAAAAAATCTTAAAATGATGAGCGATACAGTTGACAAAGATTTTTATGATAATTTTCTTTCTGCTGTTAAATCTGCATGTGAATGATACTTTCATTAAAAAGTTTCACAAATTATATGCTGAAGTTAAAATACTATATGCAGTAAAAGCAAATCTCCCATCTTCTTCAGCTTGTTTAATTTGATCTTGCCACTTCAATATAAGGTCGTCTGAAATACCTTTGTTTCTTGCTGCATTGCTCATAAGTATTTCATGACATTTGGGAAAAGAATTGTCATGTTTTGCCCTTATAAAAAAATTAATTTCTTGTGTTTTAATATTTTTATATCCTAGTTTTTCTAACTTTCCACTGAGTTGGATAGGAAGCATTGGATGTTTTTGGCCTTTCATTGAATCATGCATAATTTTATTAAGCTCTGGTTCAGGTCCATGAAAACCAAAAAAGTCCCATAAGGTTGATATATTAACGAATTTTGAATTTGGTTTTTGAAGTCTTTTCGTTTCTATTAAGACATCATCAATATCCTCAATATATTCAAGAGTTTGTGTTGATGTAACAGCATCGCATGATTTTGGTTCAATCATTATATCATCTGCATTACAACATAGTAATTCAACATTAGAAAGATCTGAACAAAGTTCTTTTGCTGATTTTATTTGAAAATCACTGGAATCAACTCCTATAATTTTACCCTTTTCTCCAACTGCTAAAGATATTTCTTTTAGTAAATGACCACCACCACACCCAATATCTATTATAGTTTGACCTTTTTGAATGTTTAACTCATTTAAAATAGTCTGTCTTCTAATGACACCTACATTAGTTTGAGTTGCTTTTTGTTGTATTATTGCGATTTCATTTTTAAATTCCATAAAACACTCTTATTTTAGCATTCATTTAATCAAATTTCTTATTTTCAATTATCTTAATCTAAGTTTTACAAATTATAAATTCTTAATTAATGTAAAATTAAGTTTATTATACTGAAAATGACTAATATGGAAAATCAAACCCAAAAAAGCCTATTATCTTTCAAAGATGAACTTCATGCTAGGCCTTATATAAAGCTAAGTAATAATTTAAGAGTATTCCATTTTGCATATCTTATAAAAGAAAACGATGATAAAAAAAGCTGGGCCTATTTAGATAAATTTCTGAGTAAAATTAATTTTCAAAATTTACCCAAGGAAGCTTCAAAATATTGGGTGGCTGAGGGTAAAGATTTAATTATTAGATATGAATGCCATACTGAATTTATTTCTTTAACACTCATATACCCAAACAAAATTGAAAATGAGAATAAAAGCAAACCTAAATTGTTTGATGAAAACTATTTAAGACTTTTACCAACAGAATTTTTAAAAAATTTTCCTGGCGAACATTTATTATCATCATGGATTGAAATGGTCCCATCCAAATATACTTTTAAGCCAATTGATATAGAAAAATATTTTTATCATGATAACTTTGCTGGATCAAATGTTGCAGAAGATGGTGCTAATGTTTTTATGTCTTTCAAATCTGATAGGACAAATTTTCTTGGTTCTGGATTAAGAAGAGTATTTATACAAAATAAAAATTTAAGAACAAGGAGAACTGGAAGACTTTTGCAAAGAATTGTGGAGCTTGAAACTTATCAGGTACTGTCTTTATTAGGATTACCTCAAGTAAGACAAGAAAGTTTAAATTTAAGCAATCTAGAAAAACAAATCACAGAAATCACAAAATCTGTATCAAGAACTGCTAAAAAAAATTTAGATAAAAAATCTATTAGATATCCTGACTATCAACAAGACTTAAATGAATTATCATATGTAGTGGCAAAGATAGAAGAAATAGATTCGTCGACAAATTACCGACTATCAGCGACTGCTGCTTATTATAAGCTAGTTGAACAAAGAATAACAGATTTGCGAGAAGATCGTTTGGAGTCATTTCAAACAAACTATGAATTTTTAAGTAGAAGATTACAACCTGCAATAAGAACTAGTGAAGCATTTTCAAGAAGATTAGAATCATTAGCTACAAGAGCTCAAAGAGCAGATAATTTAGTTAGAACTCAAATAGAAATGGGAGTTCAAATTCAAAATAAAGATTTATTAGAATCCATGGAATTAAGAGCTAGAGCACAACTCCGGTTGCAAGAGACTGTTGAGTCATTGTCTATCGTTGCAATAACATATTATATTGTGGGTCTATTAAGCACACTTGTTGATCCGATAAATTTTGATAAATTTTTAATTAGTAAGGCGGTTTTTTTAGCATTATGTGTTCCAATTATACTTGTTTTAATTTGGGTTATTGCAAAAATGGTTCGAAAAAAAATTAATAAAATTAAATAAAATTATTAAACACATATGTTAATGGGTGCATGAAAGGTCATTGCCATTTATCAATTTAACTCTAATAATTTAGAACATAATTCAATAAAATTGTGGTTTTTAGAATGGGAGAAATTTGTTCAAAATAAAAAATACTCATCAGCATTACAATTGTTTGAAAATGATGTTGTAAGTTTTGGTACTTGGATGGATGTAGTCGAGGGCTTAGATCAACTTAAAATTAATCAATGGGAAAATATTTGGCCAAATATTAGTGGATTTAAATTTCTAACAGAAACTCTTTTTATTCAATTATCACCAGATAAACTATTCGCGAATTCCATATTGACATGGACATCTCTTGGTTATCATCAAGATGGAAAAACTTTTGAAAGATCAGGAAGAGCAACCGTAACTTTAAAAAGATCCAGTTTAAATTCTGAATGGAAAGGAATACACACACATTTTTCATTAAATAGGGGCGTTCCTCAACAATCTTTTGGAAATTTCAAATAAAAAGTTGTATTTTTATTATTTAATAATAGTAAATTAGATAATATTTCGGGCCATAGCGCAGCCTGGTAGCGCGTCCGTCTGGGGGGCGGGAGGTCGTGGGTTCAAATCCCGCTGGCCCGACCATTATAAAAACAATAAATTAACTAATAAGTTATTGAATTAGTTAATTCTTCTAACTTAGAGTATCTTTTGAATAATAATATCTGCTTTAATTTTAATATATTGTTTACTAATAATTGTTATCTAATTAATTTTATGCTTATATTAAACATATGAGTTCATCAGACATAGACCGTAAGATAGCAGTAATATTTGCCACTGACGTTGTTGGCTATAGCAAACACATGGAAAAAGATGAGGACGCTACTCTAGCTAGTCTTAATGCATGTAATAAGATAATTGAACCCCTTATTAAAAAACAAAAAGGCCGTATATTTAATACTGGAGGGGACTCTGTATTTGCTGAATTTCCAAGCGCAGTTGCTGCCGTTAATACAGCTGTAGAGTTCCAAAAACAGATTAAAGCCCGTAATGATAAAGATACAACAAACGTTAAGCTTGAATACCGCATAGGTATCAATATGGGTGATGTTGTAAAACAAGGTGATGCTAATCTTATGGGAGATGGTGTTAATGTAGCAGCTAGATTAGAAGCTTTAGCTCAGCCAGGTGGTATAACTATATCCAAGAATGTTTATGATCTAGTAGCAAACAAGACGAAATATGAGTTCAATGATTTAGGAATACAAAAAGTAAAGCAGAACCAATTCCATGCTTATGATCTGTTATTAGATCCATCACAAAAGAGAAAGCTTAAGACACAATCATCTAATACCAAGATAATAGCCATGATAGGAGGTGCTATAGCTGCCGTCTTCATTGGATTATTCTTCTCTGGGGTGATAGATAAAGAAACTAAATTAGACAGTAGTAAGATTGTCATACTGCCATTTAAAAGCTTAAGTGACACTAAAAAAGAAAAGTTACTAGCTTTAGGTATATCACAAGATTTAGGATCTAAATTAACTAAATCATCTAAGTCATTGAATATATTAAATTTAAAAAAAATACCAAAGGACCTTAAAGAAGTTTCTAAATCTACTAATGCCTCTTATTTAGTCGATGGAAACATCATGCATATTGATAACATGCTTAGAGTAAAGGTTGATCTTATAGATGGTAAGAACATATCAAATATTTGGTCAGAAACGTATGACAGAGACTTAACAGGTAAAAATATATTTAAACTACAAGATGAAATTACAAAACAAATTATAAATGAACTTGTTGGAGCAGGGGCCGTGTTGTCGAAAGACATAAATCAAAAAATTGCTTCGTCCAGTACAGATGATATATCAATCTATGAATGTATTAACGTGGCTAGAACTGCTAGTATTATGGTAGAAATAAGGCCTAAAGCATTGAATTGTTTAAAAGAATCTGTAAAAAAAGACCCTAACTATGCTGATGCATGGGTATGGTTAGCTTCACTAACAAGACGCTTATATGCTGATAATCCAGATAGTCAATATTATAATGATAATAATGTGTTAGAAGATGCTGTAGAATATATTAATAAAGCTCTTACAATTGATCCCGAATCACCAAAAGGCTTAACTGTCAAAACAATGATTGAATTTCATAAGAAAAACTGGGAAACGATGTTTGTTTCAGCTGAAAAAGCTTTTAGTTTAAATGCTGGTGATCCAAATGTATTAAGTTATCTTGCAACAAATGTTGCTTTTGGAGGCGAGTGCACTTTAAATGATGTAACTTCTCCAGACGAACAAACGAAAAATATAAACAAAAAGAAATGTCAGTTTCATAGAGGTTGTTGGGATATGGGTTTAAAAGCTCATGAATTAGATACTGGCAATGTTGTTACTATGGACAATTATATGTTAGCAGCATGTTACAACATTGTAAAAGATGGAGCAAATGCATTAAAAATGATGAGCCCAATGCCCCACAAAAAAAGATTTTGGTATGAAATACATTCAGGTGTAGCTTCACACTTTGACGGCAAGTTTGAAATTGCACAAGATCATTTTGAAAATGTAAAAAAATTAACAAAAAGTAATAAACTTCCAAAAATTTATGATATTTTCAAAAAGTGGAATAATGAACGTTTAAGCTATCCAGTTTATGAAGAAGTTTTGTTAAAATATGGCTTTGAATAGTTTTTAAAAATTTAGAGTATAGCCGTCTATTTGCAACAAGTGGTGGTTAGGTGTCTTAT
>CACAAB010000042.1 GCA_902530325.1 uncultured SAR116 cluster alpha proteobacterium | reverse complement strand
TTAATAACAGCTAAAAATTGGTCTCTTTTATTAATTACCAGATATAGGCCTACTAAAATAGTTTGAAAAACAATCGCTATAAACGAAATAAAAAGTGATTTGTCCAGAAGAGGACCCTCAACTGATATAATAGACATCCTAAATGTAACTACAGAGGCAGCTAAAAGTAATCCAGATAAAAGACCTACAAGAGTTCCAACAGATAAAATTGAATTAATTAAAAGTTTAAAGGTTTTTAAAATACTATCTGCTTTTTTTGCATAAGATAATAATAATACAGATATAACACCTAGTATAATACCTAACATGATAGACATAGAAAAAGTTACACTTAGAATTATCATCTCTAAAAAAGCAATAAGAATTACTTCAGTTTTAGAAAAAGCAATACCTGTAGCAAAATTTTTATGTGCAAAAACTTTCATAAGAACATATGTAAATAAAACTTGAAAAATAGATCCTAATAGACACAAAAGCACAGAATATAAAGAAAGATTTGGAATATTGTTTCCAGGAAAACTTATCCAAATTAGCCAAATAAGTGAGGTAAAAGGTAAAGCATAACAAAACCTAATATACGCAGCTCCATAATCACCTAATGTAGAAATCATATTTTTTTGAAATGCGGAACGGGCAGTTTGGCATGCTGCAGCAAAAATTGCTGCAAAAATCCATATAAATTCCATAATAATTATTTTGAAGTTTTAGTAATTTTAAACATTAAAGCGGAACTCCTTTAATTTTTTTGCTTACCAACAATTCAGCTATTTGAACAGTATTTAATGCCGCACCTTTTCTTAAATTATCTCCAACACACCAAAAAACAATACCATTTTTAACTGATGGATCTTTTCTAATTCTACTAATGTAAACATCGTCTTCGCCAGCCACCTCTTCAGGCGTTACATACCCTTCGTCCGCTCTATGATCTACTACCGTTACACCACTAGCGTCTCTTAATAAGCTTCTAATGTTTTTTTCATCAATATTTTTTTTGCATTCAATAAATACTGCTTCGCTATGACCAATAAATACGGGAACCCTTACACAATGAGCAACTAAGTTAATATTAGTATCTAATATTTTTGTTGTCTCAACTCTCATTTTCCATTCTTCCTTTGTAAATCCATCATCCATAAAAACATCAATATGAGGGATAACATTAAACGCTATTTTTTTAGTAAATTGTTCCGGTTTAGCTTGATCATGAACAAATATACCCTTTGTTTGGTTAAATAGTTCATCCATAGCTGGCTTTCCAGCACCTGAAACAGCTTGGTATGTTGAAACAACAACTCTTGATATTTCATATTTTTTATGAATTGGCTTTAAAGCAACAACTAACTGAATAGTTGAACAATTAGGATTGGCAATTATATTTTTGTTTTTATAACTATTAATTGCTTCAGGATTAACTTCAGGCACAATTAGAGGGACTTTGTCATCCATTCTAAAACAAGAAGAATTATCAATAACTATGCAACCTCTAACTCCTGCCTTTGGACCAAACTTTTTTGCAATGTCTGCACCAGCTGAAAAAAGAGCTATATCTGCTTTTTCAAAGTTAAAATCATCAACTGAACTAACTTTCAGTATTTTATCTTCACCAAAAGAAATTTCTTTACCTACAGAGGATCTTGAAGCAAGAGCGTAAATGTTTTTTACCGGAAACTTTCTCTCAAACAAAGTTTGAAGCATTTCTCTACCAACGGCACCTGTGGCACCAACAACAGCAACATTATAAGACATTTATTTTGTTAATTCCTCTAACTTATTGATAACTGAATCCATCATCCCTTTAGTACCAACTTTAACTCTTCCTGAAGCCATTATATCTTCGGTTCTTGTTCCAGCATCTAAAGCTCTTGAAACAGCCTCATCAATTAATTCTGCCTCTTCTTTCATTTCAAATGAATAACGAAATAACATTGACAAACTTAAAAGCTCTGCCAATGGATTTGCTAAATCTTGTCCAGCTATGTCTGGAGCTGATCCATGAACTGGCTCATACATAGCGTGTCTCTTTCCTGTATTTTGGTCTACACACCCTAAACTTGCAGATGGAAGCATCCCAAGTGAGCCAGTTAACATAGCTGCGCAATCTGATAAAATATCACCAAATAAATTATCCGTAACAATAACATCAAATTGCTTGGGATTTCTTACTAATTGCATAGCACAATTATCAGCGTACATGTGGTTAATTGCTATATCTGAGCCTTCTTTTTCATGAAGATTAGTAATCACTTCTCTCCACAAAACACCTGACATCATTACATTAGCTTTTTCTACAGAAGTAACTTTCCTATTTCTTGCTCTTGCCATATCAAAGGCAACCCTACCAATTCTTTCAATCTCAGGGGTGGTATATAGATTAGTATCATAACCTTTTTTTATTTGGTTATCAATTTCCTCTATTCCACGAGGCTCTGCAAAATAAATACCTCCTGTTAACTCTCTTAATATTAAAATATCTAGACCAGAGATTATGCTAGATTTAAGAGAAGAGGCATCAACTAGAGACGGGAAAACCATGGCAGGCCTTAAATTTGCAAATAAATCCATTTCTTTTCTTAATCTTAGAAGACCATTTTCAGGTCTTTTTTCAAAATCAACTCCATCATACTTTGGACTTCCCACAGCACCAAATAAAATAGCATCTGCATCAATTGCATCTGCTAAGGTTTCATCAGAGAGAGGTGTGCCATATTTATCAAATGAAGCACCTCCTACCAAACCTTCCTTTATGTTAAAACTAATGCTTTTATTTTTTGCGAACCAATCAACAACTCTTAAAGTTTCTTTTACAACCTCAGGTCCAACTCCATCTCCAGGTAGCACCATTAATGTACGATTAGATGACATTGTATCAACTCACTTATTAATTATAACCAAGGTCTTTCATTAGACATTTTGGTTTCAAATTTTTTAATATCACTAGATTTTTGCATTGTTATGCCTATATCATCTAATCCTTCAAGCAAGCATTTTTTTCTAAAAGGGTCGATTTCAAATTGAATAACTCCTCCATTAGGTCTTCTAATTTCCTGAGATGGAAGATCAATTTCTAGTACAGGATTTTCCATATCTTTAGAATCTGCTAATAAAGCATCTCTTTTGTCAGATGAAACTTTAATAGGTAATAGACCATTTTTAAAAGAATTATTATAAAAAATATCCGCGAAAGATGTTGAAATAATACATTTTATTCCAAAATCAGATAAAGCCCAGGGCGCATGTTCTCTACTTGAACCACATCCAAAGTTATCACCTGCAACAAGAATATTACTGCTTCTATATGGCTCTTTATTTAAAACAAACTCTTCTTTTTCAGAACCATCATCATTAAATCTCATCTCATCAAAGAGATGTTTACCTAAACCTGTTCTTTTAATTGTCTTTAAAAATTGTTTAGGAATTATTTTGTCTGTATCTACATTTATAAAATTAAATGGAGCAGCTATACCTCTTATATTTTTAAATTTTTCCATAATAAAACCTCTAAAACTACATAATTGAATTATAATCAGTTAATTTACCTGTAATTGCAGAGGCGGCAGCTATTTCGGGACTAACTAGATGTGTTCTTCCACCTTTCCCTTGCCTGCCTTCAAAGTTTCGATTAGATGTACTTGCGCATCTTTCACCAGGTTGAAGTTTATCTTCATTCATTGCTAAACACATTGAACAACCAGGCTCTCTCCACTCAAAACCAGCTTCAGTAAATAATAAGTTTAGACCCTCTTCTTCAGCCTGACTTTTCACCAGTCCAGATCCTGGAACAACCATGGCCCTAATACCTTTTTTAACTTTTTTTCCATCTATAACTTTTGCAGCTGATCTTAAATCTTCTATTCTGGAATTTGTACATGAACCTATAAATACAGTATTTATTTCAACTTCAGATATTTTTTGACCACCTACTAATCCCATATAGTCTAGTGATCTTTGCACCTTAGCCCGTGCATCCTCATCTTTAATCTTTGAAGGATCTGGGATGTATCCATCAATTGAAACAACATCTTCTGGACTGGTGCCCCATGTTACAGTTGGTTTAATTTTGTTAGCATCAATGGTAATTTTTTTGTCATAATATGCATTTTCATCCGAAGGCAGTGATTGCCACCATTCTAAGGCTAAATCCCAATCTTTACCTTTTGGAGACATGGGTTTATCTTTTAAGTAATCAAATGTTACTTTGTCAGGGGCTATCATTCCTGCTCTCGCGCCTGCTTCTATTGACATGTTACAAACTGTCATCCTACCTTCCATAGAAAGTTGTTCTATAGCTTTTCCTGAATATTCAATAACATGACCAGTGCCACCTGCCGTGCCTATTTCTCCAATAATAGCAAGAACTAAATCTTTAGGAGACACACCTGGTTGAAGCTCACCTTCGACGTTAATGAGCATGTTTTTAGCTGGCTTTTGAATTAAGGTTTGAGTGGCCAAAACATGTTCAACTTCTGAAGTGCCAATACCAAACGCCAAAGCTCCAAACGCACCGTGAGTTGCGGTATGGCTGTCACCACAAACTATTGTCATACCTGGTTGGGTAAAACCTTGTTCTGGCCCTATCACGTGAACAATTCCTTGTCTTTTATCCATCATGTTAAAATATGGTATTCCAAAATCTTCTACATTCTTATCTAGAGCTTCAACTTGGATCTTAGATTCCTCCTCTTGAATTCCGTCATCTCTATCTGTTGTTGGCACGTTATGATCGGCTACGGCTAGAGTTCTGTTGGGGGAATTTACAACTCTACCAGACATTCTTAACCCTTCAAATGCTTGTGGGCTTGTCACTTCGTGAACTAAATGTCTATCAATATAAATTAACGACGCTCCATCTTCTTGTGTGCTAATAAGATGGTAATCCCAAATTTTATCAAATAATGTTCTGGGTTTCATTTTTAGAACTCCATTAAGTTTAATCAGAATACTAAAATATTATTTATTTTATAAAGTTAATAAACATTTATGAAGTTTTATCTTCAACAACTTCTTTGGAAACGGGTTGATTAACTTGAGTTTTAGTATCTTTTTTAGAAACCTGGATTTTTTCAACTATACGTGCTGATTTTCCTCTTCTATCTCTCAGATAATATAGCTTGGCTCTTCTTACTTTACCTTTTTTAAGAACAGTAATTCCAGCAATTTTAGGAGAAAATATTGGAAAAATTCTTTCAACACCTTCACCATATGAAATTTTTCTAACCGTAAAACTTTCGTTCAGTCCACCACCACTTCGAGCAATACATAATCCCTCAAATGCTTGAATTCTTTCTTTATCGCCTTCGACAATTTTTACATCAACGTTTACAGTATCACCCGCGCTAAAATCAGGTATAGATCTTTCAGCAATAATCTTGTCCATCTGATCTTTTTGAATTTTATCAATAATATTCATCTGTCTACCCTTTCGTGAAAATACTCATAGCAAATAAATAAATATTTTTCTAGTTAAGATTTAATATATTTTGACCATAAATCTGGTCTCCTAAATTTGGTAAGCTTTTCAGACATCTTTAATTTCCACATTTGGATTTTTTTATGGTTTCCAGATAATAGCACCTCTGGCACTTCCATATCTTTCCATACTCTTGGATGAGTATATAATGGATATTCTAACAAATGTCTTTCAAAACTTTCATCCACCAACCCTGCAGCATTTCCAATTACCTCAGGAATAAGTCTTATAGTCGCATCCATGATTAATTGAGCACCTATTTCTCCACCAGATAAAACGAAATCTCCAACACTTACTTCTTCTATTTTATTGTAAATTAGAAACCTTTCATCAACGCCTTCATATCTCCCACATATAAAAACAGCACCTTTTTCTTTTGATAATTTCTTTGCAAATTCTTGATCAAATTTTTTTCCTCTTGGTGAAAGATAAATTCTTGGACCTTTTTCTTTAGCAACAGACTTTAAAGCTTTATCTAAAACTTCTGGATTGATAACCATCCCAGGTCCACCTCCGAATGGGACATCATCTATTTTACCATTTTTATCATCTGAAAACTGTCTAATGTTAACAGTTTTTAAAGACCACAAATTTTTTCTAAGAGCTTTGCCTGCTATTGAAAAATCTAGAGTGCCAGGAAACATTTCTGGGAACAATGACAAAACAGTTGCATTCCACACAAAAAATCTCCTTTTTAATTTTCAATTAAATCTTTTTCTAGATCTAAAATTATTTGTTTTTTATTATAATCAATTTTTTTTAGAAAATTTTTTCCAATTGGCAAATAAAAAGTATTATTTGTTTTTTTAACCTCAACCAACAACCCTGCTCCAAAATCTTCTAAAGATATGACTTTCCCAAAGCTTTCTT
>CACAAB010000041.1 GCA_902530325.1 uncultured SAR116 cluster alpha proteobacterium | reverse complement strand
TTGAAGATGATAAAGATGAAATAAAGATTGATGGCAAGTCTATAAAAGCAACTTTTGTTGAAAATATTAACGACCTCAATCTAGAAGATGTAGACATAATGATTGACTGCACAGGTGTATACAAAAGTACTGCAAAGCTTCAAAAATATTTTGACAAAGGGGTAAAAAAGGTAATTGTTTCAGCGCCAATAAATGAGGATAATATTGTAAATATTGCTTATGGAGTTAATCATAATATTTATAAACCAAAGGAACATAATATAATAACAGGGGCAAGTTGTACGACTAACTGCATAGCCCCAATAATTAAAGTTTTACATGAAAATATTGGTATAAACCACGGTTCTATAACGACTATTCATAATTTAACTAATAGCCAAACTCTAGTTGATATTCCTCATAGTGACCTTAGAAGAGGCAGATCTGCAATTAATAACTTAATACCTACCACCACAGGTTCAGCTAAAGCTATTTCACTAATTTATCCAGAATTAAAAGGAAGATTAAATGGACATGCTGTCAGAGTTCCTATTTTAAATAGTTCTTTAACTGATTGTGTTTTTGAAATGAAATCATCAACTAACAAGGATCAAATCAACAACCTGCTTAAATCAGCAAGTGAAACCGAATTAAAAAATATATTAGGATACGAAGAACGTCCATTAGTCTCAACTGACTTTATAAATGACCCTAGAAGTTCAATTATTGATAGCTTATCTACAATGGTTGTTAATGATACACAAGTTAAGATCTACGCTTGGTATGATAATGAATGGGGTTATGCCAATAGATTAATTGATATAGTAAATATGGTGGTCAAAGCTACTTAAAATAATGATCAAACTTAATAATAATGAAATTTCTTTTACTCTAATCACTCTTGCTTATTGGTTTTTTATGTTAACTGATGGTGCATTGAGGATGTTAGTTTTACTTCATTTTCATGTTCTAGGTTACACGCCCCTTCAATTAGCATATTTATTTTTATTATATGAATTTTTAGGCATGATTACCAACCTTGGAGCTGGATGGATAGCTAAAAAATTTGGTCTTAATACTACATTGTTTTCTGGGATAATCCTTCAAATACTCTCTTTAATGATTTTAACCCAACTAGATCAAACATGGAGCATTACTTTATCAGTTCTTTTTGTAATGTTTACACAGGGTTTATCTGGTATTGCTAAAGATTTAACAAAGATGAGCGCTAAAAGCTCAGTTAAGCTACTCTCCCCTAATAAAAACTCAAAATTATTTAAATGGGTTTCTCTTCTGACTGGATCTAAGAATGCTGTTAAAGGATTTGGCTTCCTAACAGGAGCCCTTCTTCTCTCTTTTACTAGCTTTGAAACCTCACTTATAATAATGGCCTTAATTCTTGCTTTAATGTTCATGCTATTATTAATTAATTTAAAAATTAATATTTCTGAAGTTAATAAGAAGTCAAAATTTTCAGAAGTTTTTTCTAAAAACAAGGATATTAATTACCTTAGCTTAGGAAGAGTTTTTCTTTTTGGATCTAGAGACACATGGTTTGTTGTAGGTTTACCTATATTTTTATACTCAGCTTTATCAGATGGTTCATTAGACGGGAATAAAAAAGCCTTTTTTGTTATTGGAACGTTTATGGCAGCCTGGACTATATTTTACGGACTTGTTCAAGCAATTACTCCTAAAATATTATCAAAAGATAAATCTTTCAGCAAACAAACTAAGTTCTGGGCTGGGTTTCTAACAGCAATTCCTCTGCTCTTGATAAGTTTCAACTATTATTTTGAAGAATATAGTATTTACAATGTTACATTTTTACTTTTTATGTTTGGATTTGTGTTTGCTATAAATTCATCTATTCATTCTTTTTTAATTTTAAATTACACAAATAAAAGTAGAGTAACACTTGATGTTGGATTTTATTATATGTCCAATGCTTTTGGAAGATTAATTGGAACACTTTTATCTGGACTTGCCTTCCAATATGGTGGTTTCACAATGTGCCTTTTCATCACTTCAATTTTACTATTACTAAATAGATTATCTATAGAAAAACTAAATTTAAAAATCGTTGAAACTTAATCAAAACTCTCAACTTTTTCGTTTTGTTTTGATAAACTGGATTTATAAATAGCCTCTAATACAGATATGTTTTGAAATTTTTCAACATCAGTAAATAAATATTTACTTTTG
Organism: uncultured SAR116 cluster alpha proteobacterium; assembly: GCA_902530325.1. Classification (GTDB taxonomy): domain Bacteria; phylum Pseudomonadota; class Alphaproteobacteria; order Puniceispirillales; family Marisalimonadaceae; genus Marisalimonas. The sequence goes on along the minus strand of CACAAB010000041.1, from coordinate 4,194 downwards.
CCCTCAATGCTATCTATGAAATTGTGAATATTTGCAAATACGGTATCAGTCCATTCAAAATTTTCTTTTTTAACCGTTCCATTATTCATAACTAATTTAAAGAAAGAAGGACCTGGTGTATCTGGGTGGGAACTGTCAACTAATTCAACCCAGCCACTTTCTCCCCAAATGGTTACTCTTTGGTAGTGGGGCGTCTTTAATATTGCTGTGATTTGAGTATTAAGACCAGAAGAGTGTTGTAAACTTGCTGTAACCACATCACCTGTTTTAAATTTCAGAGCCCTTTTCGCAGTAGAAGCAAAAACTTTGTCTACTGGGCCAAATAACCAAATCATAAGATCTGTTAAATGCACTCCCATGCCTGTCATTCCAGCAGCAGGCGCAAATTTTGGATCAGCCCTCCAATTATCTGCTGGAAGGTTGGCTAATTTATCATGGCTGAAATGTGCCTCAGCGTGCATGATGTTCCCCAGTTTATTTCCATTTATAATATCTTTTAATCTCATCCATCCCTTTTCAAATCGTCTTTCATGACCAACGCCAAGAACTAATCCATTTTGGTTACAGGCACTTATCATTTCTTTAACTTCAAATGATTTTAATGAAAGAGGCTTTTCACAAAAAACATGTATTCCCAATTTTGAAGCTATAAGTGTTTGCTCCATATGAAAAGAATTAGGTGTACATAGAATTATGGCATCAAATGTTTTTGAATTTAATGCCGTATCAAAATCCTTGTAAATTTCAAGATTGTTAGTTTTAGCTAATTTTAAAGCCTCTTGATCTGGAAAAGGATCAATTAAATTTACGATTTCAAGTTTATTGGAACGTGACAATCTTTCGATCATCACTTTTCCCCACCAACCAAGCCCAGCAATTGAAATTTTAATAGCCAAATTATTACTAAATCATGGTGATGGAATTAATTGATCATTTTGCGGAACAAGCCAACCTTTTTGGACAGCTGGCCTATCTGCCATTTCTTTGTACCACCTAGTGACATTTTTATATTCACTAAGATCAATTTCCTGCCAATCAAATCTAGCAGTCCATGGCCATATTGAAATATCAGCAATACTATATTCTTTTCCAGAAATATATTGATGCTGACCAAGACGTTTATCCATAACACCATATAATCTTCTTGCTTCTTTAGAATATCTCTCTTCAGCATAAGCAGACTTTCCTTTGTTATATTTAACAAAGTGATGCACTTGACCAAACATTGGACCTACACCTCCCATTTGCCACATTAACCATTCAATGGTTCTATAATATTCATCAGAATTAGATTTATTAATTAATTTTCCACTTTTTTCAGCCAAATACATTAGAATTGCACCTGATTCAAAAAGCGAATAATTATTATTTTCTTTATCCACTATTGCTGGAATTCTATTGTTTGGAGAAACCTCTAAGAAGTGAGGTTGAAACTGTTCGTCCTTCGCTATATTTATAGAAAACACATTATATGTCATTCCTATTTCTTCTAGCATTATAGATACTTTTCTTCCATTCGGTGTATGCCAAGTATACAAATCTATCACATTCTTATCCTTACATTTAAAGAGTAATTACTATTCCACCTTTAGTTTTTCTACCTTCAAGCAAATTGTGTGCATCCACGATTTTTTCTAATGGTATTCTGTCATGAATAGCCACTTTTAATCTTCCATCAGCAATTCTACTATAGAGTTGATAGGAAGCATCGTTATACTCATCTCTATTTGCGATATAAGTAAATAAAGTTGGTCTAGTTGCAAATAAAGAACCTTTTGCAGACAACATGGCTAAATTAAAATCAGTAATAGGTCCTGATGCTTGCCCAAATAATGCCCATAAACCTCTAGGCTTCAGACAATCTAAAGATCCAGGAAAAACTGATTTTGCAACACTGTCATAAACAACATCACATTTTTGGTTATTTGTAATGCTCATTACTTCAGCAACAAAATCCTGACTACTGTAGTCAATTACGTGTTGGTAACCAGCTTTTTTAGCCGCTTCTACTTTTTCAGGACCACCTGCTGTTCCAATCATAGTAGCGCCAATTTCACTACCCCATTGCCCCATCAATTGACCAACGCCACCAGCAGCAGCGTGAACAAGAGCAGTCATGCCACTTTCTAATTTAAATGTTAAGTGAAGCAAATAATGTGTAGTTAATCCTTTAAGTGTACTTGCAACTACATCATGATCATCTACATCTACTTTGATCTCTACTGCATGCGCAGCATTAATTAATGCATATTCTGCATATGCCCCAACAGGAGTAACATAAGATACCTTATCACCTTCTTTTAAAAAATTAACATCCGCTCCAACAGAATGAACATGACCTACACCCTCTGATCCTGGAACCTTTATTTTTTCTTGATTTGGCCAAGGGTATAATCCAGTTCTAAAATAAGTATCTAGATAGTTTAAACCAATAGCTTTATTTTTAACAACAATCTGCCCAGGACCTGGTGTTGGTATATCAGCTTCTCTAAGCTTCATATTTTCTGCAGCACCAAAGTCAGTTAATTCTATTACTCTTTGTGTCATTGGACTCCCCTAAAATTTTAAAAATCATTACATTTTATGATGACTTAAATCAAATTAGAATTTATGATAATCAAAATCAATGTTTTATAATTAATTACTTGTAAAACTAGCAATTATAATTATTTCTATAAAAAACAAATCAGGAGAATTTTATGAGTTTAGTATTGTCAGAATTACCGTATGCAATAGATGCACTTGCAGAGCATGGTATGAGTAAAGAAACAATGGAATATCACCATGATATTCATCACAAAGCATATGTAGACAACGGTAACAACTTGCTTAAAGGTACCGAATGGGAAAATAAAAGTTTAGAAGATATAATTGTAGGTACATACGACGCAAGTAGTGTGGCTCAAAATGGAATTTTTAATAACGTTTCACAACATTGGAACCATGAGCAATTTTGGCAAATGATGGGACCATCAAAAGTGGGCATGCCTTCAGAATTAGAAAATGCTATAACTGAATCATTTGGAAGCGTGGATAAATTTAAAGAAGATTTCTGTAATGCTGGTGCAACTCAATTTGGTTCTGGTTGGTGCTGGCTTGTAAAAGACAAAGATGGAAGTTTAAAAGTAACTAAAACTGAAAATGGTGTTAATCCAGTTTGCTTTGGACAAACTGCACTTCTAGGATGTGATGTATGGGAACATTCATATTACATAGACTTTAGAAACAAAAGACCTGTCTACTTGAAGAATTTTGTTGATAATCTTGTGAATTGGGAGAATGTTGCCTCAAGACTGTAAAGCAATCAATCTCATTAAAATAAAAAGGTGCTAATTAAGCACCTTTTTTTATGCTTTCCATAACAATATCAAAATTTAAAAAGAAGCGTTTGCTATTATTTTTTTCATCAAATCCCTCTTCAAGTTTTCTAATTAAACTTTTTTTAACGGCAAAAACAGTATCACTCTCTAAATATTTATCTCCATCTATAAATGCATGTGTTACAAGATCTTTATAACCATTTGCTTTTACCATAAAATGAACATGCGCTGGTCTAAATGGATGTCTGTCTAAACTGTTCAAAAGATCCCCAACTGGCCATCTACAGGTATAGGATAATATTGTGGTTTAACAATCCTAAACATATACGATCCATCATGTTGAGACATGAAAGTACCCCTTAAATCAACTAAATTTCCTTCTTTTTGAACGTCATATAATCCATCTGGACCAGATTGCCATACTTCAATACTTGCTCCTGAAATTGCGTTATTGTTAACATCAACAATCTTTCCTTTTACAATACAATTTTAACCCTCGACGTTATTTGCAATATTATCACCATTATTCATTTTTGAAGATGGAGTATGAAACGGGCCCAAAACTGTAGTTTCTGTTTCGTTTTTAGACTTTCTATTATTAATGGCATCTAGTAACATTGAAACACCCAAGACGTCAGATAAAAGTATAAATTCTTGCCTTCTATCGTCACTCATGTGGCCTGTCTTTGTTAAGAACATTATTGCTTTCATCCATTCTTCTTCAGTTGGCTCAACTTCTTTAACCACTTCATGTAAATGAGTAATTATAGAACTCATAATTTCTTTAAGTCTATTATCTTTGATTCCAGCAAAACTATTCAAGACAGCTTCTGTTGCATTTTTCTCGTTAAAGTCCATTTTTTCCTCTTTATCA
>CACAAB010000040.1 GCA_902530325.1 uncultured SAR116 cluster alpha proteobacterium | reverse complement strand
CTAACCCTATTGAAGATTTTACCGTTCCTGATCTCAAGCTACCTGCTTCAGTAATACCTATATGAAGGGGGCAATCATCTAATTCTGCTAGTTGACTGTAAGCGGCGACTGCAAGAAAAATATCTGAGGCCTTTACACTTATTTTATATTGGTGAAAATCATGATCTTTGAGTATACGAACATGATTTAGAGCAGATTCCACGAGTGCTTCAGGTGTTGGTTCACCATATTTGTCTAAGATATTTTTTTCTAAGGAACCGGCATTAACACCAATTCTTATGGAGGTATCATTTTGTTTTGCTGCATTAATAACTTCTTTAACTTTGTAAGCATTACCAATGTTTCCAGGATTAATTCTCAAACAAGCAGCTCCAGCATCTGCTGCTTCTATAGCTCTCAGGTAGTGAAAATGTATATCAGCCACAACGGGAATTGGTGAAGATTTAATTATTTTTTTTAGGGCTAAAGTTGATTCTTTGTCAGGACAAGAAATTCGTATAATGTCTGCACCAGCTTCAACAGTAGAGTTTATTTGCTCTAACGTAGCGTCAATATCAGTAGTTTTAGTATTCGTCATTGTTTGAACAGTTATAGGGGCGCCACCTCCAACAAAAATATTACCTACCTTAATTTTCCTAGATTTTCTTCGTTGTATTTGCCTGTAAGGCCTTATGTTCATAATTATATCCTTAAATTTAAAAAATTTTAAGAAGTTAATAAGATTTTAATTTGGAATTAATCAAATTAGTTTTGCTTAGAAAAATTCTTAATGTTTAAGGGTCGAGCAGTAATTATTTCACCTATCTCACCTAATTTTGGAACAATCAAATCGCCTTGTGACAAAGACAGAGCACCAGCATTTCCAGTATTAAATGTTAATCCACTTATATTTGGAACAACATATGTTTCACCTGGCCTCATTAGTCTGGTCATAAGTATGTTGCCATCTAAATCTTCGATTTCAACCCAACTATTACCTGTAGCTTTTAAGACCATCTCCGTACTAGGATCTCTTTCATTAGCAGTTGCAGACATCTCACTAGTATGCTTTTCGTTTGAATTATGATCAATTTTATTATCTTTTTTAATTAGTTCACTATCTGAAATTTCAGCATTTTTTGAAATTGTATTTTTAACATTTAACTCATTCGAGTTTGTTATATTGTTAGATACCTTAATGTTTTGTTCATCATAATTAGTTTTCGGAGGGGAAATAATGGAATTAAGGTTCTCTTCTACTATTACATAACTATTATTTTCAATTTCGGCTGATTTATTAGCTATATTTTCTATTTTTTCGTCTGAAAGCTCTTCAATCTTGTTACTTCTGTCACTATAATACCACCCCGTATAAGATAAGATAGCTATAAATACTGATACAATTGCTCCTATAGGCATGATATTATTTTTGTTTAACTCTGGAGTAAGAAATTTGTATTCTTCTTTAAAGGAACTTAATTCTAAACTATCTTTAAATTCTTTAACTAATAAATCTCCATCTAAATCTAACAAACGCGCGTAAGATCTAACAAATCCAATTTTGTAAGCCAACCCAGGTAAATCAATTTGTTCTCCATTTTCAAAATCTTTTATAATTTGAACTCTTACCTTCAATAAGGCTGCAGCTTGCTCTTGGGTTAAACTTTTGTTTAACCTCGCATCAAGGCACAATTTACCGACTGTAGATAGTTCAACGTTATCAAATGCTGCATTGATTGCATCTGAAACTGAATTGTCTACTTTTTTTTCTTGCTCCAAAAGTGAATTTTTTTTGTTATTTCCTTTTTCACCGGACATTTTTTCTCCTTACGGTGGAATATTTTATATTGAGTTACTTTTTAAATCAACATTTGTTTTAACGGCACAAAAGTTTAAAAATTTACTATAAATAATTAAACATCTAAGCCAAAAGCAGAATGTAGTGATCTCATTGCAAGCTCATAATAATCTGATGATATAAGAACAGAAATTTTTATTTCACTAGTTGAAATGACATGAATGTTAATATTATTATTTGCTAAAGTTTCAAACATGGTTTTTGCAATACCCGACTGAGTTCTCATAGCATTTCCAACAACTGAGATTTTAATTACATTTCTTTCAGTAATGAATTTCTTGAAACCAATCTTTTGTTGTATTTTTTTAATTGTACTCTCTGTTATCATCAAATCAGTTTCTGGAATTGTGAAAGTAATGTCAGTAGCTTCATGGTTTATAGAAGAAGATTGTACAATCATATCAACATTAATTGAATATTTTGCTAGGGCACCAAAAATTTCTGCAGCCTGACCTGGTTTATCTGGCACACCAGACAATGTTATTTTAGCTTCATTTAAACTATGAGCGATTCCACTTATTTCAGTTTTTTCCATATTTTTTTCCTCTTTTATAATGGAAGTTCCAGGCAAATCTTCAAAGCTACTAAGAACTCTCAATTTAACATTATATTTCATTGCTAGTGCCACGGATCTAGTTTGAAGAACCTTAGCACCTTGAGAAGCTAATTCTAACATTTCTTCATATGTAATTTGATTAAGTTTTTTTGCATTTTTAACTATTCTTGGGTCAGTCGTATAAACACCGTCAACATCAGTGTAAATATCACAACGTTGTGCTGAAAATGATGCAGCTATTGCAACAGCAGAGGTATCTGAGCCTCCCCTTCCTAAGGTTGAAATCCTATTTTCTTTTGAAATACCTTGAAACCCAGAAATTATAGCAACTTGACTTTGCTTTAAGAATTCCAATATCTGATCTGTTTTAATTTCTTCTATAATTGCCTTACCATGTGATTTATCAGTAATTATTGGTACTTGCCAACCTAACCAAGAACGTGCTTTTATATTTATGTTGTCCAATGAAATGGCTAAAAGAGCTGAAGTAACTTGTTCACCTGTAGATAACACCACATCATATTCTGAACTAAGTGGTTTGTCTGATGCACTTTTGGTTAAGTCTATTAAACTATTTGTTACACCAGCCATTGCAGAAACAACAACAATGACTTTATTCCCTTGATCAACTTCGTTTTTAATTTTCAAAGCAATTTTTTTTATTTGAGGTACATCTGCAACGGACGTACCTCCAAATTTTAATACCACAAGATTCAAATTTCTGTTACCCTCTAAAAATATTAATTAATCAAAAAAACATAATGACTAATACCGTAGACAAAAAAGAAATAGAACAATTTTCTTCATTAAGCAACAAATGGTGGGATAATTCTGGTCCATTTTCAGCCTTACACAAAATGTCAAACGCAAGGATTGAATTTATAATACAAAATGCAAATAGAATTATAAATAAAAATAAGACACCAACCAATCTTCTACATGGTGTTAATTGTTTAGACATTGGTTGTGGGGGCGGAATTTTATCTGAAAAATTGTGTAGATTAGGAGCTATTGTAACTGGGATTGATGCCTCTCAAAGTTCAATAAAAGTTGCAAAAGAGCATGCAAAAAAAAGTCGATTAGAAATTAATTATAAATGTATTACAACTAGCAAACTACTAAAATTAAAAAAAGAAACCTTTTTAAACAAATTTGATATGGTCATTGCTTCTGAAGTAATTGAACATGTAGGCAATAGAAACAAATTTTTATCGGATATTAAAAATTTATGTCGCTCCGGAGGAGTGGTTATATTTACTACGATTAACAAATCTTTTTTAGGAATATTATTAGGAAAATATTTTGCAGAAAACATTTTAAAAATTGTACCTGTAGGAACACATGACATCCAAAAGTTAGTGTCACCCGAAACATTGGCTAAAGAAGCAGAAGTTCATAATATTATTTTGGATAATTTTGTAGGTTTTAAACCAACGTTCGAGTTTGGAAATATAATAAATAAGGAGTTTGGAGTTTTCAAACTAACATCAAATTTAGAGATCAATTATGGGGCAGCTGGTATAAAAATATAAACTAGTGATCGTCATGAATCCAGGGAACACTTACTACATCAATGCCCTCATCTTTCAATTCCTGTATTTCTGTATTTGTGCCATTACCATGAATTGGCTTTTCTTTAATCTTTCCTTCCTTCATAGAACGGACCTGAGATACAAATTCATTACCCACAAAAGTAGAATTTTTTTGGATCTCTTTTTTTATAGTTCTTAAAATTGTTGAAATATTATTTAGGTTTTCATTAGGTAGTATATTACTTTCAACCGTTGTAGTTATATTAATGTCATTTTTATTATCTTTTATGTTTTGACTTTTAGCTATTTTAAGACTAGGTGTGGTTAAAGATTTTACGATTTTATCTCCACCACAAATTGGGCAGTTAATCAAGCCTTGAGTTTTTTGCTTTTCAAAAGCTTCTATGTTTTGAAACCAGCCATCAAACTCTTCTTCTTGTGAACAATACTTAGATTTACATTTTAATTTATATTTAATCATAATTCTTAGAACTTGCCACAGCAATGTTTATATTTTTTTCCAGAAGCGCATAAAGGACAAATTGCATTTCTTGGAATTTTCTTATTTGTAGTATCTTTTGGTTCATTAAAAATTTCTTTTTCTGAAGTATCTTCTTGTTGTATTTCTATAAATGATAGAACTGATGTAATGGTTTTCCTCAATTTATCAAGCATATCTTCAAATAATTCAAAAGATTCTCTTTTATATTCATTTAAAGGATCTTTCTGCGCATAAGCCCTTAACCCTATCGATTGCCTCATTTGATCTAACATCAGCAAATGATCTTTCCAACCCTGATCTAAAACCTGCAATAAAAGAGTTTTTTCTGCCTGCCTAAAAACTTCAACACCAAAATTAATTGCACGTTCTGCCATAAATTTGTTAGATAATTCATTAAGACGACTTATAATTTCTTTTTCAATTATTCCATCTTCTTTAACCCACTCATTAACTGGAACAGTAAGACCTAAAAAATTTTTGACATCCGTAGAAAGAGTTTCTGCATCCCATTCATCGTGATAACTTTGATCAGGTATAGATTTGTAAACAATTGCTTCAATAACTTCATAGCGCATATCAGTAATCATTTCACTTATATCATCTGATCTCATAATTTCTTTTCTTTGATCAAAAATTACTTTTCTTTGATCATTCATGACATCATCGAATTTCAAAAGTTGTTTTCTTATCTCAAAATTATGAGATTCAACTTTAGCTTGAGCTTTCTCGACAGCTTTATTAATCCATGGATGAACAATAGCTTCACCTTTTTCCAGCCCAAGTTTGCCAAGCATAGTTTCAAGTCTGTCTGATCCAAATATTCTCATTAAATCATCTTGAAGAGATAATAAAAACTTAGATTTTCCTGGATCACCTTGCCTGCCTGTTCTTCCCCTTAGTTGATTATCAATCCTTCGACTCTCATGACGTTCAGTACCTATCACATACAAACCACCAGCATCGAGAGCAATTTTCTTCTTTTCTTCAATATCAAATTTTAAACTATTGATCTCATTATTTTCTTTTGAAAATGTTTTAATTTCGTTGGCTTGTCTAATTTCTAGGTTTCCACCTAATTGAATATCAGTTCCTCTACCTGCCATGTTTGTAGCTATAGTAACTGCTCCTGGCATGCCTGCATAACCAATTATTTGTGCTTCTTGTTCATGAAATTTTGCGTTCAAAACTTCGTGCTTAATTTTTTTTGCGGTTAATAATTTTGATAGAATTTCTGACTTTTCAATTGATACTGTTCCAACTAAAACTGGCTGATGATTGTTTTGACATTCCTCAATTAATTTTATTACAGCTTCATCTCTTTCTTCATTTGTTTTATAAATTTCATCATTTTTATCTTCTCTTGCTATTTTCAAATTGGTAGGAATTTCAATAACTTGTAAGTTATAAATTTCAGAAAACTCTCCTTCTTCTGTAAGAGCTGTACCAGTCATTCCTGCTAATTTTGGATACATTCTAAAATAATTTTGAAATGTAACGCTAGCTAAAGTCTGATTTTCAGGTTGTACGGAAACTTTTTCTTTAGCTTCAATTGCCTGATGTTGTCCTTCGCCAAAACGTCTACCCTCCATTGCACGTCCTGTGAACTCATCTATAATTACAACATTATCGTTCTTAACCATATAATGTGTATTTTTTTTGAATAGTTTATGAGCTCTTAGTGCTTGATTTATATGATGTAATAATGAAATGTTTTTCACATCAAATAAATTTCCTTCTTTAATAATATTATCTGCTCTCAATGCCTTTTCTATGTTGCCAATTCCACTATCAGTTAGGTTGCAAGTTCTTTGTTTCTCATCCAATTCATAGTCGTCTTTCTCTAGTAATGGAATAAATTTATCAATTGATTTATACAAAATCGAAGAATCTTCAGACTGACCTGAAATGATAAGAGGTGTTCTAGCTTCATCAATCAAAATAGAATCAACCTCGTCTACAATGGCAAAATTAAATGGCCTCTGAACCATATCAGCTAGATCATATTTCATGTTGTCACGCAAATAATCAAATCCAAATTCATTATTAGTTCCATACGTAATATCAGCATTATAAGCAATTCGTCTTTGATCATCATTCATTTCTGAAACAACACAACCGACTGTTAAACCCAAAAACTTATATATTTGACCCATCCATTCTGAATCTCTTTTGGCCAAATAATCATTTACAGTTACCACATGAACACCTTTACCTTCTAAAGCATTTAAATAACATGCCAAAGTTGCAACTAAAGTTTTTCCCTCACCAGTTTTCATTTCAGCTATTTTGCCCTCATGAAGGACTAAGCCCCCTGTCAACTGAACATCAAAATGTCTTTGTTTTAATGTTCTTTTTGAAGCTTCTCTAACAGTTGCAAAGGCTTGTGGTAAAATATTATTTAAACTTTCATTTTTTGATAATCTATCTTTAAAATTTATTGTTTTTAACTTTAATTGTTCATCGGACAAGTTGCTTAACTCATCTTCTAAAGTGTTAATTTGATCAATTATAGGTTTGTATTTTTTTATTTGTCTTTCATTAGAAGAACCAAAAAATTTAGATGTAAGTTTGCTTAACATTAAAAGTGCTCCAATAATTCACAGAAATACTCTACAATATCTATGATAACATTAAATATAAACATCATTCCTTGTTTTGATTTAAAAAAACCTGTAAAAAATAAACTTATAATTGGAATATACCAAAATGTCTTGTTTTAAAATATTTTTTATTTTTACCAAAATTTTTTTAATTGTTGGCT
>CACAAB010000039.1 GCA_902530325.1 uncultured SAR116 cluster alpha proteobacterium | reverse complement strand
CCAATAATGGGTAAATCAAAAATAGCATTAGAAAGAGCTACTAAATATAAAGATATAATGGTTAATAATGGAGTTAAAGCAAGGTTAGGTACATTTATTGGAGGTGAGTTAAATAATTGCTTTCAATTAACAGCAATTTATCCTGATATGACTTCTGCAACTAAGTCCTTTACAGAATTAAGTAAAGATAAAGAAATTATTAAAATGATGAGTACAAGAGAGGATGATCCATCTGGGCATTTAGTTGGTCCCGAAGTTTACAGAAGTATTCACGGACAACCCTCACCTAATCATAATGTACTTCTAATACGAGAGTACGATGTGGATAGAAAATATATTCCAGAGACAAAAATCTTACTCGAAGAAGTTGAAGAAATAGGTAAAGATGAAGATACTAAAGTTTTTGCCCTTTATCCGATAATTGCAGACAAGATGGATTCTTTATTTGTAGTTTATTATTATTCGTCTTTTATATCTATGGGTGACATTATTGATAGAATTGGTATGTCAGAAGCTTTTCAAAGTGTTGTAAATAGAGCTAATGACATTGGAAAATTGAAATCTTCTAATGTTGTTAAAATAATTAATTAATTATTAAAGTTAAAAAATTCTTTAGTTTTAAGTTTTCATATTAAAGACTAAATGAATTAGAGGAGATTTTGAAAATTATTAAAAACTTAGTTAATAGGAAAATTATATTAAAAAAACGCCCAATTAAAACTGTGACTGAGGACTTATTTCAATATATAACAGATGAAATTGACGAAATTGGAGATAGTCAATTTCTTGTAGAAGTAGAATACGTATCCGTAGATCCAGCAATGAGAGGCTGGATAAGTGATACTGGCAACTATTCTGAGCCAGTCCCTATAAATAGTACTATGCGGAGTTTTGGTGTAGGTAAAATTATATTCTCAAAAAACAAAAATTTTAAAGTAAATGAATATGTAGTTGGTTGGTTGGGTTGGCAAAAATTTTCTATAGTTGATGAAAGTAAAATTCAAATAAAAATTGATCCAACATTAGCTCCTATATCTAAGAATTTAGGAGTTTTAGGTTTGAACGGAATAACTGCTTTTACAGGATTAATTGATATATGTAAGCCAAAAAAAAATGATGTTGTATTAGTTACAACTGCTGCAGGTAGTGTAGGATCAGCTGTTGGTCAGTTAGCAAAAATTTATGGTTGTAGAACAATAGGCCTCACTAGTACAAATGAAAAAGCAACTATCTGTAAAAGTAAGTTTGGATTTGATGAAGTTATAAATTATAAACAAGTAAATGACTTATCTAATAGTTTAAAGAAAATAGCTCCTAACGGAATAGACTGTTTTTTTGATAATGTTGGTGGTACACAATTTGATGCTGTAATGGAAAATTTAAATATTAAAGCTAGAATTGTAATATGTGGAACAATAGGGATGCCGTCATTTCCAATACCAATTGGTCCAAGGGTTAACAGAACTTTACTCATTAAAAGGGCTAAAATTGAAGGATTATTAGTTCTAGACTATTTTAGAAAATACCAAGAAATTTATAATAAATTACTTCAATGGTACGTTGAAGGCAAGTTAGTTAGCGAAGAAGATATAAGTGATGGAATAGAAAGTGCTCCAGCTTCGCTCGTTAATATTTTAAATGGTTTAAATTTAGGTAAACAGTTAGTTAAATTATAAATTTTAGCCTCTCTCTTTCCATGCTATGTAAGAAGATGCACCAACAATTAAAAAGCCACCAATCCATAGAGTATAAGGTGTGCTTTCTACAAAAATAGTATATCCGATTAAAACAGACCATATTAACTTTAAATAATCTAGGGGTAGTAAAATTGCTAACTCTCCTCTTTTAAATGCACTATTTAAAAGTGTTTGAGCAATAGTCCCGGTTAGTGCAATAAAGAATATTATCGAAAATTGATATAGATTTGGCATTATAAAGTAAGGATATGCAGCTACAAATGTTGCTGGTATCAACCCAACACCTGCATAAAGAGATATTGTTACTGGGGAGTCTGTTTCGGTTAATTTTTTTATAAAAATCAGAGAAACTGACCAAATTAGCGACGAAATGAGTATAAAAATGCCTCCAATATTAATTGAAATATCGGGTCTCAAAACTATTATAGCACCAAAAAAACCTACTAAAAGAGCAATTACCCTCTGTTTTTTTAGTTTTTCTCTTAAAAATAAGAATGCTAGGAGTGTAGTAAAAATGGGGACTGTTAAATTAAGAGCTGTTACTTCCGATAATGTTGTTATTGTTAAACCATAAAAAAAACAAAGCATAGCAATTGAATTGGTAATAATTCTATATAGCTGAAATTTAGGTTGTTTTGTTACAAAAATAGATTTTCCTTCCTTAAATATAATTGGAGCTAGTATAACTATTACAAGTGCACATCTAAGAAATGAAATTTCAAAAATATGAATTTCATCTGATAAAAATTTTGCTGCACTATGCATTACTATGAAGCTAAAACCAGAGATAATCATTAAGATTATTGATACAGTTGTATCTGAAAGATTTTTCATTTTTTTGATAAAGCGTCTAGTATTGGACAATTTGGTCTATCATCCCCATGACAATTATCTGCTAAATAAGTTAATTCATCTTTTAAATTTTTTAATTGGTTTAACTTTTTATCTATTTGAGCAATTTTCTCTAAGGTTAATTTCTTTACATCTTTACTAGGCCTACTTTTATTTTCGTATAAGGATAATAATTCCCGACATTCATCTATACTAAAATTAAATTTTCGTGCTTTACCTACAAATTTTAATTTTAAAACATCTTCTTCGTTATATTCACGATATCCTGAGAAGATATTTTGACGTGGTTTTACAAGACCAATGTTGTCATAATATCTAACAGCTTTTACTGTTAACTCTGACAATTTAGACGCTTTTCCAATATTCATGGTTTAAATTTTAACCTTCCACTAAAAGTAAAGTTATAAATTAGATAATTTTAACTATAAAGTAATAAAATATATTTAAATTTTAATCTTGTTAATCCTTAATTAAAATAGACTTTATTGTATCTGAATAAAGACAATGTTCTATAGCTTGCAAACGGTCTCTTAAAGTTTCCACTGTATCAATCTCATTTATTTTAATACTATTTTGTTTAATTATAGATCCACTATCCATACCCTCATCTACATAATGTATTGTTACACCTGTATACTCAGCACAATCGTCAATTGCTTGTTTAATGGCATTCATACCTTTGTACTTTGGCAATAAAGATGGATGAACATTTACTATAAATTTAGATGGTAAAGAATTCACAAAATTTTTACTTAACAATCTCATATAACCAGCAAGTACTAATAATTTAACATCATACTCAATGATTAACTTTAATACTTTTTCTTCAAACTCTGAGATGTTTTTCCAAGAATATGATGGTATATTTGCATTTTTTGCTATCTTTAAACCCAAAGCTTTAGAATTATTAGATGCTACAAAACTTATATTTATACCTTTATCTATTATAGCTTTCAAATTGGAACCATTACCACTTAAAAGAACAGCTATATTATGCATAATGTTAATACCAGAAATATATTTTTATTTATTAATGACTACGTTATAAATTAAATACAAAAAAATATAATAAAATTCCAGAAATTCTATATTACATAATCTTATGAAATTGTTAATAAATCTATTTAATTAGGGTATACACAATAAAATATGCCAACGTCATAGCTTTTGATTAATTAGTTAACTAAAAAAACTAAACATTGTCTCGATAATAAAATATTATTTAAACTTTAAAATATTAACATTTTTTTAAGGAGTATAAAATGACTTCAAAAAATGAAAATGTCCTTATCTCAAAGCTATTGGGCAGAGACGTTATTTCCCTAAATGAAAATAATACAATCTACGATGCAATTAATCTATTAGCTAAAAATAATATAGGTGCATTACCAATTGTTAAAAACCAAAAAAAAACATTATGTGGTATTGTTTCTGAAAGAGATATTATTCGTGAATTGGCTAATGACATTAAGATTAATTTAAAAAAAACTCCAGTGAATACTATTATGACCTATAAGGTTATAACATGCACTAAATATACAAAATCAGACAAGCTAATGGATATTATGACGTTAAATAAAATTAGACATATTCCGATTATAGAAGGAGAAAACCTGATTGGGATAATATCTATTGGAGATGTAGTAAAAAGATTAATAGAAAAAATTAATTTGGAAAATGATTACTTAAAAAGTTGGCTATATTAATAAGATTTTATAAATTTTTAATTAATAGTGAAAATCCAATAATTATTAAAATTGATAAAATACTTTTTCTAAAGATTTCATTTGATAACTTCATTCTAATTTTAGTTCCAAAATACTGCCCCAACAATGCTGGAATAGTTATAACGAGGCTTATCAATAAATCATAAAAATTACCTAAGCCATGATAAACAAGTGAAGAGTACAATGGTATTGAAGCTAAAAAATACATTGTCGCTGTCGTTCTTATAAAACTTTCTTTTTCTAAATTTAATGAAACTAAAAATGTAATTATGGGTGGTGCATAAAATGTAGACAACCCACCTAATATACCTGAGAAAAATCCAATAATTATAGATAATATTTTTTCTTTTTTTTGTTTAATATTTTTTAAATTTAATCCAAAAAAATTTATTAATGTAAAAAAAATGATAGTTAATGCAATAATAATTGAAATTGTCTGAAAGTTGAGATTTAAAATTAGCTTTCCACCAATTAATATTCCAACAAAAAGCATTAAGAACATTGGCAAAAATCTATAATCACCTATTCCTTTTTGTATGTTCATTTGAATAAGATTCGTTGCTATTACTGGAAAACACAAAAGCATCATTGCTTTAGTAGGAGGTAGAATAAATGCTATTATTGGAACGGAAAACATAGACATTCCAATTCCTACGGATCCTTTAACTATACCACCCAGAAAAACAGAAAAAAATATTACGGTTACAGTAAAAGTTTCAAAATAATCTAAATGCATAAATTACTTATAACCTAAGATTAAGTCTATTAAAGTTTTAATTACCCTAATACCTTCAGATTAATATTCAAATAAATTTATAAAATCTTATACCCATATTTTTTAGTTAAAAAATGGACTAAAACTATAAAAAAAGTAGTTATGAATACACTTATTATAATTGACCAGTAAAAACCAAACTTATTTATTAAATAAGGAAAAACCAGAAACATTGGCAGTGTAGGAAGCACATATAAAAGCGTATAAGACACATGATTAGATATTTTTTCTATTGAATTATTTTCGTAATGCATCCAAAATAAAATTAATAAAGTTGTTATGGGTAAAGCAGCTACTAATCCACCTATTCTATCATTAAGTTTAGCTATCTCTGAGACAATTACTATTACAAACGCAGTAATTATAATTTTTAAAAAAATGAACATATCTGTTTTTTTACTTATGACTCTTCAAAACCAATTACATTTTCTTCACTAATGAAAAATTATATTAATCATTAAAGTATGAGCAAGTGTAGTTGACTAATTCTAAAACTTCCAGTTTGAATGTAGAATTTTTGGGTATGTTAAAATACATTCCATTTTTTATTAATTTCCATTCTTCATCATTTTGAAGTTTTAAATTTAATTTTCCAGAAATAATTTCCATAAGCTCTCTTTCTTCTGTGTTAAATTCATAATAACCAGCAACATCACTCTTTGTGTTTTTCTAGAACCATCTTTCAAAAAGATATTTCTACTAATTACATTTCCTTCAAAATAAATATTTGCTATTTTATCAACGTTTACATTTTTATAATTGTGCATATTTATATCTAAATAAAATCTATAATAAACGTTAAAGTCTAAATTTATCATTGTTTTAGTAAGTTTGTACACCAGATGAGGTAATTGTCAAAAAATGTCACGAGTAATAAAAGATATAGGCTAGTCAAAACTGTTAAATATTTTTTTAATTAGATTTACAAAATTATTTAGCAATATCATTTAGTTTATTTCAATTAATTGATAGTAAGTAATAAGGGTTTGTTTTAAGTACTTTTATAGGAATTAATAATTAATTCTGTAACTTAAATTTAATAACATAGAACATTATCACTTTCAGATGATAGTACTAAAAGTTTGTCAGGCATGGCAAACTCAGCATTGAAACCGTTTAATAAACTTTCATCATAGCCTCTTGCTTTAGCAGACATGCCAGATACATATAATTTAATCCCATTTTGTTTTAGTTCATCTAAATGAGTTTTTAAATCACCTGTACCTTGGCCTACCACTTCACCTTCACTTTTTATATTAAGTAAATGTGTACCATCTGCAGCTAAAAATATATTAACTTCTTCACCTTTCTTAAATGCTGTGACAGCAACTAGCATTCCAAGTGTAGCTTTATTTTTTAATTCAGGTCCACTGTGGATATGGATTAAATATTTTGACATTTATTGATCTCCTCTAATTAAGACAAATTAAATTTAAATTTTGAAGAATTTTAGAAAATTTTCAAATAATTTTGATAATAAATAAAATTAACATCAAAATCTTATTTGTTAGCTTTATAATCTAACTCCTCATTGACTATGCCAGTTTCAACACTTGCTTTGCAAGAAAACCTATCTTCATAATCTTTAAAAAAATCTTTTAAAATAGGGATATGTTTTTCGAGATTGATCTGGTTATCAAAAGTAAAAATACCAAGTCCCTTATCAGGAGAAATATGATAAGCATCAACAGCAAGAAGTCCTTTTAAAGTTGAAGGATCAAAATTTGATGCTACATATTGGTGACCAACATGCATTAATTTAGGATTAGAATATCTAACATTTAAAAAGACACAAAACAAACGAATACTCCTTTATTACTAAATCACAAAGGTCAAAGATAATCAATAATGAAAAATTATTGAAAACCTATTTAAAAAAATTTTATATTCTTATCTAGAATGAAGGTATATATGGTGATCGGAAACGTATTTTTCAAATTATGAATCAACTTCTGTAATCATAAATAACAATTCCTCTATTATTCCTATATTTTGTGTTATAATTTTTCCTACTTTTGGAACAATTTTCTCTTCAATTATTTTTTGACAGTCTCTATATGCTTTCTCAGTTTAGTATTCAAAAGTTCTTGTAAGTCTATGATTTTCTTTGTTCCAAACTTACGAGACTGTCGTTCTAATGAGGCCAGCTCTAGAAAGTTCTGACATTACATCGTCAGTCCATATTCTTTCTTGAAAAGTTGCAATCCAATGTTCTAACTCAATCTTTGAAGGAAAATCCAATTCCATTACATTCATAAATAAAGTTTCTCTAGTTATTGGTTTCACAATTTAAATTACCTATTAATAAACAAACATAATATGCATAAATAACAATGTATTAACACCTCAGTGTTATATTACTAATAATTCATCACACAAACTACTATATAAGCTTTGTCTTAAGATTATGTATTACGTAGATAATGTCTATACGAACGTAATGTACATTTGTTCATTTAACTTTGATTACTAAAGAATAAATGATTATGGAAATGTTTAAATATAATTGGCTTCAATAGCTTTTATTTTTAAGACTTAAAGCGCAATAACACAAAGACATCAATATAGTAGTATGTCTAATTATATAATGTCAGAGTGTATAGAAGATAGAATGTTATCTTAATGAAAAATTTAGATTACACGCCAAACCAATTATCATATTCTAAGTAAGTAACCGCTATTGCAATAATCATGTATGCACAAAAATACCATTTAAAAATATATGAATGTGCTTTACCCTGTTTTTTCAATTCTTTTCCTATTTGTAATTAAATTATATAGTTCAATCCTTTTAACAAAAGCCAAAAAATAGCAAATATTAAATGAAATGCTAAGGATATGAAGATTGCCTTTAATAATTTATTATTACCATCATCCCACCAACTTGTAAAAAGAAAGATTAATTTTTTGAATTTATTTTCTCCATCATTCCACCATCGATCAAAATTACTT
>CACAAB010000038.1 GCA_902530325.1 uncultured SAR116 cluster alpha proteobacterium | reverse complement strand
TTTTAATTCAATTTACTTTAATTTTAATAAACCAAGGTTTGTAATTATTTTACAAGCGGAAATAGGAGAATAAAATGAAAAGGGTATTCGGAGCTGCATTTACTATGGCAGCAACCGTAGCCGTAGGCCTTAGTTGGGCTACAATAGGAAATGCTGCATGTGGAAAAGTAACTATTGCAGAAATGAATTGGGCATCTGCTGAATTAATGGCCAATGTAGATAAGATAATTTTAGAAAAAGGTTATGGATGTGAAGTTGAACTGGTTTCAGGTGCTACCATGCCTACTTTTACGTCAATGAATGAAAAAGGATCACCTGATGTTGCTCCAGAACTTTGGGCTAATGCAGTTGCAGTTCCATTAAAAAAAGCTGTTGGTGAAAACAGATTAATTGTTGCTAACAAAGGTCCAATCACTGGTTTAGGTGAAGGTTGGTGGCTTCCTCCTCACACTATTAAAAAACACCCAGAACTAAAAACGGCTTTAGATGTTTTAAATAGACCTGATCTTTTTCCATATTCTGAAGATAAATCTAAAGGAGCTTTTGTTGGGTGTCCCGCAGGTTGGGGTTGCCAATTAGCTAATGCTAACCTTTTTAGAGCTTTTGAAATGGAGAAAAAAGGATGGGTTCTTGTTGATCCAGGAAGTGCTGCTGGCTTAGATGGTTCAATGGCGAAGGCTGTTGAGAGAGGTGAAAATTGGTTTGGTTATTACTGGTCACCAACATCTATGATTGGAAAATATAAAATGCACAAGTTAGATTTTGGTGTACCTTTTGGTGGCAAAGATAACTGGGATAACTGCATTGTAAAACCAGAAAAAGAATGTGCTAATCCACAAAAATCTTCTTGGGTTAAGTCTGAAGTTAATAGTGTAGTATCAGCAAACTTTAAAAAGAATGCTAGTGTCGCTATGAATTACATTACAAACAGAGTTTATCCAGGTGAAATAATGAATGGAATGCTTGTTTTTATGACTGAACAAAAAGCTTCTGGAAAAGATGCAGCTTTCGAGTTTTTAGAAAAGCACGGAAGCGTTTGGGAAAAATGGGTTTCTGCAGACGTAGCTAAAAAAGTTAAAGCTGGTCTCTAATTAGAACTAAATTTCATAATCACTACCTTTAAAAATTGAGGTAGTGATTATTTTTATAATCTTAGGAATGCAAAATGGATTGGTTTTTTAATTTCCCTGACATGAGCAGATCAGATCTAAGAGAATTTAAGAAAACTGTAGATTTTGCATTCACTGATTTTTCAAGAAAATATGGCCAAGGTATTGAAGAATTTTTTGAACCATTACTAATGTTTTTAGTATGGTTCGAGAAGCTTTTTATTAATACCCCTTGGCCTGTTATAATATTTAGTATTCTTTTGCTTGCTTGGATAAGCTCAAGATCCATATTAATAGTCGTCGGAACTTTTTTGAGTTTTATGTTGATTGGGTATTTCGGTATGTGGGAAGACACAATGTCAACATTAGCCATTATACTTGTAGCCACATTCCTATGTATAGCAATTGGTATACCACTAGGTATTGCTATGGCAAGAAGCAATAAAGTCCAAGCAGCAATAGTTCCTGTTTTAGACGTTATGCAAACAATTCCTAGTTTTGTGTATTTAATACCAGTCGTGATGCTTTTAGGTATCGGAAAGGTTCCTGGATTGATTGCAGTATGTATTTATGCTATTCCGCCAATTGTTCGTTTAACGAATTTAGGCATTAGGTTAGTAGATAAAGACGTGTTAGAGGCAGCTGATTCATTTGGAGCAAATTATTGGCAGAAATTATTTGGAGTTCAAATGCCATTGGCCTTACCAACTATATTTGCTGGTGTAAATCAAACAATAATGATGGCCCTAGCAATGGTGGTAATAGCATCTATGATTGGGGTTAAAGGACTTGGCCTTCCAGTTTTAAGAGCAATATCAAATCAGTACTTAGCACTGGGATTAATGAATGGTCTTGCTATAGTTATACTAGCAATTATTTTTGACAGAGTTACACAAAAATTCGGACTGAGAATGCAAAAATATAGGAACGAAGGTAAGGATTAATATAATGAATTCAAAAAATATATTAATCAAAGTAAATCAACTTTATAAGATTTTTGGAGATGGTGATAAAAATGCACTTGATCTGGTTAAAAATGGAATGAGTAAAGACGAACTCCTTGAGAAGTCAAACTGTGTTCTCGGATTAAATAATATAAATCTAGATATTAATAGAGGGAAGATACAGGTTGTTATGGGTCTTTCTGGTTCAGGCAAATCAACTCTGATAAGACATTTAAATAGATTAATAGAACCAACAAGTGGTGAAATACTGTTTAACGATACAAATATCCTAAATTTCACTTCGAAAGAACTTATTCAGTTCAGACAAAATAATATGTCTATGGTTTTTCAAAAGTTTGCTTTATTTCCACACAAAACAGTATTACAAAATGTTGGTTACGGGCTTGCAATTCAAAATATTTCTAAAGATGAATGGTCAGAAAAAGCTCAAAAATGGATTAAAAGAGTGGGCTTAGATGGTTACGAAACATATTATCCGGGGCAGCTGTCAGGTGGTATGCAACAAAGAGTGGGACTTGCAAGAGCGCTGGCAACAGATGCAGAAATATTACTAATGGATGAAGCTTTTTCTGCTTTAGATCCATTAATTCGTTCAGAAATGCAAAATATACTTTTAGATCTTCAGAGTGAATTACATAAAACTATAATATTTATTACACATGATCTTGATGAAGCTCTTAAAATTGGAGATAGAATAGCAATTCTTCGCGATGGAAGCATGGTTCAAGACAGCGATCCTCAAGAAATAATAATGAATCCTGCAGATGAATACGTATCTGATTTTATAAAAGATATTAATAGAGCAAGGGTCATTCAAGCAAGATCAATTATGACACCAACAAATACGAAAAGTTCTGGTGCTACTGTTAAAGAAGATATGGTTTTAGAAGATATACTTCAAATAATGTCAGATGCACCCTCAAAGCCAGTTACAATTGAAAACTCAAAAGGTAAAGTTACTGGAAAAATTGAAATGGTTAATTTAATTGAGGGCATGAAAAGACCCAAGTCACTTGGGACAAATATTACTGGCTAGTCAAATTTGGTCTTCCTACTTGTATAAGGTTCAATCCACTTTCATGAAAACTATCTGGATTGAGAGCATTTCTTAGATCTATTAAAATATTTCCTTTCATATGTTGTTTTAATTTTTCCGGTGACAAACTTCTGAACTCGTTCCATTCAGTTAAAATTACAAGCGCATCACAATTTTTAATGCAATCTTCAATACTTTCTGCAAATTGGACGTTTTTTAATAATTTTTGTGCTTCATCCATGGCTACTGGATCAAATGCAGAGATTTGTAAATTCTTTTTTTGAAGTTTGGGGATAATATCTAGACACGGACTTTCTCTCATATCATCCGTTTCTGGTTTGAATGCTAACCCTAGGATAGATATTTTCTTATTGCTGTAATTTTTTCCTAAAGCAGAAATTATTTTTTCTGCCATATCTTTTTTTCTTTGAGAGTTATAATTTATAACATTTTCTACTATAGAAATATTCGAACCATAATAATTTGCTGTTTTTACAAGAGCTTGAGTGTCTTTTGGAAAACATGATCCACCATAACCTGGTCCAGGATGCAAAAATTTACTACCGATTCTTTTATCTAGACCAATTCCTTTTGAAACGTCATGGACATCAGCCCCGACCTTTTCACATAAATCTGCCATTTGATTGATATATGAAATTTTTAAAGCCAGAAACGCATTACCAGCATATTTAATCAACTCAGCTGTTTTTAAATCAGTAAATAAAATTGGCGTTTCAATAAGATATAATGGCTTGTATATTTTTGAAATTACTTCTTTGGCTTTTTCACTTTCGCATCCAACAACCACCCTATCTGGTCTCATAAAATCTTCAATTGCATTACCTTCTCTCAAAAATTCTGGATTTGAAACCACATCAAAATTGGCTTTTGGGTTTGTTTTTCTAATAATATTTTTAATTTCGTTCCCTGTTCCAACAGGTACCGTAGACTTAGTAACAACAACTGTATACCCAATTATATTTTTTGCTATTTCTTCTGCAGCTTCATAGATATATGATAGATCAGCATAACCATCGCCACGCCTAGCAGGTGTGCCAACAGCAATAAAAACAACATCTGCATCTGCTATATTTTTTTTTATATCAATACTAAAAGTGAGCCTATTAGCATCCTTGTTTTTTTTAACTAAATTTTTTAGACCAGGTTCATAGATGGGTATTATATTTTTTTTTAAGTTTGTAATTTTGTCTTTATTTTTATCTACACAACATACATCAAAACCAAACTCTGAAAAACAAGTTCCAGAAACTAATCCAACATAGCCAGTTCCTAACATTGTTATTTTCATGACAAACCCTCTTATATTTGTGAAACATAAAGTTATTAACTGATTGAAAATTTAAAAATAATAACCATATCAACTATTATACTAAATCATAGGATTTGTGAATGAAAATTAAGAAAGCAATATTTCCTGTTGGTGGATTAGGTACAAGATTTCTTCCAGCAACCAAGTCGATGCCTAAAGAGATGCTTCCAATTGTCGATAAACCTCTCATACAGTACGCTGTAGAAGAGGCAGCTAATGCTGGTATTGAACAATTTATTTTTGTAACTGGTCGGGGCAAATCAGCAATAGAAAATCATTTTGATCACTCATTTGAATTGGAGAACAGTTTACTTTCAAAAGGGAAAAGACAAACTCTTAAAACTGCGCAAGAAATGCTCAAAATCCCTGGATCTTTCGCCTATGTAAGACAACAAGAACCAGCCGGTCTTGGACATGCTGTTTGGTGTGCTAGACATTTAATTGGAGATGAACCAGTGGCTATAATTCTTGCTGATGACTTAATTTATGGCGGAAACACTATCAAAGAAATGATTGCTAATTATACTTTTGGAAATATGCTTGCAGTAATGGATGTAGAAAAAAAGGACGTTTCTTCATATGGTGTAATATCTCCTGGTAAATCTATAGAAAATAATGTTACTGAAATTTTAGGCCTTGTAGAAAAGCCTTCTATAGAAAATGCCCCTAGTAACATGGCTGTTGTTGGTAGATATATTATAGAACCAGCCGTTTTTGAAGTCTTAGAACAACAAAATAGGGGTGCTAGTAATGAAATTCAACTTACTGACGCTATAGCAAGTAGAATAGGTAAATCAGATTGTGTGGGATATAAATTCTCAGAAGAACGCTTTGACTGTGGTTCTAAATTAGGATTTATACAAGCTAACATTCGTTTTTCAATTGAACGACCAGAAATGAAACAAAAACTTAAAAGTTGGCTAAAACATGAAATAGTTAGTTATGATTGATGTATAAGCACACTTTTGATAGCACAATCCTTCGCTCATACGATATTAGAGGAATTTATGGAAAAACCTTAAAAGACGATGATGCCTTCATGATTGGTTTTTTCTTTGGCATTACCGTTAGAGAAAAAAATCCACATAAAAAACACCCATTGATAATAATTGGAATGGATGGGAGGTTATCTAGCCCATCACTGGAAGAAAACCTTAATGAGGGACTTAAAAATTCTGGTTGTCAAATTTATAGAATTGGATTAGGGCCAACACCGATGCTCTATTTTGCAAGTAATTATTTTAAAGCTGACGGAGCTATACAAGTCACTGGCAGTCACAATCCGAAAGATTATAATGGTTTTAAAATAGTTTTAAATCAGGAGTCTTTCTTTGGTGAAGATATTCAAAAACTAGGTCATTTCGCAAGTAAAGGTTATTCAAAAAAATTTGATGGTTTTTCTAAATTTGTTAAAGTAAATAGTAAATATGTAAATGCAATTATAAAGCCCATCAAAAATGTTGAAAGACATAGTTTTGATAAAACAATAGTTTGGGATTGTGGTAATGGAGCATCCGGTCCTTTAGTTAAAATGATAACCACAAAAATTCCTGGAAATCATATTGTGTTATATTCTGACGTTAATGGTAATTTTCCAAATCATCATCCTGATCCAACCGATGAATCTACTTTGAAAATTTTATTAAAAAAAATGAGGGAAGTTGATGCTGAAATTGGTATAGCTTTTGACGGAGATGGTGACAGAATTGGAGTTATTGATAAACGAGGAAGGTCTGTTGCTGGTGATTTATTAACCGCATTTCTTGCGAACTCAATAACTTCCAATGATAAAAAAAATCAAACAATAATTTTAGATATCAAGTCAAGTGATATTGCATATGATAAAATTATATCTTTAGGTTTTAAAGCAGAAATTGGAAAAACTGGTCACTCTAATATTAAAAAAAGAATTAAAGAAATAAAATCTCCACTCGCTGGGGAAGTGTCTGGCCACATTTTCTTTGGTGATACTTACTTTGGTTATGATGACGCTCTTTATGCGTCTATAAGACTACTTACTTTAATAACCAATAATATTGAACTAGATAAATTTATTTCGTCTTTACCTAAAGCATATATTTCACCAGAAATTAAAGTTTTTTGTTCTGATAAAATTAAGTTTTCAACTATAGATAATATATCTAAAATCATTTTTAAAAAGTATAATTCCAATGACGTCATCACATTAGATGGCTTAAGGGTTAAGAACACCCATGGTTGGTGGTTGATACGTGCAAGCAACACAGAAGAAGCACTGGTAGTTAGGTTTGAAGGTAATACTGAAAAAGATAAAAATGAATTATTTTCGGAAGTTAAAAATCTTCTCAAAAATGAAGGATTAACTTTAGATAATTACTAAAAAGTGATATTAATTTTTGAACAAATCATTAATTGGGGATAACAATGACTAATAGATTAAAACGTGGTAATTTACAGGTATCAGAAATTCTTGCTAAATTTATTGAGAATGAGGCACTTACTGACACAAATATTTCTCCTGATATATTTTGGGAAAAATTAGAAACCATTTTAGATCGATTTGTTCCAAGAAATAAAGAACTACTTCAAATCAGAAGTGAAATGAAAAGTAAAATAGACAAGTTCTATATAGAAAACTCTAGCAAAGATATAGACCATGAAGAATATATGAACTTTTTAAAAACAATCAATTACATTGTGCCTGAAGGAGAAAAATTTCAAATCAACACACAAAATGTAGATGACGAATTAGCACATAAAGCTGGACCTCAGTTAGTTGTACCAGTGACTAATGCTAGGTATGCACTTAACGCTGCGAACGCAAGATGGGGAAGTTTATATGACGCGCTTTATGGAACAGACGCTATTTCTGAAAATGATAACGCTGAAAGATCTACCTCTTATAATCCCCTAAGAGGAAAAAAAGTAATAGCTTATGCAAAAGAATTTTTAGATAAAAATTTTAAATTACAAAATTGTTCACATAAAGATGTTAATTCATATAAAATAGAGGATGGGTATCTTTTAGCTGAGACTTTAAATGGCACTGCTTCGCATTTAGAAAACAAAAGCCAATATATTGGCTATCAAGGTAATGCTAAAAATCCCAGTTGTATTCTTCTGAAAAATAATAATCTGCACATTGAAATATTAGTAGATAAAGAAGGTAATATTGGAGCTGGAGATAATGCAGGTGTAGATGACATTATAATTGAATCAGCTTTAACAACAATCCAAGACTGTGAAGACTCAGTAGCAACTGTTGACGCAGAAGATAAAGTATTAGCCTACAAAAACTGGTTAGGACTTATGAAAGGCAGCCTTGAAGACACTTTTGAAAAAAATGGTAAAACAATAACAAGAAAATTAAATCCAGATAAAACTTACATTACTTCTTCTGGAGAGTATAAACTTCCAGGTAGGTCGGTTATGTTAATCCGAAATGTTGGACACCTTATGACAAACCCTGCTATTTTGTTAAAAAATGGAGAAGAAATACCTGAAGGTATTATGGATGCAATGATTACATCATTAATTGCAATTCATGATATTAAAATCAATAAAATGAACTCTAGAACTGGATCAGTTTACATTGTTAAACCCAAGATGCACGGGCCAGATGAAGTTAAATTTGCATGCGATATATTCGGAGCAGTTGAAGATGCCCTTCAACTAGAAAGAAATACACTCAAAATAGGTATTATGGATGAAGAAAGAAGGACAACTGTAAATTTAAAAGAATGTATCAGAATGGCAAGTGAAAGAACTGTTTTTATTAATACTGGATTTTTGGATAGAACAGGTGATGAAATACATACCGCAATGGAAATAGGACCAATAATACCAAAAGGTGAAATCAAAAATGCCAAATGGATTTCAGCATATGAAAATAATAATGTTAAAATTGGTCTTGAATGTGGACTTTCAGGTAAGG
>CACAAB010000037.1 GCA_902530325.1 uncultured SAR116 cluster alpha proteobacterium | reverse complement strand
CTAAACCTGAAAAACTAGAATTAAAGAAGTACGATCCTAAAATTAGAAAACATGTGTTATTCAAAGAAGCTAAGATTAAGTAGTTTTTTTATCTACATTTTATTTTAGGTAACACTTCAAATTTTTTTAAGATAGCTTTTATTTCAAAATTCCCATAGTCAACCTTATAAGAATGAACCACACCAGATTTATCAATCTCTAAATAAATTTCATATTCTGGATTTTCTTGTTTAGATTTCTCTTTGTAAAAAGCTACTTTGATTGGCCAAATCTTTTTACCCTGTAAATATTCTATATTTACTGATTTAGTAATTCTAATTTGGCCAATAAGTGCTGAAACAATTTTAATAAATTCTTCATCTTCATTTCCAAAAAATACCTTTTTAGTAAATATTTTATCTCCACTTTTTGCAGCTTTAATTAATCCTAATAAATGTTCAATTGGAAATAAAATATCTTTCTTAAAA
This sequence comes from uncultured SAR116 cluster alpha proteobacterium, assembly GCA_902530325.1. Lineage (GTDB taxonomy): Bacteria > Pseudomonadota > Alphaproteobacteria > Puniceispirillales > Marisalimonadaceae > Marisalimonas. Next base: position 7,905 of record CACAAB010000037.1, on the reverse strand, counting down.
GTTAACTTTTTAATTGAATTATTAATAATCGACCCAGTGATATCTTTTTTATTTTTTTCAATAAAACCTTGATATGATTTCTCACCGCTGAATTGACTTTTTTCATTTAATTCAAAACTGTGTTTAGTCCCTAAATAATTTTCAAAGGTAGAATAACTTGAAAAACTATTTGCCATCTTTTCATTTGGTAATTCATAAATTAGTACGTAATCCTCCCTAATATTCCAGCCATTACAATTTTCTATTATTTCAAAAAAGGTTTGTCCTTGCCCTCCTTCTAGAAAACTATTGTCTTTTATGTTTTGAACATTAAGAGAATAAGTCGCTTTATGAGGTAAAAGTTGCGAACCTATACCAAAACTAATGTTTGATATAAAAAAAAGAATTAAAACACAAATATACTTAACAATCGACATGTTTGTACCTCTTCATTAATATTTAGTTTAAGATTAAAGTGCCCTTTAAAAATTTAAAATAAGTCAGTGTAAAATGTATAAAATAAATATTATAAAAGATAACATTACATTAAAAGAATTTTGTAATAAATGTAATAAAGAAAAAGTTTTGGCCATTGATACGGAATTTATAAGAGAAAATACTTATTATCCAATTTTATGTCTAATTCAAATTGCAAGCGAAAATTTTTCAGCAGCCATTGATCCATTATCTAGAATAGATATGAAACCACTATGGAAATTACTTACTAATAAAAAAATTCTAAAAGTTTTCCATGCAGCAAGACAAGACATTGAAATTTTTTTTAATATTACTGGAAAAATCCCTGACCCAATATATGACACTCAGATAGCAGCAATGTTTTGTGGATTTGGAGATCAGGTAAGTTATGATAGATTAGTAAATAAATTTTTGGGTATAATGTTGTCTAAAGAAAGCCAATATTCAAATTGGCTACAGAGACCACTTACTTACAATCAATTAAAGTATGCATTATCAGACGTGAATTATTTAATCAAAGTATTTCCATTAATTAAGAAAAGGATAAGGGACACTGACAGAGAAGATTGGGTTGAAAAAGAAATTCAATATTTGAAAAATAAAAATTTATATAGTATTAACTCGAACGAAATATGGCAAAGGATTAAAATAAAAAATCCTAAAAAAGATGTGTTAAATGTATTAAAGTTTATTGCCGAATGGAGAGAAGTTGAGTGTAAAAAAAGAAATATACCAAGAAATAGACTTATAAGAGATGAAATTTTAGTGGCTATATCTACACTAAAACCGACAAATATTTCTTCAATAAAAAAAATTAGAGGAATACCAAAATTTTTATCAGATGATGACTTAAAAAAAGTTTTAAAAGTAATTAAAATTGCTCTAGACGTTGAACCAACCAAATGGCCTGAAATTCCTAAAAATTCAAAGAAACTAAATGTGGATAAGGGAAGTTTAGAAATGTTAAAACTTTTATTATCATATTGTTCACAAGAAAGTGGTCTAGCAGAAAAATTAATTACAGATGCAGATGAATTAAGATTTATACTCAATGGTCAAAAAGAAAAACTTAAAGTTTTTAAAGGATGGCGTAATGAAGTTTTCGGTAAGTATGTTAATTTGTTATTAAATGGGAAAATTGCATTAACTATTAAAAATAATAAAATAAAAAAATTAGAACTCTAATATTCGTTTAATTCATTTAATATTAATTTTATATTTTTGTAAGTTACACTTTCCTTCATTTCTAAGGAATAAATATCTAATTTATCAATTACTTTAATTACACTCTCAAAATTTCTATTCAACCTCTCCAAGATATAAATAAGTTTTTTATCACTAATAAATAATTTCTTTTCGTTCGAATACTTTACAATGAATGAATAAAGAAGTACATCGTCTGGTAATTTTATCTCACATGATACAAGACTTCTTATTCTTGAATTGAGATCATCAAGCTTCCAATCCATTTCAAAAGGAGATAATTTGGATAGAAGTAAGATTGAACCTTCTTTATAAGTAATTTCATTTAAGAAATGCATAACTAATTCCGAAGGATATTTATTTCCCGGAATGAAATCATCTAGTATGAAGTTCCTACCTTCAATCACTTGTTCTAAATTTTTACTATTAAGGTTTGTCAAATATGTGCAATCAACAAACTGTGATAATATTTTAGATAAATGTGTTTTTCCTGAACCTTTTGGACCATAAATAATTGCTCCTGGAATAGAATTAATTTTCTTTTTTTTTCGCCAAAGTATTGAATTCTCAATCAAGCTAAAAGCTTCTTGATTAGATTGAGATACAAGATAGTTATCTTTATTATTTAAAATTTTAAATTTTAATGGCAAGGCCATTTGTTTATTAATGCTTTGTTTATTAATATTTCTTAATTTGAAAGACATTTATAAATTTACTTAAATAATTTTTTAAAATAAAATCTTAATACTACACCTATAACTGCTGCAACAGGTATGGAAATTAATACTCCAACAAATCCTGATAAATAGGCACCTGTCATTAATGCAAATATTATCCAAATAGGGTTCAGCTTTATTGCGTTTCCTACTAGTTTTGGTGTTAAAAAATAACTTTCAAATAATTGTCCAAATAGAAAAATTGCAAATATCAAAGTTAGTTCAGTAGAAATTCCAAATTGTAATAACCCTAAGATTATAGTTAATCCCCCACCCATTATAGAACCAACATAAGGTATAAAAGAAATAATACCCGCAAAAATACCCAACAATGCTCCAAATTTTAGACCAATTGAATATAATCCCATGCCATAAATTATTGAAAGAATTAAGCATACAAGACCCTGACCTCTAATAAATTTTGATAAAACTTCATCAATTTCATTTAGTAAAGGTTGGAAATCAGTGAACTTAGATTTTTTTGCTAAACTATATATGAAGTTTTTAATTTTATTAAATTCTAAACTTAAATAAAAACTAATCACAATAATCAGAAGAATATTAAAAAAACTGCTTATGAGTTCAATACTTCTGCTTAAAAAGCTATTACCTGAATTAATTAAATTACTCGTTAAAGGTTTAAATATACTTGTGTAATCAAAGAATTTAATTTTTTGAGTAAATAAATATTTATCATTAACTTCTTTAAAAAAATTCTCAATTTCAGAAAAATATCCTGGTAATGACAACATTAAGTTATTTGTTTGATACAAAATAATTGGTAATATTAAAAGTAAAACAGATAAGAGAAAAAATATAAAAACAATAATACACAAAAAACTGGAAAAAGTTTCATTTATGTGTTTATCAAGGTAAGTTTTTAGAGGGTTGGTTAAGTAAGCAATAATGAAAGCTATACAAAATGGTGTAACGACTTCAAATAAATATATTGTGATTAATAGAAAAATTGAACAAAATACAATAATATTAAAATTTTTTTCTATTTTTTTTTTTGTTAAACCTAACATTTACCAAGCCTCAATCAAATTAAATTCCTCAGTTAGCGAGTATATATTGTTGTGAGTTAAAATTTTTAAAATTAAGCTTCATCTCATTGACAGCTTGAAAAAAAGTTTGTTTATTTCCCATAAATTTCACTAATATTCTTCCTTTAGAGTTTGTAATCGATATAATCTTAACCTCAATTACAAAAGGTAATTTCTCTAGTTTTTGTATAACATATGGCCAAATATTTATATCTTTCTGAATTACAACAGTATTTTTTTTATATTTTATTTTTTTAGAAGAATTAAATGAACTTCTTTTGATTTTGTCAAAACTATTCATGTTTTTTTTACCATAAAAAATTATTTCATTTTCAATTTTTATAAAGCCTTTATCTTTAAAATCAGAAGTTGTTTTCACAACAATTGATTTATCATTAAATAATAAGTCGTTTTCTAATTTAGTAGAATTAAAAGATGTTATGGGAATAATAAGATCAACTTCACTGTAAACACGAGTATCAATTAAATTATTTTTTTTCCAGCTCATTTCTATTGATCTGATAATTTCTAGTATCTCTTTTTCTAAAAGAGTTTTGTCAACATTATAAAATGACGAGGTTTTCTTTAAAGAAATTTTATTTCTATAAATAATTGTTTTAAATTGTCCACTTTTATTATAATGCTTAGCATAAGTAGATAAAAATGTCTTTCCATTGGTCATTAAAATTGGTTCTGCAACAACTAGAATTAACGCATCAGTTTTTTCATTATTAATCAACTTTAAAATTTGTTCTTTATTTGACTTCAAAAGAACATTAGCCGTTAGAATTCTATTTAAAATAAAATTACCTTTAGCAAGTTTTAGTTTTACTAATCCATCAATGTTTTCTAATTCATCTTGCCATTTCATATACCATTTATCTTTGCTGTCCCATAATACAAAACCTCTTGGTCCTTTAAAAATTGGTAAAACAGCTACTGGTTCTCTATATGTTTCTGCGTATTGTAATTGATTTTTTCTAAAAAAATTAATTACTAAATTTCTATTAAAGCAGATATCAAAATTAGCTAAATATCTTTTGTCACTATTAGCTTCTTTATTTATTTTTAAATAATCAACAAGTGATGAAAATTCTACTTTGTCAAATTTTGAATTTTTATTGTTTATTAATAGCCTCTTTATAAGTCTTTTAAAACCTATCAATTTTGCTTTGTACTCAGCTTCAGATCTTGCTTCATTTATTGATTCTTTTGTTAGGTCAACACTTATATTTTTAACATAAAATGATGAGTTTGAACAATCTTGATCTATGGATGCTAGTGAAGAAAAGCTAAAGGAATAAATTTTAATAATTATAAAAAAATTTATAAATAACTGTTTCAAAGACATAAAAATTTTTCCTAATTTTTAATTGATATGTACTTACAACATAGATATACCAATATATATTGTTTAATGTAAAAATTATAGCTAAATATATACAGCAATAATTTTACGTTTAAGAAACAGTGATTACATGTCCAAATATAAAAAAAAACTTAATAAATCAAAAATTACATATAAAGATTCTGGCGTTGACATCGACAAAGGTAATCTTCTTGTCAAAGATATTTCCGATATAACTGAATCTACATCAAACGAAGGTTCAATTGGAAAATTAGGTGGCTTTGGAGGATTGTTTGATTTAAAAAAGTGTGGGTTTATAGATCCTATACTTGTTTCGAGCACTGATGGTGTTGGCACAAAGCTACAATTAGCTATCAAAACAAAATCATATTTTAACGTAGGAATTGATTTAGTTGCTATGTGTGCAAATGATGTATTGGCACAAGGCGCAAAACCATTATTTTTCATGGATTATTATGCGACCAGTAAATTAGACAATGCTATTGCTGTTGAGGTAATTAAAGGTATTGCAGAAGGTTGCAAACAAGCAGGGTGTGCGCTCATAGGAGGAGAAACTGCAGAGATGCCAGGACATTACAAAAAAAATGATTTTGATCTTGCTGGTTTTTGTGTGGGTGCTGTAGAAAGAGCAAATCTTTTTAAAAAAAGTTCAGTAAAAAAAGGAGATCATGTCATTGGATTATCTAGTAGTGGTGTACATTCTAACGGCTATTCACTTGTTAGAAAGATGATAGAGAAAAATTCTATAAATATATTTGAAAAACCTGAATTTGACGACACTAATACTCTTGCAGACATTCTCATGAGACCAACATTGCTATACACTAATGCATTTCTCGAAGCAAATGAAAACCAAAAGGTTAAATCAACAAGCCATATAACTGGTGGAGGTTTGATTGAAAATCCACCAAGAGCTTACAATAAAAACCTAACACTTAAATTTGATATGAAAAATTATAAACTACCTCCCCTTTTTGAATGGCTCAAAAGTAATACTAATTTATCACTATTAGAATTAGCAAAGACTTTTAATTGTGGTATTGGTTTTTTAATTTTTGCTGACAAAAAAGATGTAAATAGAATGGTTAAAAAAATTAATAAAATAGGTTATAATGCTTTTTTAATTGGAACAATGATTGAAAATGATACCAATGAAGATGTTATTTTTGATAACTGGCATTATTGAAAATATCAAATTTATAATCATTGTAAATAATAATTATATAAATAACTAAATATTTAAAAAAATTGTAAATTGGTATAATCAAAATTTAACAAAAGAGGTAAATAAATGTCTGACAAAATAGATAAAGAAACACAAGAACATAAATTATTTTATGAAAAATTTTTGAAGTTTACTACATATTGCACTGTCTTAATCATAGTAATCGTAGCATTAATGGCTATTTTTTTAGTTTAATATATCAATTCAATATCTGAAAAAAAGAAAGCTATTTCTACATGTGCGTTTTCTAAACTATCAGAACCATGGACGGAATTAGCCTCAATACTCTCTGCAAATTCTTTTCTAATTGTCCCTTCTTCAGCTTCTTGTGGATTGGTTGCACCCATAATTGTTCTGTTAAGATTAACAGCATTGTCTCCTCTCAAAACCTGAGCTATAATAGGACCAGAAATCATAAAATCGACTAAATTATTGTAAAACGGTCTGTTTTTATGAATTTCATAAAATTTTTCAGCCATAGATTTGCTTAATTGCATTCTTTTTTGTGCAATTATCTTTAAACCAGCATTTTCAAACTTGGCATTGATAAGACCGGTAAGGTTTCTTTTTGTAGCGTCAGGTTTGATTATTGATAAAGTATTTTCAACCGCCATTATCGTCTCCAATTTATAAATTTTTTATTATATGCATTAGCAAGATTAATCAAGCTCTTTCTATAGTCACAAATTATAATAATTTTTCTAATATTGTTTTATCAGATGATGCAACATCCTAACACCCCAGCCAACACCACCATAAGGAATGGAAGGAGTGGATTTATTCTTCCACGTGACCCCAGCAATATCCAAATGTGCCCAAGGTGTTGTTTCTACGTGTCTTTTTAAAAAACAAGCTGCCGTAATAGAACCAGCTCCTGGTCCACCAATATTTTTCATATCAGCAATTTCTGTTTTTATCAATTGATCATAATCGTCATCTAATGGCATTTCCCAAACTCTCTCTCCAGTAATTTCTCCTGCATTAAAAATTGCTTTGGATAATTCCTTATTATTTGAAAAAAGGCCTGCTCTAATATTTCCTAGAGCTACAATCATAGCACCAGTCAGTGTTGCCAAATCAATAATAAATTTTGGCTTATACTTCTTTTCTGCCCAAGATAAAATGTCAGCCAACACTAATCTTCCCTCTGCATCTGTGTTTAAAACTTCAATACTTTGTCCTGAAAATGACTTCACAACATCGCCTGGTCTTTGTGCATCACCATCGGGCATATTTTCAACTAGACCGATGACCCCTATTAAATTATTTTTAAGTTTTGAAAGCGCTGCTGTCTCAATAACACCAGTTACAGTTGCAGCTCCACCCATATCCCACTTCATGTCCTCCATTGATTTTGCTGGTTTTAGAGATAGTCCACCAGAATCAAAACATACACCTTTACCAACAAAAACCATTGGAGAGGTCTCTTTTTGACCACCTAACCATTCCATAACTACGACTTGACTATCTTTTCTAGATCCACGACCAACAGCTAGTAATGCATCCATACCAAGTTTTTTGAGTTGTTTTTCATTATAAATTGAGACCTTTACTCCAATTTTTTTTAATTTTTTGCATTCATTAGCAAAAGAAGACGGAAATAAAATATTTGGAGGTTGCCATACTAAATCTCTGGCAGTAAAAACTCCTTTAGCAAGGTTTTTAATTTCTTTGAATTTTGAAAAATTTTTATTTGGCTCATCACAAACAAAAACTATATTTTTTAAACTTATAGTTTGTTTTGATCTATTTTTTTTGTAATTTTCAAATTTATATGAACTTAAAATAATCCCTAATGCAAGTCTTTCATTTATTGAAGTTATATTTTCATATATTTTGGCTAAAGAGAAACCTAATGACTTAATTTTATTATAAATAGATCCACCTAAC
>CACAAB010000036.1 GCA_902530325.1 uncultured SAR116 cluster alpha proteobacterium | reverse complement strand
ACAAAATTTGAAATAAGATAAGAAAAAATTTTAAATTGATGTACTTTAGATAAAAAAAATTAAGTGAAAGTTGTAAGGTTGATGCAAACAAATACTAAGTCATTGTTTTTAATTTTTGACGTGATGTCATTGAGTTTGAGTGGTTATTCTCTTATAAGTCATTGAAATAATAGCATAACAAAGTTATAGAAAAATCATTCACCGCCTAATTTAAGATAGAGTAATACAAACTTATTATATGAATTGTAGGTAATCTTTAATGATATCGCAAAGGAGTTCCATGTTGTCAATTTTTTCAAAATTAATAAAAGCAAAAAGAGAAGGAAGATTGTTTTTGGCTCTAAAATCTCGTATTTTACCAATTTTGCTAGGACTTAAATACACTTTTCACGATCCAGCTGCAAACAATATAATACTAATTTCTCCTGATTATATTGAACCATCTAAAGATAAGATCGAATTGGAAGTTGTTGATAGAATTTTTCAGTCATTCAAAAAAATGAAAAAAGACCAAAAAAATGTATCTAAAATTTACCTCCCCTCTTCTTTATGGCAACAACAAATAGATCATAGTTATTCTTATTTTTCCGAAGCTCTCAAATCAAATAACTTAGATAAATTCCATTTCTTTTTAACTAACTTTGGATCCTGGAAACAATATCATGGTGTTGAATCATCAACGTTAATCAAAAATAAAATGAGAACTATTATCGGAAGACGTTATTTAAAAAATGTTGTATTCAATAATGCTCTAAAAAACTGGAAATGGCTTTACAACAATAGAAAAAATGTTTCATCCTTAACTTATCCCCGTCACGGAAATCAAGTTGGTGCACTCATAGATAATAATTTTGTAGGAGTTGGCTCATTTTTCAATGAAGTATATGGTTCTTTATTGGGTGAATTAATTGATGACGTACCTCGCCCTGTTATTGCCGAACTTGGAGCAGGCTACGGAAAACTAGCTTACTTTACTTTACGTAGTATGAATAGTTCATGCTATTTGGATTTTGATCTTCCAGAGACACTATGTCTTGCTGCATACTATCTAATGAAATCATGGCCATATAAAAAAGTTTTATTATATGGTGAAGAAGAATATTCAATAAAATCACACGATAAATATGAACTAATTTTTATGCCATCTTACGAAATTGAAAAACTTTGTAATAATTCTGTAGACCTTTTTATAAACAAAAATAGCTTAGGTGAAATGACACGAGAAGCAACTGCAAACTATGTTCGTCATATTGCTTCATCAACAAGATATTTTTTTCATATGAATCATGATGTGTTTCCCAACGTGTATAATGACGATTCAGCCGGACTACTTGCACATGAATATCCAATTCCTAAAGATATGTTTAAGTTAATCTTCCGATATCCAGATATGGGTCATATAATGCATCATGGTAAAGTTGATTATTACATGGATATATTTATATATTTGTATGAACGCAGGAAACGATACCTTGGTAAAAAAGTTTAAAAAGGTAATTCAAAACGTGAAGAAGGAAAAACAATTGTTTTAATAAATTGACTTTGCTGTTAAAAGGCCTAAGAGTTCTTAGTTAAATATAGAAATAACATATGAAAAATTAAAAATTGTAATGATTATAATAATTACATTAATTTTTTATGATCTATGCACTTTTGACTTTAACAGTTGATAACCAAATTACATTCGATGATGAGCAAGCAATAATAAGTCTTGGTGTAAAAGAGCAACGTGTACATTCTTAAGGTACATACAAAAAACAAATTAAGTGTTTAAAGACGATACAAGTAGCAGTACAAAATATTGACCGCAAAAGAAATGTCCAGTTGCGTCTGATACAGTTGAACCTATTGAGTTTTTAAAACGAAAATATTGGTGCTGTGTTGATAGAGCTATCGTTATAGAAAAGGCCGCACGTTTCTACGGATATGACACACGTCATCTCATTATTATACATTATAAAAAGTTGAGTTTTATTTCTAATTTTCTACCAGTTGGTCAAGGTTCACACGGGGCTTCGGAGATTCTTGCAACAAAGGGTTAGTTATGAGTAGATTCAAATGAACCGTTTATTCTAATTGGCCCAGATAATTTACGATACAAATTTCAGGATTCTATTAACATCATAGAGTAGTTCCCAAACATGATTCCTAAAGATTTTTATAAAAAAAATTTAACTGTTATTTATGGTTTGTATTTGAGACATGGAAATTTTCATGGCAAAACTTTCCTGGCCCAGAATTTACGTTTAGCGAATTAAAATAGAATTGGATAGAATAAAGGAAATGCTTTTTATTTAAAAATTACACTATAATATATTTACAATAATATAGAATTTTTAAAATCTTATATATTTAAATCATCAAATTTTCCACTAGTCACTTTTTTCAATTGCCCAAAACATTCAAGTTAGTTAAAACTTTAGATATAATTACAAACGAGTTAAATATAAATATGCCAAATTACTTATTTTCAACTGGCACAGCAAGAGGTGGAACAGGTCTTCTTGCCCATATGCTTTCTGTGAATAATAAAGTTAAAATTATTTCTGACCCATTTTTGGCCCTTTTTAAATCTTTTCGTAATTCTGTAGTTAAGAATGATAGAGATTTAAAGTATAATTTTGATCTCTCAAGTCCTTTTGGAGACAACTATTTTACAGTAGATAGAAGAAAGTTATTGGACTTAATTTTAGACTCAGATGTCAATTTAGATTTTGATAAAAGTGAGTGGAATATACTAAAAGAGCATTTAAAGAAAAGAGCTAGATTAGCTTCTGCAGATATTATACCCTTCATTGATGAATTAGAGGGTAATACATATAAAGAAATTTTTGAAAGCTGTTTTTTTATACTATCAAAAATTAGATCTCCAAACATTGATCTTGATTGGATAGGAATACATGAAAATTGGACTGTCGATTTTTTTCTCCCTTTTGCAAAAGAATTTAAAAATGCAAAATTTATAATTATAATCAGAGATCCAAGAGCTGTTTTCACGTCTAATTCACGAGAAAAAGATAAATCAGTTATTGGACATGTCCTGTCTTATGCAAGGTGTCATAGAAAATTAATTTCATGTGCAGCTTATTATGAAACTTTACCAATATTTGACAAAAGACTTCAAGTGATCAGATATGAAGACTTACTAATAAAACCTAAGGAAACATGCTTAGAACTATGTGATTTCCTGGAAATAAATTTTGATCCAAATATGTTAGATACAACGCAATATGTTAATCATTCTACTGGAGGAATACATAATGGTGCAAGTAATTATGAAGAAAACGCTCAAGGATTTAATACTAAAAGAATTGATAGATGGAGAAATTATCTTTCTGTTGAAAGAACTAATCTAATTGATTTTATTTGCGGACCAGAAATGCTTCTATATAAATACCAAACGGACAATATCGATCCATTCAGTTCAGCATTAACAAATTCTTTTGATACAATAATTAGTGAAATGTCAGGATATAAGGCATGGAGAACTGATTTTATGGATCCTATCCAAGACTATGGGTATGAATTAGTAAGACGTGAAATATTGAATAAAAAAAATGAAGAAAAAAATAACTATAACAAAAACTTAATTAAAAGATGTTTTTTATTTCCTGAGATTTTTGAAAAAATAAATCTCTATAGAAATCTTTAGTCCTTAAAATGATTATTGTAGAATATTTAATTTAATTTAATTTAATTTAATTTAAATAATATTTAGATTTAACCAAAAGGTTGTATTATGCTTGATAAAGAGCTTTCATTTCTCCTTATATCATTAGTTTTATTATTATCATTTTCATTATTGTTGGGCCATCTTTTTACAATGATAAAATTACCAAGAGTAATTGGTGAAATAAGTGCTGGTTTATTGTTAGGTCCATCTTTTTTTGGGTATTTCAGTCCTTTTATGCAATCATCCATTTTTAATGGCTTTGTAGGTCAAGAAAAATTACTTTCAGTGTTCTATTGGTTTGGGCTTATACTTTTAATGTTTACGGCTGGTTTTAAAATTCCAAATGAAATTAATAAAAAAGATTTTTTTAAAATTTGGATAATAATACTTGGAGGACTAAGTCTTCCTTTTATTTTTGGATTTTTTGCGTCACCGTTATTTAAAAATGAAGCTTCACCAAATTTACTAGCTTTTTCTTTAGTAATTGCAATTGCTTCAGCTATTACGTCAATTCCAGTTTTAACTCGCATATTTATGGATCTAAAGATGCTAGGAAGTCGCTTTGCTCAGATTGTTCTCACTTCAGCTGCGTTTCAAGATATTATTTTATGGATTATTTTATCTGTAGCATTAGTAATTCAACAAGGAAAAAGTTATGAGTTAATTGATTTATATGATGTTCTTTATGTTATAGGTGGAACGGTATTGTTTGTTTGTATATCACTTATTTTTTTACCTAAAATATTAGATTTATTGAAAAGAACATCAATTTTAAGATCATTTAATGATGAATTAATTGGATATACTTTATTGATATGTTTAGTGATTGTCAGTTTAGCAAAGTTATTACAAGTAAATATGGTTTTTGGAGCTTTGGTAGCAGGATTAGTGATAGGTCGCTTGCAAGGTCTAAAATCAGAACAAATTAAAGAAAATATAACAAATATTTCATCGTGGTTTTTTGTACCAATTTATTTTGCAATGGTAGGCTTGCAAATGGATTTACCATCCAGTTTTGATGGAAATCTAATAATTATGTTTTTTTTGTTCACATCTATAGTGAAAATTTTAAGTGTAGCTTTGTTTATTAAAATTACTAAAGAAACTTGGCTTAACGCATTAGATTTTGGTATGACAATGAATGCACGGGGGGGACCAGGAATAGTTTTAGCTAGTGTCGTTTTTGCTGCTGAAATTATCGATGAAAAGTTATTTGTAGCGCTTGTATTGACTTCTATTTTAACATCACTTATCTCAGGTATTTGGTTACTATGGAGAAGAGATGTGATAATAAGGAATAATTATTTTACATAAATTTTAATGTATTTGGAGTAAATACATGATTATTTGGTTAACTGGAATTTCTGGCGCTGGAAAAACTACTATTGCAAAGTCAATTTATGATTTGTTAAAACCTAAGTTCAATTCATTAATTTATATTGATGGTGATGTTGTACGAGAAATTTTTGGCAATGATTTAGGCTTTAATGAGGAAGATCGTAAGATACAAATACAAAGAATCCAAAAGATTTCTTTATTACTATATAGTCAAAATTTAAATGTAATTGTAGCTGCATTATATTCTGAAAAAAATCTTTTAAAGTGGAATAGAGAAAATTTTTCAAACTATTTTGAGGTTTATATCAACACCCCAATGTCAATTGTAGAAAAACGTGACAACAAGTCACTATATAAAAATGCAAAAAAAGGAAAAATTAACAATGTAGTTGGTATCGATATTCCTTGGAATGCTCCTGAAAACTCTGATTTAATTGTTTCATCTCATAATAAACAGCCAAACGTTATTGCTAAAGAGATAATAAGGTCAATACCTAAATTTTCAGACATTATAACAAGTTAGGTTTAATATGAACTCATTAATTATTTCACGAGATCAATTTTTAGAACTTGAAAAAATTGCTACAGGTGCATTTTCCCCTTTAAAAGGTTTCATGAATGAAAAAGAATTTAATTCTGTGGTAGAGCGAATGCGTTTACCTTCAGGTGAAGTATTTCCACTTCCTGTTTTAATGGATGTTGACAAGAATATTGTACAAAATATTAAAAAATATAATGAGATAGAATTATTTTTTAATAATGAACACGTAGGAAAACTTAAACCAAATGATTATTTCTCATGTGATCGACATTACATAGCAAAAAAAATTTTTGGTACAGACGATCCTAAACATCCGGGTGTTGATTATTTTTACAAACTTAAACCAGTGTTTGTTGGTGGTGAAGTACAATTACTAAAAAATCCAAAATTTGGATTATCATCTAAGGAATTGAAACCAGTAGATACAGTGAGATTATTTAAAAATCAAGGTTGGAAAACTATTGTAGGCTTTCAAACAAGAAATATTCCACATAGAGCTCATGAATATCTACAAAGAGTTGCACTTGAACATGTGGATGGACTATTCATTCAACCCCTAGTCGGCAAAAAAAAAGTTGGTGATTTTACACCTGAAGCAATTTTTAATAGTTATGATGCTTTAATAAAAAATTTTTTTCCTAAAAACCGGGTACTTTTAGGTTTTTTATCTACCGTAATGCGATATGCAGGCCCACGCGAGGCAGTTTTTCATGCTATTATAAGAAAAAATTATGGGTGTACTCATTTTATTGTTGGTCGTGATCATGCTGGAGTAGATGATTGGTATGGTACATATGACGCACACGAACTAACAAGAAAATTTGATGGTGAATTAGGTATAGAAATAATGCGTTTAAAAGGTCCTTTTTTTTGTAAAAAATGTAATACAATGGCTACTGAAAATACTTGCTCTCACGTAAAAAGTGACTTTATACAGCAAATAAGTGGAACGAATTTAAGAAAAATAATTAGCCAAGGGAAAGTTCCTAATACTAATATTATACGAAAAGAAGTACTAGATTCCTTAATTAATATAAAATGTTTTATTGAATAAATATTATTGGAATGTAATAAATATCACTTAAAAATTATGTAATATTTTTTAAATGTTACAATCCACTTAGGAGCTTTAATGAGTTATACAAGAATTGTTTGTACAATTGGACCTAATAGCCTAGAAGAACAAACACTTTTAGATCTATACAAAATAGGTTTGCGAGTTGCTCGGTTGAATGGGTCTCATGCTGATCTAAGTTGGCACGAAAACGCAATAAATATAATTAGAAAAGTATTGCCAAGCGTCCCAATTCTTTTAGACATTCCTGGACGAAAGATACGGACGACTGAATTAGTGCATGAACCAAAGTTTAGTGTTGGAGACAATTTGATTTTAACAACTGACCAAAAACATGATGGAACAAAAAAAGTACCAGTTAACTATGTAAACCTAGCAGAAGATCTGTCAGTTGGTGATACTATAATGGCCGATGACGGTACTTTAAGTTTTATTGTTACAAAAATCGATAAGAAAGATATACATTGTAGAGCAAAAACCTTTGGTCAATTAAAAAGTAGAAAAGGTATTAATGTTCCTTATGTTAAATTAAATACCCCACTCGTAACTGAACGAGATAAAAAAATGATCGATTTTGCTCGCAAAACAAAAGTAGACTTTATTGGCTTAAGTTTTGTTGAGTCTGCAGCCCATATTTTAGCATTTCGTAAACTAATAGCTCACAATTCTCCAAGAATAATTGCTAAAGTCGAAAATCAAGGTGGCATGGATAGTGTTCATGAGATTGTAGATGCAGCAGATGCTATTATGATAGATCGAGGTGACCTTTCTGTAGAAACAAGTTTATATGACATAACAATTAAACAAAAACAAATTATAGAAGCGGCAAAACAAAATGGTCGACCCGTGATAGTTGCTACTGAAATGTTACATACAATGATAGATAACCCCTTTCCTACAAAGGCAGAAGTAACAGACATTTCAAACGCTGTTTTAGATGGATGCTCTGCAACTATGCTTTCTGGTGAAACTGCTATTGGTTCTTACGCTAACGAAGCAGTTGAAACAATGCAAAAAGTAATAGATGCCTCTGAAACACATTTAAATAAAGAAATAGAAAGTGATAAACTGGATTTTACGATAACCACCCCAAAAGCAATTAGTTCTGTAATACCAATTCTATGTCGAACTCTTCCAATCACAAAAATCATCGCTATTACCCGTTCAGGATATGCGGCTAGAATGATTGCTACTCATCGTTTAAAGCAACCAGTTTTAGCAGTAAGTGATGATGAGACTGCAGCAAGAAGTTTTAATCTTATAGGAGGAACTACGGGAGTTTATAGTAAAAGTTCTTTTCGTAAAGAAAGTACTGATCACATTAAGAAAGTTTTAAAGATGCTATGGAAAATGGAACTAATTGAAAAAGATGACCACATACTCATCACTGGAATTAGTTATCCATCTAATGGTACTAGGATGAATACAATTCAAATACATGAAATTAGTAATTTAATTAATAGCCAAGCCTGGTTAAATTAAAAATCAATACCCTCATGTAAATGTGTTCAATATAATTCTGTAACTATGTGAAACCCATTTTTCATCATATGGCATCTTCAATTAGTTTAGGAAATATTAATTTTAATTTAGTATATTAATCAAATAGGAAAGATATATGTCAGATAAATTTAATTCTAATGAAAAAAAACAGTTTAATGAAGCATACTTTAATTTATATAGAGATGATAAAAAAAGAGAAACAATGTATCAGGAAGAAAGATCTAGAATTGAAAATTTAAATAGTAAAGGTGGACGTATTCTGGACGTAGGATGTGGGATTGGAGGTTTTCTATCTGGCTTTGATAAGAAAAAATGGGATTTTTATGGAGTGGATATTGCCAAAGTTGCTATTAAAGAAGCTAGATCAAAAGGAATAAAAATTAATGATTTTCCTAAAGCATATGAATATCCGAAAGAATATTTTGATGTTATAGTTTTTAGAGGATCATTACAATTGATACCAACTCCTTTTTCAATAATAGAAATTTGCATAAAATTATTGAAACCAGGTGGATATATAATTTTTTTAGCTACCCCTAATTCTAATAGTCCATATTATCGTCGATTTAAAACTTTACCCTTTTTGACACCTCATTTAAATTTTTTAATACCATCTGATGTAATGATGAAAAACGCACTCATAAATTTTGGACTT
>CACAAB010000035.1 GCA_902530325.1 uncultured SAR116 cluster alpha proteobacterium | reverse complement strand
TCAAAAAATGATGGGAAAGAAGAATTAATAGTGTCAGTATCTTCAACCGTTATCGGATTTTCAGTTATAAGACCCAAGCAAAGAAATGACATAGCTATTCTATGATCTAAATTTGATTTGATAGATATATTTCCATTTAATAAACAATCTGGTCCTTTACCTTTTACAACCATGCTATTTTTTGTGTCCTCTGTTTCAACTCCAAGCATATTTAGACCTTCACTCATTGCACTAATCCTATCAGTTTCCTTAAACCTGAGCTCTTCAACACCTTCCATTATGGTATCACCTTTAGCTTTTACTGCAGCTATTGAAAGTATTGGATATTCATCAATCATAGATACAGCTCTTGATTTGGGTATGGTGATTCCTTTCAAGTTACTATAACTGGCTGAAATGTCTGCTATTGTTTCTCCATTAACTTTTCTTTTATTTGAAAATGTGATGTTAGCCCCCATTTCAATTAAGCTTTTATATAAACCTGTTCTTAAATTATTAATACACACATTTAAAACTTTAACGTGACTATTAGGTGTTATAATTGATGCAACTATTGGAAATGCTGCACTTGAAGGGTCGGAAGGAATTTCTATATCAAGTGGCTTAAGTGTAGGTAAGCCATCTAAAGTAATTTTCCAAAAATTATTTGGCAATTGTGTCGTGGAAATTTTAGCTCCAAGGTACTCAAGCATTCTTTCGCTATGATCTCTTGACAATGAAGGTTCGAAAACTGTTGTTTGACCTGTTGAAGACAAACCTGCTAATAAAATACTAGATTTAATTTGGGCTGAAGCTACTGGGCTATTGTACTCAATAGGTAACGGGATTTTACTACCTCTTAAAGTTATTGGTAAATTATCATTTTTAGGATCATCAAATATTGCTCCAGTTTTTGATAGTGGGATAATAATTCTTTTCATTGGTCTCTTAGATAAAGATCGATCTCCCAAAATTGTCGCTTCGACATCAGAGCCAGCTACTAACCCCATGATTAACCTTGAACCAGTTCCAGAATTACCCATATCTAATTTAAAATTGGAACCAAAAAAATTACCAATTCCATTCCCAAAAACTTCCCAATGGTCACTTTGTTTATAAATCTTTACTCCTAACGTTTTTAAAGCATTAGCAGTTGCAATAACATCTTCACTTTCAAGCAAATTTTTGATTTTAATATTTCCAGTAACCAAAGAACCTATTATTAAGGCTCTATGGGATATTGATTTATCACCTGGCACAATTACTTCGCCTATTAAATTAGAGGATTTATGTGAAGACATTGAATTCATCTAATTTTTTTCCTTTTCTATTTAGAAGCACAATATATATTTAATTTATTAAAAGTTAACAAAATTCTTAAAAAAAACTTTTGACAGATTGAATTTTTTAAGTGTAATCCCATAATAGGATTAAAATTATGGAGTTAAACAATGGTTAGACCTGAATGGGGCAAAAAACGAATTTGTTCTTCTTGTAACACAAAATATTACGATTTTAACAAATCTCCTATCATCTGTCCTTCGTGTGGAGCTGAATTTGATCCTGAGGATTATTTAAGAAAAAGAAAAGGCAAAAATTTAGCTACAAAAACCACAACAGAAAATAATGATGAGTTGACTAATGATATTACTAACATAGATGATGTTGAGGTAGAACCTGACAATGAAGTTGTAAGTGATGATGATCCTTTGCTTGAAATAAGTAAAGAAGAAGAAAGTAATATTGCTGATGATGAAATTGGTATGGATGAAGATATTTCTTTTATTGAGGATGATATAACAGAAGATGATGAAATATCAGATGATAACGGAATAAATGTAGATATAAGTGAAGAGGATAAAGATTAAATTTTTTTTGGGGCTATAGCTCAGCTGGGAGAGCGCTACACTGGCAGTGTAGAGGTCAGGGGTTCGAACCCCCTTAGCTCCACCATTTTAATGGAGTTTAAAAATAAACACTTTCAAAGTTTTCCAAATATTTGATTTCGGATTTTAAGAATGTCGATTATAGCGTTTTTCAGTAAAGAAAGTAATATTGAACTTCAGAATCTATGGGAAAATAGGCTTCAAGCTTATTCACCATCAATAAGATTAGTACCTTTGTTGAGTAATGAAGCACACGACGCAACGATAGCTCTTCTTTGGAAACCACCTCTTGAAAAAGTAAAAAAATTAAGTAATTTGAAATGTTTAATTTCATTAGGACAAGGTGTTGATCATATTCTTAAAGATAACATTATAGATTATGACATGCCTGTTATTAGAATTGTTGACCCATTTATGGCTAAGTCAATGAGTCATTGGGTAATTCTTTCAGTTCTAAATTACATTAGAGACACTTTTGGATATGATTATCAACAAAAAAATAAGATATATAAGGCTAGAAAAGAAATTGACTTTACTAGTTTAAAAATTGCAGTTTATGGTGTTGGAGCAATAGGAAGTGTTGTTGCAAAGGATCTTACACAATTAGGATTTGAAGTAGAAGGATGGAGTAGAACTGAAAAAAATATTTCTGGCATAAATTGTTACAGTGGTGAAAATAGATTTAAAGTTCTACTTAAGAGTTCTGATATTCATGTTTGCCTCTTACCATTGACCCCTGCTACAAAAAATATTTTTAATAACTTGTCATTCAAAATGATGAAACACGGGTCATGTTTCATAAATGCTGGAAGAGGAGAACAAGTGGTTGAAGAACATTTAATAGTAAACTGTAAATCTGGTCATATTTCCTCGGCAATATTAGATGTTTATCGTGAAGAACCCTTGCCAAAAAATAGCAAACTTTGGGAACAACAAAATGTCAGAATTTGGCCTCATGTTGCTGCTGAAACAAATCCTGAAACTGCCGCTAAACAAATTGCAAATGCTATCAAATGTATTGAAAATGGAAAAATGCCTCCCAACACAATAGATAGAAAAGTAGGTTATTAATTTTTCAAATTTAAAGGAGATTTCTATGGACTTAAAAAATAAGGTTACATCATTGGTTCATATGCGTGGCGCAATGATTTTTGAATTTTTTAGTCCTGGGATACCAATAATATTAAAAAATGCAGGTTGTGAGTTTATAATTTTTGATATGGAACATGGGGGCCTCTCATTGGAGCAATTTAAAACTCTTGCTATAATATCTAAGTCCCATAAAATTGAACCTTTAATAAGAATTCCTGAAGTTAGTTATAATTATGTCGCTAGGGCTTTGGATTTAGGTGCTTCCGGTATAATGGCTCCTATGGTAAACACTACCGAGGATGCATTAAAAATTGTAAATTCATCTAAATATCCCCCGCATGGCAAACGTGGGGCAGGATTTGGTTTTGCACATGACAACTATATTAATCAAAATCCATTATCATATATTGAAAAAGCTAATAATTCGTTAATTAATATTATTCAAATTGAGTCAAAACTAGCATTAGAAAATGTTAAAGAAATTGCATCTATAAAAGGAGTAGATTGCCTTTGGGTTGGACATTTCGATTTAACTAATTTTTTAGGAATACCAGGAGACTTTACTTCTGAGATATATTTAAACGCAATTAACGAAATTATTAAGGCTGCAAAATCTAATAATAAAAGCCTTGGTATAATGGTAAATAATAAAGAAGAGATAGAAACCTATTCCAAACTTGGTTTTAATATGATTGCGGTAGGAACAGAAATGAATATTTTATATAAATCAATTGCACAAATTTTAGAATAATCTTTAGAATAAAAATTATGGAGTAATATAATGTTCAAAGTTGGGATTTCAGGTGATTTGTTAAATAATAATGATGAACCATGTTTTGGTATGGAACCATTAAATCTTTTAAAGAATAGAGAAGATATTGAAATATCTTGGATGGATAAATCAATAGGTGAATTAGATAGAGAAATGACTTCAAAGTTTGATGCAATACTCCTTAATTTACCCAAAGCAAAAGCTGATTGTGTTTCTAATTCTGATTGTAAATTAAAAATAATCTCTAGATTTGGAGTTGGGTTTGATTCTGTTGATATTGTAGCTATGAAAAAAAAAAATATTATAGTTACTAACACTCCTAATGCAGTTCGAAGACCAGTTGCTGTTGCTGCTCTTACAATGATTTTTGCAGTTGCAGGAAAATTATTTCAAAAAGTTCATCTTGTAAGAAGCGGCAATTGGAACGATAGGACTAATTTTATGGGTACAGGTCTAACTAGAAAAACTTTGGGCATTGTTGGTGCAGGAAGCATAGGCACTGAAACCATTAAGTTGTCTAAGCCTTTTTTTAATGAAATTTTAGCTTATGATCCTTTTAAATCTAAAGGACAATTATCACAAATTGGTGCAATTAAAGTTGATTTAATTGAATTAGCTAATAAAAGTGATTTTATCGTAATTCTTTGCAATCTTGATAGCAACACAAAAGGAATGATTCAAAATATTTTTTTTTCAAATATGAAAAAGAGTGCCTACATTTTTAATTTATCAAGAGGTCCCGTAATTAATGAAAATCATTTAGAAAATGCACTTGAGGCAAAAGAAATTGCTGGTGCTGGTCTAGATGTAACTGAAAAAGAACCTCTTTCAACTGAGAGTAAATTATTAAAATTTGAAAATGTTATAATTACTCCCCACGCTCTTTGTTGGACGGATGAATGTTTTAATGATATAGCAACAGAGTCAATTAATTCTATTTTAAATTATGTAGATAAAAAACCAATATTAAATCAAGTAAATAAATAGGTTGTTAAGCAGCCTCTTCTCTAATTGATTGAGAAATCACAGCAAGAGCACTTTCTGTATTTTTGCAGCCCCTTAATTTTGTTGTAAGCTCATTATTTCTTAGTAAACGAGAAATAAGTGCTAAAGCCTGTAAGTTTTCTGATCCATTGTTATCAGGTGCTATCAATAAAAAAACAATATCTACAGGCTGATCATCTGTTGAATTAAAATCTAATCCATTTATTAATGTTGATACAAAAACATAAGGTTTTTCAATTTTAGATACATTTGCGTGAGGAATAGCGATACCATTTCCAACAGCTGTTGAGCCTAATTTTTCTCTTTTTATTAAACTTTCCAATAAAGTTCTAGGGTTTATTTCCAATTTCTTTTCAGCTAATTTACTTAATTCGTCTAAAACTTGTTTTTTACTAGTACCGTCAAAATTAATTAGCATCGCATCAGAGGACAACATATCATTGATATTCATAATTTATCCTTAATTTTTGGAATTTATAATTTAGAGTTTGTTAATTAATATTAACTTTAGAAACAGTCAAGTTTATAATGAAAAAATTTAAAAATTATTTCCAAGGTAAACATCTCTTACTCTCTTATCAGATTTTATTTGATTTGGATCGCCTGCCATTATTACAGATCCATCAAAGAGTATGTATGCTCTATCTATTATATTTAGGGTTTCTCTAACATTGTGATCTGTGATAAGCACTCCAATATCTTTTGATTTTAACTTATGTATCAAATTTCTTACATCATTAACAGCAATAGGATCTATCCCAGCTAATGGTTCATCAAGAAGAACAAAACTTGGATTAGTAGCTAAAGCACGAGCTATTTCTGTTCTTCTTCTTTCTCCTCCAGATAAAGTTGCTCCATATGATTTTCTTATTTTTGTTATATTGAATTCGCTGAGTAACTCTTCTAAAATTTGAAATTTTTGATTATTAGAATAATTTTGAACTTCTAAAACTGATAAAATATTCTGTTCGACTGTTAATCCTCTAAAAATAGATGATTCTTGCGGCAAGTAACCAATACCTCCCCTTGCACGCAAATGCATTGGCAGGTGATTAATACGCGTTTGATTAAGTAAGATATCTCCCTCATCAGTATCTATTAGTCCAGCTATCATATAAAAACATGTTGTTTTCCCTGCCCCATTTGGTCCAAGAAGTCCCACAGCTTCTCCTTTGCTTAATTTCAAAGATACTTTATTAACTACTTTTCTTTTGTTGTATGATTTAGAAATAGAATTTATTTTTAATTCTTCCTTTGAAATAATTTTTTTAGATATAACCTCAGTATCATTTATAGAATGAAATATAGAATCATTTTTATTATTTTGATTAATTCCAGATAATTTTAAGCGTTTAAGTTCTTCTTCTAAACTAGTCAGTTTAATCTCCTTTTTTCTGTTTTTTTATTGGAGCAAAAATTCCTTGAACACGTTTTTTATTTTTTGGATCACCAATGATATTGCTTACGCCAGTTTTCAAATTTGTAATACCCTTGGATCCTGAAAGTTTAGATTTATTGTTCATTATAATAACATTGCCAATTAGTTGCACTATTTCATTATCTGAATTGTAAACCCCCAAATCAGCCATAGATTTTCTTCCTTTGGACTTATTTTCAATAATGACATTACCTTTAGCAATAGCTTTTTTTAGAGATTTGTTAGCAGATTCAAAATCAGCTTTTACATTATCTGCATAAATCATAGTTTTATTTGGTAAAATTATTTTTACATTTCCCTCGGCCTCAGCTTTGTTATTCAAATCATCAAAAGTAATAATTTTTTTTGACTCCACATACCCAGATGGAGACGAAAATGTTTGGAAGGATCCTGATATTTCTGCAATCTTATTCTTTAAATCATATATCATGTATTGACCAGTTGCTTTTGTTTTTTCTCTAGTAAGAATAACTTTTTCTTTTGCGATTATTTTTCTTAGAATATTTTCTCCATTTTCAAAAACATAATCAGCTTTAATAATATTAGCTTTTAAAGTTACACCGTCTTTTTTTAAAATAACATTTCCTTTGGCAAGATAATATTTTTCTTTTTCAAACCATTCTAATGATTCATCAGCTACTACAGTTAATTCTGACTTATTATTATTTGTTTTTGCCCACACTAATTGTGATATGGAATAAAATAAAACAAAAATAATTATAAATATTTTATTAGTACACATTTTTTTGTAATAGAAGCATCCTCAATATTGCTTTCCCTTTTATTTTTATATATTCACCATTTTTTTTAATATTAAGACCTTTACCTTTTATAGTTGTATTGCCTGAGATAATATCAACTTCATCATCAGTATGATAATTACCTTTTTTGAAAGTTCCAGTTAATGTTTGTGTTTTAAGAGTAAACTTTCTTGATTTTTTCGTAATTATAACTTTATCCAAAAAGGTAAAATTATTGTATTCATTTGTAATTATTGCTTTACCTGCAGAAATTTTAGTTAAAACACCTTTTTGATCAATTGTTGTTAACGAATTTTCTAAAATAACCTTCTTGTCATTTGTTTCTATTTCTTCAAGAGCATCAGCAACAATTAAAAACTTATCTCCTTGTTTGTTTTGTTGTTTTATTTCAACACCAATAATTTTATCTTGCTTTTTTGAAGTGGTTTTATATTTGTTTTTATCGCTGAAGTACTTATCATCATTAAAAAAATTATTAACTACAAAAGTCATAATAAGCAGAAAAACTAAAGAAGCGAAGATTGATTTACCACTAATTATTTTCATTTTTATAAAATTTTTTGTTAAGTTTTTAGATATTAATGTGCAAAAATATCTAAATTTTCAAATCCAATTAAGTCTAATTCTGATCTTATTTTTAAAAATTCAAAACACTTTTTAGCAATTTTCTCTTTATTCTCACGTTTAAGTATTTCATCTAATTTGTTCTTGATTTGATGAAGATAAAGCACATCTGAGGCGGCATATTTTAATTGAGATTCACTAAGCATTTCCAATCCCCAATCAGAAGTTTGATTTTGCTTATCTAATTCTAAATTTAAAAGATCTCTACATAAGTCAGCTAGACCATGTTTTGCTCCATAGGTTCTCGATAACTTTGAGGCTATCTTTGTGCAATATAAGGGACCGTTTAATTTACATATATTTTTTTCAATTACAGCTATATCAAATCTTGCAAAATGAAATAATTTTGTTGAATTCGGATTTTTTAAAATTTTTTTTAGATTAGGAAAATTATTTTCTTTTTCTAGGCTTTTTTTGGATATTTGAACAAGATGCGCATTTCCATCTCCGCTTGATAGCTGTATCAAACATAATCTATCTCTATTAATATTGAGACCCATTGTTTCTGTGTCAATTGCTATAACATCACCAAAGCTCACTTCAGATGAAATGTCATCATGATATAAAAAATAAGTCATTTATTATCCTTAAGCTCTTCATCTGAAATTATTCTTTTTTCATTTAAATCAACCAGAAGCATTTTTCCTGGTTGTAACCGCCATTTTTGAATAATCTTATGTTCTGGAATATCTCTAAGAACACCTACTTCTGATGACATTATAACTAAGTCGTCATCTGTTACGATATATCTAGCTGGTCTTAAACCATTGCGATCTAAAGTAGCAGCAACTTGTACACCATCAGTAAAAGCCATCGCAGCTGGTCCATCCCATGGCTCCATTAATGCAGAGTAATATTCATAAAATGAAGATCTTTTTGGATCCATTAATGAGTTATCTTTCCAAGCTTCAGGTATCATTAGCATCATTGCATGAGGTAATGAGTAACCACCCATTACAAGAAGTTCTAAAGCATTATCAAATGTTGCTGAGTCTGATGGTGATTTTTCTATAACTGGCCATAATTTCTTTAGATCATTTCCTAAAAGTTCAGAATACATGCTGTATCGTCTAGAGTTCATCCAATTTGTATTTCCTTTGACAGTATTAATCTCACCATTATGACATAAATATCTAAAAGGTTGGGCCAGTCGCCAAGAAGGGAATGTGTTTGTTGAAAACCTCTGATGGAAAAGAGCTATAGCGGTTTTGAAATTCTTATTTTGAAAATCAATGTAAAACTTTGATAGGTTTGGTGCTAACACCATTCCTTTAAATATTATGGTTCTTGTCGAAAGTGAAACAATATAGAAATCATCGCAATCATCTTGGAGTTCTTCTTGAAGTAAGAAAAGGCTTTGCTTTCTAATTACATATAATTTTCTTTGAAATTCTTTTTCAGTTTTTGTGTTTTTTCCTTTTTGAATAAAAAATTGCCTAATGATTGGCGCATTATTTTTTACAGTTTCTCCTAAAACAGAATCATCAACTGGGACATCTCTCCATCCAATTAGAGATTGACCTTCTTTTTTGATTGCTTCTTCAACTGATTTGATTGCAGAGCTAGCTCTATTTTTTTCTGGAGGCAGGAAAATCATGCCTACCCCGTAATTACCAATTTCTGGAAGTTTAATATCAGTCTTTAAAAATTCTTCTTTAAAAAAATCATGAGGTATTTGAATTAAAATACCAGCACCATCACCCGCTAAAGGGTCAGCCCCAATAGCACCTCTATGGTCAAGGTTATGAACAATCTCCAAGGCTTGATGAACTATCTCATGTTTGGGCTCATTTTTAATATTTGCAATAAAACCAAAACCACAATTCTCATGTTCGTTATCTGAGTCGTATAAACCATATTTTTCAGGAAACCCCATTTTATTCAATTTTTTAATACTCATTTAATTCCTGTAAATCTATAAAATCAACCAACGATGGTTAAATCTTAATATATTAATTCCCTAATGAAGAGAATGGAACATAAAGAATTTACATATATTTGTAAAATTATTCATTATATATCAGATATGCATAAATTGCATTACAAAATTGATTAACGAATTAATTAATTATTTCTGCTTCTTTAATCATAAAATCCTTAAATGCCTTAATTCTAGAATCATTTCTCAACTCATAATTAAAACATAAAGAAATTGACATTTTAGGTCCTTCTAGTTGGGATAAAATTTCTGTTAATTCTATCATTTCAAATTCCATCCAATCTGGTAATGAAGCTATTCCCATACCAACTTCAGTAGCCTTTGCTATTCCATATATACTAGAAACCTCTAATATTGGCTTTCTTGGCCTTTTATTTTCTTTTCCAATTGTTAATAGCCAATTCAATCGATGTCTATCAAGAGGAGGTTGTGCATCTTCTCCATAAGATATTATTTTATGATTATCTAAATCAGTACTAGTTTTTGGATATCCATTTTTAGAAATATATTCATTTGACGCAAATATCTTATATCTACAGTCAGCTAATTTGATTTGAATATCATCTTGAGAAACACTGGGTGTCATTCTAACCTCAATGTCAGAGTTAAAATTAGTAACTCGAGGTTCAGAATCTCTTAGACTAAGCGCAACATTTATTTCTGGAAATAAATTTTTGAATTTTGACATTCTAGGAGCAACCCATAAAGCCCCAAAGGCATTTGTAGCACTAACATTCAATCTACCCGATGGAACGTCCATATCCTCAAGAAGTTGGTTGTGAGTCTTACTTATATCAGAGGCTAAAATTTGAACAGAAGAAGATAATCTCATACCGGCTTTAGTTAAAGAAATACCGTCTGAGTTTCTTAAAAAAAGCCTAACACCTAATTCGTTTTCTAAAGCCTTCATTTGTCTACTCAACGCAGATTGACTCATTTGCAAAATATAAGAAGCTTCAGTAATATTTCGAGTTTGAGCAACGATATTAAATAATCTTAATCTATCCCATTTCATATGTAACCACTATGCTCTATTAAATTTTATTATAATCTTTTTAATACACATCTAATAAATATCTTTTTTCTTTTTTTAACATTTTTAAATATTGCAAAGCTTTCTCATAATCACATTTATGCTCTTTTGAAATTAATTTTGTAATTGTGACTTCAACATCTTTAGCCATTTTTTGAGCATCTCCACAAACGTATATTATTGCACCATTTTTTAACCATCGGAAAAATTCATAACTTCTTTCGTAAATTTTATCCTGCACATAAATTTTTTTATTCTGATCTCTTGAAAAAGCAGTATCTAAATTATTCAAAATTTTTTCTTCTACAAAATTTGAAATTTGATCTTCATATATAAAATCATTTTTCATGGTCTGAGCACCAAAAAACAACCAATTTTTCCCATTACTTTTTAAATATTTTCTTTCTTGTATAAAAGATAAAAAAGGTGCCACACCTGTACCAGGACCAATCATAATTATTGGCTTATTTTGATCATCAGGCAATTTGAACAATTTATTAGGAATTAAAAAGATTTTTACTTTATCACCTAATTGACAGCTATCAGATAAAAAAGTTGAACAAACACCACCATAATCTCTTGTTTTGCTTTGCCATCGTTGAGTTGAAACACTTAAATGCACTGAGTTTTTAAAAATCAAGTTACTTGATGCAATAGAATATGCTCTATGCTGGAGTGGTTTTAAGAGAGTTAAAAAATGCAATACATCAAATTTAAGACTTTCATCCAAATTCATGAAATCTAAAACATCTTTACCATATTTAAAGTCCATAAATAAATTTATGTTTTTAGTATTTAAAGAATAATTTAATTCTTTATGATTAATATTATCGT
>CACAAB010000034.1 GCA_902530325.1 uncultured SAR116 cluster alpha proteobacterium | reverse complement strand
AACTTTCTTGAGATTGTGTTTTTCTTAAATACACCCTTACTTACAGATCTGTGCATCTCAGGTTGTGCCTCTATAAGTGCTTTTTGTGCTCCTGCCTTATCAGCTTTCTCAATAGCTAACTCAACTTTTTTAATAAATGATCTGACTCTATTTTTTCTAATTTTATTAACTATTTCCATTTTAGCATTTCTTCTAATTCTTTTCTTTGCTGAATTATGATTAGCCATTTTTGCACCCTTTATGAATTTTTCATATCAATTAAATTTTTCTTTATTAAATGTCAAGCTATTAAAATTTTATATTAATTTTGATAGAGATTATTTCTGACAATTACTACAAAAATAAGTTGACCTATTATTTATAGTCTCACAAGATATTAAATTATCACATTCTTTGCAGTTTTGTTTTGTTTTTCCATAGACTTTTAGCTTTTGTACAAAATAACCAAGTTTTCCATCTGGTTGTACATGATTTTTAATTGATGTTCCTCCGACACTAATAGATTTATTTAAAATTAAATTTGTTGCTTCTATGATAGACTTTATATTTTCATTGTTTAAGCTATCTCCTCTTCTTAATGGATTTATTTTAGCTTTGTATAAAATTTCACTTGCGTAAATATTGCCTATTCCAGCAATAATATTTTGGTCCATCAATATATTTTTTATTGATACTGATTTTTTAATAATTTTTTTTTTAAAATACTCCAATGTCAAATCATCACTTAATGGTTGTGGTAAAACAAATGTTTTGGAAGCAATTTCTTTGTTGAATCAGGGTAAAGGTCTAAGAAAGGCAAGTATAGAAAACTTTTTGAACCAAACAGAAATTTCAAACTATGACTGCCAAATCTGGGGAGTAAATGCTGATTTTGTAGGCCCAAAGGGTAAATTTAACATCGGTACAGGTCTTAAAAACAATCCGTCAAATAAATCAAGAATTGCCAAAATTAATTCTGACTTAACTCCCTTGAGTTCTCTAGGAAAAATTTTAAATATTTCATGGATCACACCACAAATGTGCATTTTATTCCAAACAAGTATGAATGAAAAAAGACGATTTATTGACAGACTTACTTCATCAATTGATAACTTACACTTAAATAGAGTTTATAAATATGAAAAATTATTAAGACAGAGAAAAAAAATCTTGATGCAACAAAACAATGACAACACATGGTTAGACTCTGTTGAGTTTCAAATTTCTGAATTGTCAATTGCTATTACAGCTCGTAGATTAGATTTAATAGAAGAACTGGAAAATTTATATAAAACCGAATTAAAAAATAATTCTTTAACAGAACATTTCCCTTCTGCAAGTATTTTTATTAATGGAAAGATAGAAAGATTACTTGTCAAAAAACCAGCCGTAGAAGTTGAAGATTATGTTAAATCAGAGTTGAAAAAATCACGATTTGATTTTGAATTATCGGTTTCTGGTCCTAACAATTCTTCAATAGAGATATTCAATAGAAATAGTAATAAAAATTTAGATAATTCTTCTACTGGAGAACAAAAACTTTTATTGATTTCAATCATTTTATCTCATGCAAGATTGCTAAATAATAAATTCAACATGGCTCCAATATTATTATTAGATGACATCGTAGAGCATTTAGATAAAAAGCATAGGATGGCATTGTTTCTAGAAATATCTAGGCATCATGCTCAATCATGGTTTACAAGCACAAACAAAGATGTTTTTGCCGAATATCCAAGTTTTATTGATAAAATCAATCTTTCAAATATTAAAGGAAATTTTGATGGTAATTCTCACTTTAGATATGGAGATACCTAAATGTCAGAAAATAATTTAGATATTAATAACACTGATTATGACGCAGAATCAATAAAAGTTTTAAAGGGCTTGGATGCTGTAAGAAAAAGACCTGGAATGTATATAGGTGATACCGACGATGGGTCTGGATTGCACCATATGGTTTATGAAGTTTTAGATAATTCAATTGATGAATCTCTTGCTGGTCATTGTGATTTGATTCAGGTTAAATTATTGAGTGATGGTTCGGTGACTATTAGTGATAATGGTAGAGGAATTCCAGTTGACATTCATCCTGAAGAAAGAATTTCGGCAGCAGAAGTAATTATGACGCAACTACATGCTGGGGGTAAATTTGATAATAATTCATACAAAGTTTCAGGAGGGTTGCATGGAGTTGGTATATCAGTTGTAAATGCCTTATCAGAAAAGTTGAGTTTAAAAATATACAGAAATGGTTATGTCCATGAAATCACTTTCCATCATGGAGTAGCAGAAGATCGATTAAAAGTAACTGGTGAAGAAAATAATAAGACAGGTACTGAAATTAATTTTAAACCAAGTCAAGAAACATTTTCGAGATGTATTTTTGATTATTCAACTTTAGAACATAGAATAAGAGAATTAGCATTTTTAAATAGTGGTGTTCATATTGACTTAATTGATGAAAGAGAAAGAGAAGATAAAAAAGTTTCATTTTTTTATGAAGGTGGACTTAAAGCTTATACTGAGTACCTTAACAGATCTAGAAACGCAATTCATGATGTAATATCCACAACTCATGAAAAAGACGGTATTACAGTTGATATATCACTTGAGTGGACTGACGGTTATCATGAAACAACTCTTTGTTTTACAAATAATATTCCTCAAAGAGACGGTGGAACCCATTTAGCAGGTTTTAGAGCTGCTTTAACAAGAGTAATTAATAATTACTCTATTAACTCTGGCATAGCAAAGAAAGAAAAAATCCAATTATCTGGAGAAGATTGTAGAGAAGGTTTAACAACCGTTTTATCTTTAAAAATACCTGACCCAAAGTTTTCTAGTCAAACAAAAGACAAATTAGTATCAAGCGAGGTACGCCCCGTTGTAGAACAACTGGTATCAGAGTCATTGAATCAGTGGTTTGATGAACACCCAACAGAGGCTAAGAAAATAGTTGCTAAAGCATACGAAGCAGCAAGTGCGCGTGAGGCAGCAAAAAGAGCACGTGAATTAACTAGAAGAAAAGGCGTTATGGATATTGCTAGTTTACCTGGAAAATTAGCTGATTGTCAGGAGAAGGATCCATCTAAGTCTGAAATTTTTTTAGTAGAAGGTGACTCAGCTGGGGGTTCAGCCAAGCAAGGTAGAGACAGGTCTAACCAAGCAATCCTTCCTTTAAGAGGAAAAATTTTAAATGTAGAGCGGGCTAGAGTAGATAAAATGTTATCATCAACTGAAATTGGTACTCTAATCACGGCTATTGGCGCTGGTGTTGGTAATTCTGAGATTGATGTTGAAAAAGCGAGATATCATAAAATTATAATTATGACTGATGCAGATGTTGATGGAAGTCATATACGCACACTACTTTTAACATTTTTCTTCAGACACATGAGACCACTTGTAGATGCAGGTTATTTATACATTGCTCAACCACCCCTATTTAGAGCCAAACAAGGTAAATCAGAAGTTTATCTAAAAGATCAACCTGCTTTAGATGATTACCTCATAGCATCAGGGATTAAGGATGTTTCTCTATCAATAGGAGATAATGAAACTGTATATGGCGAAGATTTGAAAGTGTCTGTTGAGAAATGCATTAATATAAAAAGAATTATTGAAAACATTGCAAAAAAATTAGGTTTCCCACAGATTATATCTCAATTAGCTGTTTTAGGTATTTTAAATGTACAACTTTTTGAAAATAACAATAATCTAACAAAAATCACTGAAAGATTGAATAAAGTTTTAGCTAACACAAATAATGAATGGTCAACTAAATATACATACCAGAATGATGATAACGAAAAGAAATATTTAGAAATTTCAAGGATTAATAGAGGAGTTAAAGACGTTTTTGTAATAAGTGAAGAAGACTTGAAATCTGATGAAATAAAAATCCTTGATAACGCAAAAGAGTTTTTAAATTATTATTTTTCTGGAAACTGTATTTTTAGTTATAATGAAGAAAATCATGAATTAAAAAGTCCTCTTGATTTAGCCACTAGGATAACTGATCTTGGAAAAAGAGGATCTCAGGTAAATAGATACAAAGGTCTTGGCGAAATGAACCCAGTTCAACTTTGGGAAACAACTCTTGATCCAAATTCAAGATTTTTGCTTCAAGTTAAAGTTGAAAATGAGGGAGATGCAGAAGAAACTTTCTCAACATTAATGGGTGAAGCTGTAGAGCACAGAAAGACTTTTATTCAAGACAATGCTCTAAAAGTTAGTAATTTAGACATATAGAGTCAGTTCAAAATATTATCTTTACTCATTATATGATCTGAAATTTGTTTAGATGTAAATGCACTAAGCGTCCAGCCAAGATGTCCATGGCCAGTATTATAAAATACCCCGGGTAAGTTCCCACTACCAACTTTGGGGACCATGCTAGGTGTCATAGGCCTTAACCCTGCCCACGGAATTACATGTTCAGTAGAGACCTTAGGAAAAAGCTCATTACACCACTTAATAAGAGGATTAATTCTATCAGCTCTTATATCTTTGTTGTAACCATTAAATTCAGCTGTACCAGCTACTCTAAACCTGTTTTGCCCTAATCTACTTGATACAATTTTAGCTTTATCATCAAGTAAAGAGACATAAGGAGCATTTCTTATGCTTTTTTTATCATTCAGCAATATCGTAATTGAATAACCTTTTACAGGATATATGTTAATATTATCACCCAATTTATTTGCTATAAACTTACTATTTACCCCGGCACAAACTACAATCCCATCATAATTTTGTTTTTGAATTTCATTTGATAGATTAAAAGTAAGTATTGGTTGTTTTTTATCATGATTAATTGAAATAATTTCCGTTTCATAAAAGAATTTAACACCCTTTCTTTCACAAGCATCAGCAAGTAATTTTGTAAATTTATGAATGTCTCCAGACATATCACTTTTTGTATAAAATCCACCAATAAAGTTTTTAAGATTCAAAGTTGGTTCTATGGATAGCATTTCATCTTTTGAAATTTCTCTTCTATCTAATCCTGCTTCTAAAAGCCATTTATTAACTTTTCTACCATGTTTTAGTGAGGCATCGCATTCACATAAATGCATGATACCCTTTTCTTCAAGATCTAGTTCAATATTTTCTTTTTCTAAAATTCTTTTAAATTCATATCTACTATCTATAGCCATTTTAGCTGTTAAAATTGTATTTTTTTTGTGGTCTGGAATATTACTCATAAAATCTATTATCCAGCTAATTTTATGAAAACTTAACTTAGGACTAAATAACAAAGGAGCATCTTTTTTTAACATCCATTTGATACCTTTTCCTATTGTTGACCAACTATTCCAAACTTCAGCATTGCAAGCTGATAATTGACCACCATTAGCAAAACTAGTTTCCATAGCAGCATAGCGGTTTTTATCAAAAACAGATACGGAATAACCTCTTTCTAAAAGTTGATATGCAGTTGTTATTCCAGTTATACCTGCTCCTATAATTGCAATATTTTTCATAATAAACCTCGTGACAATGTTTTATAAAATAAATGATACCCCATCTGTCACGGAACCTGAAAGATTGACCAAACATGGCTTACCCCTTCGGTGGATGATGAAATCATCACTCTCCAGATTATCAACTTTTTGTGTTTCGGGTGCCTGAGAGTTTCCGGGGTGGTTGCTCCTTCGGCGGTTAAAAATAACTCTCTCACACAAAAAGACTTTGATGCAATAAGACTAACAATGTTTTAAAATAAAAACAATAGTATAAAATCTTTTAAATTTTTATTTGAATTTTAGAAACCATAAACACACCAAGGCAAGAAAGAAATAAACCCAAAAAGTCAGATGAAGTAAATGTTTCTTCTAATATAAAAAAGGCAAGTAAAGCAGAAATGGGAGGAACTAAAAAAAATAAAGAAGACGTTTCATTTGCTTTATTATTTGCTAACAACCACATCAAAATCAAAAATGCACCAAGTGAAACGGCAAATATTTGCCATGACATAGCTAAAATAAAATCATTTGAAAAATTTATAAAAAAATCTTCAAAGCAAAGTGCTAGCAAAAAATGAAAAACTGAGGCACTTAATGCTTGTAAAAAATTATTTCCAGATAGCGATAAATCGGAAACTATTTTTTTTTGCCAAACAATACCAAATGAAGAAGAAACTAGTCCAACTATACCAGAAAAAAACGCTATTGTTGTTAGACCATCAATAAGATCAGAAATGATAATTATAGTTGTACCACTAAATCCTAAAATGATACCAATCCACTGTAACTTTGTAAGTGTTTCGTCCAAATAAACCTTTGCCAAGAAAGATGTCAGAATAGGTTGTAATGAAACTATTAATGCTATGAGGGTAGCTGATATACCTTTAGACAAAGCAAAAAAAACACCTCCTAAATATAAACCGTGCAAAAATAACCCACTAATACATGCGTCTTTAAAAGCTTTAAAAGAAATATATTTATTTTTTGAAAAAAAAATGAAAAACAGAAAAAAAAATAATGCAACTATTCCAAATCTTATTGAAAGTGAAAGAAAAGGTGGAGCATTATCTACAATTATTTTACTAGAGATAAAAGCAGATGACCATAGTATTACAAAAATAGATGGTATTATATTAAAAATCTGAATAACTTTCTTGTTTGTCAATATATTATGATAAATTATCTCGGCTTTTCAATTGGTCCTTTCTTCTCAAGCCATTTATTAAAACCTCCTACTAAATGACATGTGTTTAAAAGTCCAATTTCGTTTGCTGAAAGTGTAGCAAGTGCAGAACGCCAGTCAGATGCACAATAAAAAATAAAATTATAATCATCATTAAAAAATTTTTTATGATACGGACTTTCAGGGTCTATCCAAAACTCTAACATACATCTAGGAACATGTTTTGCTCCTAATATGCGTCCAGATTTTTGGATTTCTCTTATATCTCTAACGTCAATGAATAAATTATTTGTGTTGGTATGAATCTTAATAGCATCATCTACTTCTAAACTACTAATTTGATCTTTTGCATTCTCTACAAGTTTCATAACTGAGTTTTTTACTTTAATCATTTCATTCTTTCTTAAATGTTAAATAAAAATTATTACTATTTTTGTTGAAATCTCTTAAAAATTAAATCTGCAGCTTTCTCTCCAGATGTAAATGCAGACTCTATGTTTGGACCTTCTAAAAAATCACCTGCAATTGCAACTGGGTATTTAGGATCAATCTGACATCCTAAACATTTGGTAGCTACCTTAGCATATCTCCAAATATGTAAACTATGAAACTTTATTTTTGATCTAAAAAAAAAATTATTAATGGATGACATTATTTCTTCTTTAAGAAAATTTTTATCTTTATAATAATTTAAATCTGAAAATTCTTCATTAGTATGAGCTGTCCAAACATTTAGGCTACTACCTGCAGCCATCCAACTTAAAATTCCTGGCTTTTTATAAAAATCATAATAAGTTCTCAAATCATTTGGAATTTGGTCAAAATAAAACATCAAAGCTATACAAGTATGATATGAACCTGTTTTTAGAGTTTCCTGTAACGACGGAAACTCATTCAATAATCTATAGTTTTGAGGAGCAGGAGGTGTAGAAATTAATCCATCATAACTTATCCATTCCTTTTTTTTGTCATCAAGGACATTAATTTTATTATCAAGTGGTAAAACTTTAGTAATTTTAATTTTTTGTTGGACGTTTAATTCTTTTGATAAATTTAGTAAAAATTCTCTCATTGTTATGTTGCCCCTGTATCTTTTAGGGTCAAAATTTCCAAATTCTTTAATATATTTCTTTTTAATTCCTGTATAAATAATTTTTTTAAATTCATTTGTTTTTGCAGTAAAGAATTGTGCCCCATGAAAAAAATAACTTGAATTATAGTTAATTTTTATTTCACGAGTGCCTATTCTTCCACCAATAAAATTACCTTTATCTACAATGGTTGGATTTAAACCATAAGATTTTAACTTTAATGATGAAGAAATTCCTGCTATGCCTGAACCAATTACCAATATTTTTTTTGACATTTTGACCTTTCGAAAATATTCATAGTCTAGAGGATTTATAACAACGATGGAAAATTTTTTTGTACAATCTGAATTTATTTTAGAAAAATTCCAATTTGATGAAAATTTCGAAATTCCCTCAGTAAAAAATATAAATGTGGATTCTGTTATTGATATTTATGAAGGTATGAGGAGTTTTTTCCCACAACACCAAGATAGCAAACAAAAAATAAATTTAGCTCCCAGATTAGAAAATATTTTAGATAACTTTGATGCGTTGTTGTTAGACGCATTTGGTGTATTAAATGTTGGTTCTTCTCTAGTTCCTGGAATTATAAAAACACTTGAAAAAGCAAGACAAAAAAACATTACGCTACTAGTTGTAACTAACGGTGCAAGTTATAATTCATCTAAAAAAAGAGACAAACTCTCCTCATTAGGACTTGAATTTTCAAATGATGAGATAATCTCAAGTAGAGAAGTTGCTGAAATATTTTTATCATTTAATCAACCCAAAGCACCATTAGGAGTTTTGGGCAATGGTGGTAATTATTTAAACATCTCAAACCTAAACTGTGTTGAACTTGAACCAGATATTGAAATGTTTGATAAAATGAATTCTTTTATTTTGTTAGGAACACTTCAATGGGACACAGTATGGCAAGAAATTCTGTTTAATTCTTTGAAATCAAATCCCAGACCTTTATTTGTTGCCAATCCTGACTTGGTCGCGCCTCAAGAGCGAAAATTTAGTATGGAGCCTGCGTATTATGTTTCTCATCTAATAAAAAATGGTATTCATTTACCATTTTGGTTGGGAAAACCTTTTCCAACAATATTTGAACTTGCAATTACTAGAGTGAATGAACTTGCTGGAAGACATATCCCGTTGTCAAGAATAGGTATGGTTGGCGACACATTACATACTGATATATTAGGTGCTAATAATTTTGGTTTAAAATCTATCTTAATGACAAAACATGGCTTATTTAAAAATACTAATGTAGGAGTAGTGATTAAAAAAACTAATATTACTCCAGATTATATTGTTGAAAGTCCATAATATATGAATAAGAAAAAAAAAAATGATTTAATTTTGAAGGACATGTATTTTTCATTTTACGAAAAAGACAATAAAAAAATTATTTTGGATAAATTTAATTGCAAAATTAAAAAAGGGAAATTTACAAGTATTATAGGTCCATCTGGGACAGGAAAAACAAGCTTGTTAAAGATAATTTGTGGGTTAATTAATCCTGAAAAAGGTGAAATTAAGTTTAATAATCAGATTTTAAATTATGTAGATCAAAAAATAACACTTATCCAACAAAATCCATCATTAATGCCCTGGCTAAATGTTTACGATAATATTATGTTAGCAAATTTTTCTAAAAAAAAACCAAATGATCATAATATAGATAAGCTTATAAAAGATATTGGTTTAGAGGAATTTTTATCATATTACCCTCATCAATTATCAGGTGGATTATTACAAAGGGTTGCAATTGCAAGGGCTTTACTTTTTAATCCTAATCTACTGTTATTAGACGAACCGTTTGCAGCGCTAGATAATCTTAGCAGAGAGCTTATTTCAGCTGAACTTGTCTCTATAATAAAAAAAGAATCTCTTACTGTCATTATGGTTACGCACTCTATTGAAGAAGCTGCTTTGATGAGTGACGAAGTTTTGGTAACAGGAACAGCGCCTATTGACATAATTAAAAAATTTACTCCTCCAAAAAGAGAGAACAATCAATCTTGGCAAAAATTAGGTCTAAGAAAATCATTGCAAGATAAATCTTTTAATGACTATTTAAAATTAATAAGAGATACTTCATATCTAGTTCTGGAAAAGGAAAAATAAATTTGAATTGTAAAAATAAAACAATATTAGTTTCTGCTTCTGCTAAAAGATTAGGAAAATTTATAGCTGCCGATTTAGTAAAATTTGGCTGGAAAGTAGCAATTCACTATTATAAATCAAAAAAATCAGCTGAAGAAACAGCTGATTACTTATCTCAAATTGGTGGAAATGTAAGCATACATCAAGCCGATTTAACTAGTAAAATAGATATAGAAAAATTAGTTAAAGAAATTGAATCTCAAGACTCCACATGGGTTGGATTAATAAATAATGCTGGTTATTTCAATTATGATAATGGCATAAGTTTTAAAGCAGAAGATCTTCAAAATCATATGTCAGTAAATTTTATTGCTCCTACACTTTTAACACAATCATTAGCTAAATATACTTTCAAGCTGAAAAAACAAAAAAGTGGTTCTCAAGGTTTTGTTATAAACATACTTGATGCAAAGATTTTTGGATTGAACCCAGATTACTATACATATACATTATCAAAACAAGCAATGTATGGGCTTACAAAAATGTCAGCGCTTACCTATGCTTCTTGTTTAAGAGTAAATGGTATAGCACCTGGAATAACTCTTTTAGCACCTGGGCAAGATCAAAAAGCTTTTGAAAAATCCCATAAAAAAAATTTATTAAAATCATCGTCTACAGTTGAAGAAATTTTAAATGCAATTCAACTCATTATAAATTCTAAATCGATGACTGGCCATGTAACGGTCCTTGATGGTGGAGCACATCTTGCTCCCCCAAGAAGAGATGTTGGTTTATAATTAGGATATAAGCATGAACGTAAGAAATAGAAAAATATTCATAAATAATTTAATTATACAAGCATCAGTAGGTGTTTATGATCAGGAAAAACAACAAAAACAAAAAGTCATAGTCAATTTAGAATTATTGCTTTCAAATGATTCTGAGCCAAAACATGACAACCTGAAAGCAACACAAGATTATAGTCAGTTTAGAAAATGTCTAATTGATATTGTGCAAAGCCAACATTTTCATTTGCTAGAAGTACTTGTAGAGAAGATTCATTCAAATCTGATGATTAATAGTTATGTAATTGGTGCAAAAGTAAAGATCTCTAAGCCTGACATTTTTGATGATTGTGAGGTTGCCTACGAATTATCAAATATTTAAAAACTATCTTTCTTAAGCCTAATTTTTCTAAATGACTCAGAAGCGTTATTCTTACTTAAACCAACTAATTTCATAAGATCACTATCATCTGCTCTCAAGAATGGATTAATTTTCTTTTCTATTCCTAAATTAAATGGAACGGTTGGAAGTCCTTGTTTTCTTTTATTTTTAATTTCTGAACTAAATTTATTTAATAAAGCATTATTAGAATCAATATAATTAGCAAATTCCATATTAGATACGGTATACTCATGACCACAATATACATTTATATCGTCTGGCAGAGATCTAAGTTTTACCAAACTTGACCACATTTGATCCATTGTACCTTCAAAAACTCGTCCACAACCTAAATAAAATAAAGTATCGCCTGAAAACAGACATTTTTCTTTCGGCATATAATAACATACATGCCCTAATGTATGGCCTGGTGTATGAATTACTTTTGTAAAAACACCCGTGATATTCAGAGTTTCGTTATCAGAAACAAATATATCAACGTTGGATATACGATTTTTATCATAAGAAGGAGCAATTAACTTCGATTTGTAAACATTTAAAAGT
>CACAAB010000033.1 GCA_902530325.1 uncultured SAR116 cluster alpha proteobacterium | reverse complement strand
CTTCCAACAATAACATTTTCTTTTAAGCCAGACAGCATATCAGATTTTCCAGACACAGCTGCTTCAGTTAATACTCTAGTTGTTTCTTGAAATGAAGCTGCCGAAATGAAACTTTCTGTTTGAAGGCTTGCTTTTGTTATTCCTAGCAAAACAGATACACCTTTTGCAGGCTCTAAATCATCTGCTACAGCTTTTTCATTTGCAAGTTTAAACTCTAATCTATTTACATGTTCTCCATTTAAAAATGTTGTTCCACCATGATCAGTTATTTCTATCTTTTGCAACATTTGCCTTACAATAACTTCAATATGCTTATCATTAATTTTTACGCCCTGTAATCTATATACATCTTGAACTTCTTTAACTAAATAATCAGCTAAAGCTTCTATACCTAATATATTCAATATATCATGTGGCACAGGACTTCCGTCAATTATCATGTCTCCTTTTCTTATGAAGTCACCTTCTTGAACTGCTAAAAGTTTACCTTTGGGCACCATATATTCAAATGGATCACTTTCACTGTCCTGAGGTACAACTCTGATTCTTCTTTTAGCTTTGTAATCTGCTCCAAATTCAACTACACCATCACTTTCTGAAATAATTGCAAAGTCTTTTGGTTTTCTTGCTTCAAAAAGCTCAGCAACTCTAGGTAAGCCTCCAGTTATATCCCTTGTTTTTGAACTTTCGCGGGGTATACGAGCTAAAACGGAGCCAGCTTTTACTTTAGCTTTATTTTCAACACTCAAAACGGCATTCATTGACATGAAGTATCTTGCTTCTAAACCATTAGGAAGATTAATCACTTCGCCATCTTCATTTCTTAGGGTTATTCGAGGCCGAAGATTTGAACCTCCTGGTTGTTGTTTCCAGTCCATAACAACTCTACTGCCAATTCCTGTAGTCTCGTCAATTATTTCTCTCATAGAAATACCTTCAACAAGATCTACATAATGGGCTGTACCCTCTTTTTCAGTAATGATCGGTATAGTGTAAGGATCCCATTCAGCCAATATTTCACCGGCTTTTACTTTGGAACCATCTTTTTTCTGCAATTTTGATCCATATTGCAATCTATAACGCGCCTTTTCTCTTCCTTGATCATCTAAAATAATCATCTCTGATGACCTAGATAGTACAATTTCACTTCCATCTTCTGTAGTAACTAAAGAAGTATTATCAAGTCGAATTTTACCATCAAAAGGAGCTTCAATTTTTGATTGTTCAGCACCACGTTGAGCTGCACCACCAATGTGGAAAGTTCTCATGGTAAGTTGTGTACCTGGTTCTCCTATTGATTGTGCAGCAATGACACCAACCGCTTCCCCAATATTGACAGGGGTTCCTCTTGCAAGGTCTCTTCCATAACAAGCCGCACATATTCCCGGTTGTGTTTCACAGGTAAGAGCAGATCTAACTTTAACTTGATCAATTCCTGCTTTTTCAATTTTTTCAATATCATCCTCTGATATAATTATACCTTTATCTAAAATAATTGAATCATCTTTCAAGTTAATAATTGGTGCAGCTGTAGTTCTACCTAGGATTCTTTCAGCAAGAGGCTCAATAATGTCTCCACCTTCAATTACAGCTCTCATAACAAAACCATTCTCAGTTCCACAATCTTCTTCGGTCACTATGCAATCTTGGGCAACATCAACCAATCTTCTTGTTAAATAACCTGAATTAGCTGTTTTTAAAGCAGTATCAGCAAGACCTTTTCTAGCACCATGAGTGGAATTGAAGTATTCAAGTACATTTAGTCCATCTTTAAAAGATGATTTGATTGGTGTTTCAATTATTTCTCCAGAAGGTTTAGCCATTAAACCTCTCATTCCTGCCAATTGTTTGATTTGAGCAGCTGAACCTCTGGCTCCTGAATGAGCCATCATCCAAACTGAATTCACTGGCTCACCAATTTTAACAGTTGAAATATTTTTCATCATTTCTGTAGCAACATCATCTGAACATTTAGACCAAACATCAACTACTTTATTGTATTTTTCACCTTGAGTTATCAATCCATCTTGATATTGTTGTTCAAAATCTTTCACCTGTTTTTCTGCGTTTAGCATCAAGTCAGCTTTTTCTTTTGGTGTTTCAAGATCTGAAATTCCAAACGAAATTCCTGCAGTACAAGCATGTTTAAAGCCCATTGTCATTAATTTATCACAAAATATCACTGTGTCCTTCTGCCCACAATGTCTGTAGATGAAATCAATAACATCAGTAACTTCTTTTTTTGTCATTAATTTATTAGTAGTATTATAGTCAACAGAATTGTTAGATGGTAATAGCGTTGATAGTTTCGCCCTCCCTGGGGAAGTTTCAACTATTTGGGTAGACTTATTTCCATCATTATCAAACGTATTTATTCTCACTTTTACTTTAGCTTGCAAATGCACTTGTCCGTTGTCTAATGCCATTAAAGCTTCAGCAGGAGATGAGAAAACCATACCTTCACCTTTTTGAGCTTCAGTAATCATAGATAAGTAATATAGTCCTAAAATAATATCTTGAGATGGAACAATTATAGGCTTTCCACTTGAAGGCGAGAGTATATTATTAGTAGACATCATTAATACCCTTGCCTCTAATTGAGCTTCAAGGGAGAGAGGAACATGAACAGCCATCTGGTCACCATCAAAGTCAGCGTTAAAAGCAGTACAGACCAAAGGATGTAAATTAATAGCTTTACCTTCAATTAGAACTGGTTCAAAAGCTTGAATACCTAATCTATGTAAAGTTGGTGCTCTATTGAGCATTACAGGATGCTCTCTAATAACCTCCTCCAAAATATCCCATACCTCTGGTCTTTCTTTTTCCACCATTCTTTTAGCTGCTTTAACTGTACTAGCTAATCCATAAAGCTCTAATTTAGAATAAATGAATGGCTTAAATAACTCTAAAGCCATTTTTTTTGGCAAACCACATTGATGTAATTTTAAATCAGGTCCAACAACAATCACTGATCTGCCAGAATAATCTACCCTTTTACCCAAGAGATTTTGTCTAAATCTACCCTGTTTACCTTTAAGCATATCAGATAGGGATTTCAATGGTCTTTTATTTACACCTGTAATTACTCTACCTCTCCGACCATTATCGAATAAAGCATCAACAGATTCTTGTAACATCCTTTTTTCATTTCGTATTATTATGTCTGGGGCTCTTAATTCTATTAGTCTTTTTAGACGGTTATTACGGTTTATGACCCTTCTATAAAGATCATTTAAATCTGAAGTTGCAAATCTACCACCATCGAGAGGAACCAAAGGTCTAAGTTCTGGAGGTATAACAGGAACAACATCAAGAATCATCCATTCTGGCTTTGCTCCGGACTGCAAAAAAGACTCTATAAGTTTAAGTCTTTTTACTAATTTTTTTCTTTTAATTTCTGAACCAGTTTTGATTAAATCTTCCCTAATTTTTGATACCTCTTCTTCAAGATTCATATCAATTAATATTTTCTTTATTGCTTCAGCTCCTATCGAAACCTCAAAGCTTTCGTCTCCAAATTCATCAAGAGCACTTTCGTAATCTTCTTCACTAAGAAGTTGACCTTTATTTAATGATGTTAAGCCAGGTTCTGTGACTAAAAAGTATTCGAAATATAATACTCTTTCTAGATCTTTAAGTGTCATGTCAACAAGCAAACCTATTCTTGATGGTAGTGACTTAAGAAACCAGATATGTGCAACGGGAGCAGCTAAATCAATATGGCCCATTCTTTCTCTTCGAACTTTAGATAAAGTTACCTCAACACCACATTTTTCACAGATGATTCCACGATATTTCATTCTCTTATATTTACCGCATAAACATTCATAATCTCTAACGGGACCAAATATTTTAGCACAAAAAAGACCATCACGCTCTGGCTTGAAAGTTCTGTAGTTTATTGTTTCTGGCTTTCTAATTTCTCCAAAAGACCAACTCTTTATAGCTTCTGGTGAGGCTATTGAAATACTAATCTGATCAAAACTTTGGGTTGTTCCAGTTTGCCCAAAAGAGTTTATAATTTCATTCATTTATACTTCCAATCTTTATTAACTTATCTATTGATTAATCTACTAAATCCATATTGACGTTTAGTCCTAGGGATTTTAACTCTTTAATTAAGACATTGAAAGATTCTGGTATACCAGCTTCAAAGTCATCATCCCCTCTGATAATAGATTCATAAACTTTGGTTCTTCCAGAAACATCGTCAGATTTAACAGTCAGCATTTCTTGAAGTGTGTAAGCAGCACCATAAGCTTCAAGGGCCCAAACCTCCATTTCACCAAATCTTTGTCCACCAAATTGAGCTTTACCTCCTAACGGCTGTTGTG
This sequence comes from uncultured SAR116 cluster alpha proteobacterium, assembly GCA_902530325.1. GTDB lineage: Bacteria > Pseudomonadota > Alphaproteobacteria > Puniceispirillales > Marisalimonadaceae > Marisalimonas. Next base: position 7,223 of record CACAAB010000033.1, on the reverse strand, counting down.
TAACTAATGAATATGGACCGATAGACCTCGCATGAATCTTATCATCAACTAGGTGATGCAACTTTAACATATAAATATAACCAACAGTAACTTTCCTATCAAACATTTCACCAGTCCTGCCATCCGTAAGCCAGACTTGGCCAGTCTCATCTAAATCAGCCAACTTAAGTATGTTTCTGACATTTGTCTCACTTGCACCATCAAATACCGGTGTGGCCATTGGAACACCTCTAGAAAGGTTCTGAGCTTGTTGAATAATGTCGGAATCATCTAATTTGGAAAAAAAAGATTTATATTGTTTTTCATCATAAATTTGAGAAAGAAATTTTCTGATATTTTTATTGTCGACATTATCGTTTTCAGTAACCATTTTACCAATTTTGGTTCCTAGTCCTGCTGCAGCCCATCCTAAATGTGTTTCTAATATTTGACCGACATTCATCCTTGATGGAACGCCTAATGGGTTCAAAACCACGTCAACAGGTGTTCCATCTTCTAAATATGGCATATCTTCAGCTGGAATTATCTTGGATATTACACCTTTATTACCATGTCTGCCCGCCATTTTATCACCAGACTGTAATTTTCTTTTTACAGCTACAAATACTTTTACCATTTTCATCACCCCGGGGAGCAACTCATCACCTCTTTGCAATTTATCAACTCTATCATTGAACCTATTCTCTAAGGTTTTAACAACCCCATCAAAGTGATTAGATAACTTTTCAATATTTTTCTGATTTTTTTCGTTTTCAACTGAAATTGATCTAAGCTCTGCACGTGACAAACCATTTATTGTTTCCTCTGACAAGATCTCACCATTTTTGACAGATTTAATAGAAGAATTATCAACTTTTTGTCCAATAAGAATCTCCTTAAGACGACCATAGTAGCCTTTTTCCAAAATAACTTTTTCGTCATCTCTATCTTTTGCGAATCTATCAATTTCAGCTCTTTCAATTGCTCTAGCCCTTTCGTCTTTATCAACGCCTCTTCTTGAAAATACTCTCACATCTACTATTGTACCAGACACTCCAGGCGGCACCTTTAGTGACGTATCTCTAACGTCAGAAGCTTTTTCTCCAAATATTGCCCTAAGCAATTTTTCTTCAGGTGTCATTGGACTTTCACCTTTTGGTGTCACTTTTCCAACCATAATATCACCTTGTTTGACTTCCGCTCCTATATAAACCATACCAGCTTCGTCTAAATTTCTTAGAGCTTCTTCACCAATATTAGGAATATCACGTGTTATTTCTTCTTGACCTAACTTAGTATCTCTTGCCATTACCTCAAATTCTTCTATATGAATTGAAGAGAAGACATCCTCTTTAACAATCCTCTCTGAAATTAAAATTGAATCTTCAAAATTATATCCATTCCATGGCATAAAGGCGACAAGAACATTCCTTCCAAGAGCAAGCTCACCATCTTCTGTCGCTGGACCATCTGCAATTATATCACCATGATTTATTACATCACCAACCTGAACTAATGGCCTTTGGTTGATACATGTATTTTGATTACTTCTTTGAAACTTTAACAATGAGTATATATCAACTGGGTTTATGTCAGAATCATCTACGGTATTAGCCCTAATTACTATTCTTGTGGCATCAACCTGATCAACAACTCCTGATCTTCTTGCAACTAATGTTACACCTGAGTCTTGAGCAACAGTTGCTTCAATTCCAGTTCCAACAAGTGGACTTTCTGATTTCACTAAAGGAACAGCTTGTCTCATCATGTTAGAACCCATAAGAGCCCTATTCGCATCATCATTTTCTAAAAATGGAATTAAAGCAGAAGCAACTGAAACTAATTGTTTTGGTGACACATCCATAAGATTAATATCTTTTGGGTTTGCTAAACCAATATCACCACCTTTTCTAACAGGCAACAATTCACCTGTGAAATTGTTTGACTTATCTAATTCTGCATTAGCTTGGGCTATTGTGAACTTACCTTCTTCTATAGCAGAAATGTAGACAACTTCATTAGTAACTTTCCCATCTTGTACTTTTCTGTAAGGTGTTTCTATAAAACCATATTGGTTAATTTGAGCAAAAGTTGCTAAAGAGTTTATTAAACCAATATTTGGGCCTTCTGGAGTTTCAATTGGACATATTCTACCATAATGGGTGGGATGAACATCTCTTACCTCAAAACCTGCTCTTTCCCTTGTTAAACCACCAGGACCAAGGGCTGACACTCTTCTTTTATGAGTGATTTCAGAAAGTGGGTTTGTCTGGTCCATAAATTGAGATAATTGACTTGAACCAAAAAACTCTCGTAATGATGCTGCAGCTGGTTTTGCATTTATAAGATCTTGAGGCATTAAGTTTTCTATTTCATTAGCTGAGCTCATTCTTTCTTTAATTGCTCTTTCCATTCTTGAAAGACCGACTCGATATTGATTTTCTAAAAGCTCTCCAACTGATCTAACCCTTCTATTTCCTAAATGATCAATATCATCAATTTCTCCATGACCATCTTTAAGCGAAATGAGCTCTTTAAGAATAGCTAGAACATCAATTTTTCTTAAAACTCTTACTGTATCATCTACCTCCAGATCTAATCGAGCTGACATTTTAACTCTACCAACAGCCGACAAATCATATCTTTCTTCGTCAAAAAATAGATTATTGAATAAGAGTTCAGCAGTTTCTGGCGCCGGAGGTTCTCCGGGTCGCATTACCCTATAAATATCAACTAAGGCTTCTTCCCTAGAAGCATTTTTATCAAGGGCTAGTGTATTTCTTATCCATGGTCCAACCGATGTGTTGTCTATAGATAAAATTTTTAAAACTGTTAACTCCTTTAATTTGAATAGCTTTATAAGATCATGAGTGATTTCATCACCAGCTTCGGCATAAACCTCTCCGGTATTTTCATTTATAATGTCCTCTGCTAAAAACTTACCTACAAGCTCCTCTTCATCTATACTGATGGATTTTAGTCCAGCATCTATAAATGACTTTATACTTCTTTGTGTTATTTTTTCTCCTGCTTTAGCTACAACCTTATTTTTAGTCGAATCTATGAGGTCAAAATTTAGTCTCTGACCTTTGTAATTCTCTGCATTAAAATCTGTAGTCCATTTATTATTATCAAATTTAAATATTTGATGTTCATAAAAATAATCTAGTATATCTTCTCTGGTCATACCTAGAAGTTGATTTCTATCAGGCTCCTTATTATCTCTAATACAACCTTTAAGATATTTCTCAGAAGTTTGATCCAATAAAGCCATTAAAAAAGTGGTACATGGAAGTTTCCTTTTTCTATCAATTCTAACATTAAGGATATCCTTTGGATCAAATTCAAAGTCTAACCACGAACCTCTGTAAGGAATTACCCTGGCGGCAAAAAGAAACTTTCCTGACGCATGAGTTTTTCCTTTATCATGATCAAAAAATACCCCAGGAGATCTATGCATTTGTGAAACGATTACTCTTTCGGTTCCATTTACTACAAAAGTTCCATTTGGAGTCATAAGTGGCATATCACCCATATAAACATCTTGTTCTTTCATATCTCTTATAGATTTTGTACCTGTATCAGAATCTATATCCCATACAATTAGTCTTAAGGTGAGTCTTAAAGGTGATGCGAATGTTAATCCACGTTGGTGACATTCATCCACGTCATATTTAGGTTCCTCTAAAGTATAAGAAACAAATTCAAGCATGGACCTGCCAACAAAATCTTTAATTGGGAAAACTGAATTAAACACAGCTTGTAGGCCTACATCAATTCTTTCTTCAATTGGCACATACATTTGTAAGAATTGTTCGTAAGAATTTCTTTGAACTTCAATTAAATTAGGCATTTGAGCTACTTCAGTAATTTTGCCAAATGTTCTTCTTATTCTTCTTCTATTCAATAAAGTACTTTGCTGAACTGACATTTATAATCCTTTTAATAATGTAAAAAAATTAATTATTATATAATAAAATAATGAAACAAGCTTATAACAAATAAGCTTGTTTATATGTTTTTTTGGATAAAATAAAATTACTTTATCTCAACAGAAGCACCAGCTTCTTCAAGTTTACCTTTGATCTCATTCGCTTCTGCCTCAGGTACTCCTTCTTTTACCAAAGAAGGCGCTGCTTCAACTAAATCTTTAGCTTCTTTTAGACCTAATCCAGTAACAGCTCTAACTTCCTTAATAACATTAATTTTTTTATCACCAACTGCTGTTAAAGAAACAGAAAATTCTGTTTTTGCCTCAGCTGCAGCGGAACTATCATCATTACCTGCTGTAGCTGCAACAGCTACTGGAGCAGCTGCTGATACTCCCCATTTTTCTTCTAAAAGTTTAGCTAGATCAGCAGCTTCTAAAACTGTTAACGAACTTAAATCTTCTGCTATTTTTTCTAAATCTGCCATTTTATTCTCCTGAAATTAAATTATTGTTGTTTTGATTTTTCTGAAATAATTCTTAAAACTTTGATAGCCGGCTCTTTTGTAAGTCTTGCAAGTTTTGATGCTGGGGCTTGCAAGAGACCAACCAATTTACCCCTAAGTTCATCCAGACTAGGAAGCTTTGCCAGAGCTTCCACGTCATTTTTTGAAAGTGGTTTATCCTCTAGACCTCCTCCAATTATAACTAATTTTTCATTTTCTTTAGCAAAATCTACCAAAACTTTTGCTGCCATTACTGGATCTTTAGATGAGCCAATAGCTGTAGGCCCATTAAACATTTCATCCATATGTTGATATTTTGTGTCTTTCAATGCTAAACGTGTAATTTTATTTTTTGTAACTTTAAAATTACAGTTATCATTTCGCATTTTATTTCGAAGATCAGTGCTCTCCGCGACAGTAAGACCAATACAATGAACAACAACGACTGACGCCGAGTTTTCAAATGTACCACGCAAAGTTTTGACTAGATCGGTTTTTTGATTTCTGTTCACCGATACGCCTCCACATTTAAGTTTGAATTAATTAATTCAAACATTTGTTGCATTTAAGGTAATAAATTACCCACGGCCCGTCCTACCAAATTAGGCATTATTATGCCTTTCTTGTCTATGTAGGATATTAAGAAAAAATCACCTACAGTCTTGGACAGGTTCAGCCTAATTTAGACTGATTGAGAACAATAATTGCTTATCACTCTCTAATAAATATATAAACTAAATTATATATTTATATTAATACCAACTCCCATTGTTGAGCTGATAGAAATATTTTTAATAAATGTACCTTTAGCACCACTTGGCCTTGCCTTTTGAATGGCCTCAATAAATGAATTTACATTTTCGACTAACTTATCAGAACCAAAGCTTATTTTCCCTATACCAGCTTGCACTATACCATTTTTTTCAGCGCGGTATTGAACTTGACCTGACTTTGCCGCCTCTACAGCAACTTTAACATCAACTGTTACTGTTCCAAGCTTAGGATTTGGCATCAAACCTTTTGGACCAAGTATTTTACCAATTCTGCCGACCACACCCATCATATCAGGTGTAGCTATTATTCTATCATAATTCATATTACCATTTTGCATATCTTCGGCTAATTCTTCTGCACCCACAATATCAGCACCTGCTTCTTTAGCTTCTTCAGCTTTTTTATCTTTTGCAAAAACGGCAACTTTCATAGTTTTTCCATTACCGTTAGGTAAAGACACAACACCTCTTACCATTTGATCTGCATGACGAGGATCAATACCTAAATTCATCGATATTTCAATAGTCTCGTCAAACTTATCTCTTTTTTTGTCAATGAAAAAATTAATAGCTTCTTTAACGTTGAAAGATTTTTTTTCAATTTCTTTGTACAAATCTGAGATATATTTGCCCTTTTTCATAATTTTACTCCAAAACTTCTAAGCCCATTGATCTCGCTGAACCCTTTATCATTTCAATAGCACCATCGATGCTAGATGCATTTAAGTCTTTCATTTTATTTTCGGCAATTTCACGAATTTGTTCAATTTTTATTGAACCACCAACAATCCTACCAGGTTCACTAGAACCTTTGTCTTTTCCAATTGCTTTTTTTAAATAAAAGGAAACTGGTGGTGTTTTAGTTATAAAACTAAAACTTTTATCCGAAAACACAGTTATTACAACTGGTATTGGCATATTTTTTTCTAATGAATCAGTAGAAGCATTAAATGCTTTACAAAACTCCATTATATTAACACCGCGTTGACCTAATGCTGGGCCAACTGGAGGAGATGGATTTGCTGCCCCTGCAGGTATATTCAATTTTATGTAACCATCTATTTTCTTAGCCATATTTTCCTCCGCAACTAACCAGGTGTTGCTTAAATTTATTAAATCTTTTCTACTTGACTATATTCGAGGTCTACAGGAGTGGATCTACCAAATATAGAAACAGCAACTTTTAATCTTGATTTATCTTCGTCAATTTCTTCAACCAAGCCATTAAAACTTTGAAAAGGTCCATCTGAAACTCTAACTTCTTCACCAACTTCATAAATGACGCTAGATCTTGGTCGATCAATTCCTTCACTTATTTGATCAATCAATCTATTAGCCTCAGTCTCACTAATAGGAACTGGCTTACCTTTAGTTCCAAGAAATCCCGTAACTTTTGATTGTCCTTTAATTAAATGCCAAGTTTCATCAGTCATTTCCATCTTTATAAGTATGTAACCCGGAAAAAACTTCTTTTCTGTTTGAACTTTTGCTCCACGTCTAATCTCAACAACTTCTTCTGTTGGAACTAAAACTTCCTCTATTAAAGATCCCATATTTTTTGATATTATCTGTTCTTCAATACTCTGCGATACTTTTTTTTCAGAACCAGAAAATACATGTACAACATACCATTTTTTTGCCATTATGATATTCCAGTTTTAAAAGACAAAATAGAATAAATACTCAACAATTTTTTAACCACCAAGACTCAACAAAAATTCAACAATGCTTGAGAGTGAAAGGTCAACTAACAAGAAAAATAAAGAAGCAATTAATGCCATAACTAATACGCTTAAAGACGCATACAACGTTTCACGTCTTGTAGCCCAAGTTATTCTATTAATTTCTTGTCTTACCTGCCTCACAAATTGTGCAGGGTTTGTTTTAGCCATGAGAAGCCTTTCATGCAAGAAGAAAAATGATTATTTACATTTTTTTTTTTTATAAGTCAAAAATAAAAATTTTTAATATTGGCAGGAGTGGAGGGACTCGAACCCCCAGCCCCCGGTTTTGGAGACCGGTGCTCTACCAGTTGAG
>CACAAB010000032.1 GCA_902530325.1 uncultured SAR116 cluster alpha proteobacterium | reverse complement strand
GCTGCTTTCTCTGCTGGAGCCACTAATTTTTCTGAAACTTCTGCTTCTCTTTCTTGTCTTTTCTTACCTGGAGCACTTTTAATTGGTTGATCTCTAATCACTGGTGCTTTTACTAAACCATCTGATGAGAGCATTTTTGCAACTCTTAATGTTGGCTGAGCACCTTTTGATAACCAGTATTTTGCTCTTTCAACATCAAGAACTAATCTTTCAGCATGGTCTTTTGCAACCATTGGATTATATGAGCCTAATCTTTCAATAAACTTTCCATCTCTTGGTGACAATGCTTCTGCAACCACGATTTTGTAAAAGGGTCTTTTTTTTGCTCCACCTCTAGATAATCTTATTTTTAACGCCATTTTTTTTCCTTACAATAAGTTATTTTTTAATAAATTTATCTTCTTTTTCTGGACGGCTTTCCACCTAATCCAGGTAAACCCTGGCTTCCAAATCGATTTGCCATATTACCTAGATTAGGCATATTACCACCCATCATTTTTTGTAATTCGGCCATTTTATTGGCATCCATAACTGAATTTTGACTATCCACAGATACAGGATCTGGACTTCCTCCACCTAATGAAGACATCATGTTTTTAAATCCCCCAAGACCACCCATTTTACCCATTTTTTTCATCATACGAGCCATGTCTTGTTGTTGTTTCACAAGTCTATTTACATCAGAGACAGCTGTTCCTGATCCTGAAGCAATTCTTTTTCTACGAGAAGCATTTAATAAAGAAACATTAACTCTTTCTTTTTTGGTCATAGAATAAATTATAGCTTCTTGTTTTGAGATTGCTTTATCATTGAAATTATTTGCAGCCATTTGTTTCTGTAGTTTACCTATGCCCGGAAGCATGGACATAATTCCACCTAAACCTCCCATTTTTTTTAACTGCCCTATTTGTTTTAACATATCATTCATATCAAAACTGCCTTGTGACATTCTTTTCATCATTTGAGCAGCATCTTCTTCTGCGATAGTCTCTGCAGCTTTTTCTACAAGTGAGACAACATCACCCATATCTAAAATTCTTCCAGCTGCCCTTTCTGGATAAAACTGTTCTAATCCATCTAATTTTTCAGAAACACCAACAAATTTTATAGGACATCCAGTTACTGATCTCATTGATAATGCTGCACCACCTCTTGCATCACCATCAGAACGCGTTAAAACAACTCCTGATATTTCAATTAACTCTGAAAAAGCTTTTGCTGTTTGAACAGCATCCTGGCCTGTCATTGCATCAGCAACCAATAAAGTTTCTGATGGTTTCGATAGTTTAAAAACTTCTCTTGCCTCAGACATCATGGCAGTATCAAGTGTGGTTCTTCCAGCTGTATCAAGTATCAAAACATCTATAGCTTGAACTTTAGATGCAGCCATTGCTCTTTTTGTTATTTTTTCTGGGCTTTCTCCGTTAATTTCTGGAAGAACCAAAACTTCTGCTTGTTCACCTAATATTCTAAGCTGCTCTCTAGCTGCGGGCCTATAAATATCAAGCGAGGCAAGCATAACTTTCTTCCTTTTTTTAGATTTTAAATGAAAAGCCAACTTACCTGCAGTTGTGGTTTTACCAGAACCCTGAAGACCTACCAACAATATTACAGCAGGGGGAGCATGATCTATTAATAACTCAGATTCCGTAGAACCAAGAACTTCTATTAAAACGTCATTAACAATCTTGACAACTTGCTGTCCAGGCGTAACCGATCTAAGAACTTCTTCACCAACTGCCCTTACTTTAACTTTATCAATAAATTCTCTAACAACAGACAAAGCTACATCAGCTTCTAATAAAGCTGTTCGAACCTCTTTAAGGGCTTTTTCAACATCACTTTCTGACAAAGCTCCTTTTTTTGTGAGGCCTTTAAAAACATTTCCAAGTTTATCAGTTAAATTTTCAAACATTTTAAATCAATTAGTTGTTATAACCACAAGTACGCCCGTGCTTGAAACTCAAGGACGCGCGTTAATAAATTTTTAACAATACTTTGTGATTTCAGTATAGAATTTTATCAATCAAGTCAAGCATAACTGAAAGAAATTACTAATCTAAACCAGCTAATGCCTTTGAAAAAGACGAAGCTTCGAATATTTGAAGATCGTCTAATCCTTCACCAATACCAACTGCATGAATAGGAATTTTATACTTTTCTGCTAAAGATACGACAACACCACCCTTAGCACTTCCGTCTAACTTTGTTATTATCATGCCTGTTAATCCAATAGATTCATCAAAACTTTTCAACTGAGAATGTGCATTTTGTCCAACTGTACCATCCAAAACAACAACTTTTTGATGTGGAGCTTCCTGATCTAATTTTGATACAACACGACAAGTTTTTGTCAATTCTTCCATCAAATCTTTTTTATTTTGTAATCTTCCAGCTGTGTCAATAATAACAATGTCTATGTCTTCTTTTTTTGCTAATTCAAAAGCTCGAAAAGCTACAGCAGCAGAGTCTCCTCCTTCATCACCAGACACAACTTGTGCACCAACTCTTTTTCCCCAAGTCTTTAATTGTTCCACCGCAGCTGCTCTAAAAGTGTCAGATGCAGCTAAAACAACTGATTTTTTTTCAAGTCTAAATTTTTCAGCTATTTTAGCTGCGGTAGTTGTTTTTCCAGAACCATTAACCCCTGCTAAAAGCAAAACGTGTGGTTTAGTATTAACTTTTTCATAAAGATTTTGTTCAAGAGGCAGTAAAATTTGTTCAATTTCTTCAGCCAAAGTTTTTGCAATTTGTATCTTTTCTATTTCTTTATTTTTATTTAATTCGAATTTCTGATCTTTAATCTTTTTAGTTATTCTACCAGCTACTTCCACACCAAGATCGGCTAATATTAACTGATCTTCAATTTCATCAAGTGTTTCTTGATCAATTGTTTTTTTTCCAGTAATAGAGGCAATCGCACTTTCTACCTTAGATGCCGATTTACTTAATCCAGTTTTTAATTTTTTAAACCAATTTAATGCCATTAAATTTGACTCTTTTTTTTATCTATTTTAATTTCGTATGGTTCCTAGCAACCCATCTGGGTTAATTTCTAAAATTTTTGTAGAAACAATTGTGCATGCTTCAACATGTTCTTTTAATTTTATTTTTGAAAAGTTTGTAGCATGACCAACTGAATTATTTTCTACTAAAACTTTTTGAGTGGTTCCAATTTGACTTACTAAAAACTTATTATGTTGTTTTTCGGCTAAATCTCTAAGTTCTTTAGCTCTTTTTTGAATAATTTTTTTTTGTACTTGTGGCATATTTGATGCTGGAGTATTTTTTCTGTTAGAATATGGAAAGACATGAATATATGTAATGTTAGCTTCTCTAATAAGTTGCATACTCTTTTGGTGCGCTTTTTCATCTTCAGTAGGAAAACCAGCTATAAAATCACCTCCGAACACAATATCATTTCTTCGACTTTTTGCTTCTTTTACAAAATTAATTACGTCTCTGTGAAGATGTCTTCTTTTCATTCTTTTTAAAATTATGTCATCACCATGTTGAATAGATAAATGTATGTGTGGCATTAGTCTTTTTTCATGCTCAAAAGCATCCATCAAGTCGAAATCAACTTCAGCTGGATCAATAGATGACAATCTCAATCTATTTAAATTAGGGATATTTTTTAAAATTTTTTTTACTAATAATCCTAAACTTGGCTTTCCAAAAATGTCAATACCCCAAGATGTTAAATCTACACCAGTAAGAACAATTTCTTTAACACCATTTTTTAATAGAGAATTAATAGAGTTAATGACATTTTGAGTTGAAACTGACCTACTGGGACCTCTTCCAAATGGAATAATACAAAATGTACACCTATGGTCACATCCATTTTGAACTTGAACAAAACCACGTGTGTGTTTGTTAAAAGATTCAATTAGATGTTCAGATGTACTCTTAACTTCCATAATATCTTGAACAAACACATTTTTATTACGATGCAGACTATCTTCTGCTACAAATTTCTTCCAAAAATTTTCATTAAGCTTTTCTTTATTGCCTACTACAAAATCAACTTCCGGCATTACATTCCATCTTTGAGGATCTATTTGAGCAGAACAACCTGTTACCAAAACTTTAGCATTTGGTCTTTTTCTTTTAGACGACCTAATGGCCTGTCTTGCCTGACGTTCAGCTTCACTTGTTACAGCACATGTATTAAATATAATTAGATCACTTTGACCATGCTTGCTAGCAAGATCACTGATAACCTGACTTTCCCAAATATTTAACCTACATCCAAATGTTTTAATTTCAGGTAATGAGTTTTTATTTTTTGAAGAGATTTTCAATTATTCACCCATAAACCCTTCGAAAACTTTTTCAGTATCCCCAGAAAGTAATACAGATCCGTTATCAAGCCACTTAATAAACAAATCTCCACCATCTAAAACAATTTTATTTTCTTTTGCACTTCTATTTAAGATGGATGCTGCGACTAAAGTGGCGCACGCACCAGATCCACAAGCTGACGTCATACCTGCTCCTCTTTCCCAAACCCTGACTCTTAAAGTTTTATCTTCTAAAACTGACACGAATTCAATATTTGCATATTCTGGAAAACTAGCATGTTTTTCTAAACGTGGACCAATAGATTTTAATTGCAAATTCTCAAGCTCTGCTAAATTACTTACAAAAATAACTGCATGCGGATTTCCCATAGATAAACAAAATGCTCTAAACTCATCTAATTTTACATTTTGTGTGTCTTGTTTCTTTGATAATGGTATTTCGTTCCAGCCAAATTTAGGTATGCCCATATTAACAGTTACAGAATTGTGAGTTTTAGTGCATAATAAGTCATTGCTGATACTTTTTATAGTTAGAGAATTTAAGTTATTTTTTTTCATCAAGTAATCAGCCACACACCTTGTACCATTCCCACAAGCACCAGTTTCAGAACCATCCGAATTATACATTTTCACATTAAAATTTTCGGGATTATCTGTGTTTTCAATAATTATGACTTGATTACATCCAATTCCTAATCTTCTATTGCTGATTTTATTTATAAATTTTGCATCATGAATTGTAGGGTTATCTATATTATCGAAAATAATGAAATCATTTCCTAGTGCATGCATTTTAACAAATGGTATTTTCAAAATTGTTCCTTTAAAAATTAATTTTTAAGTATCTATATCTACAATAATTGGCACATGATCAGAAGGTTTCTCCCATGACCTAGTTTTTTTATAAATAACACCTGACTTTACAAGTGAAAACAGATTTTTTGAAACCCAAAAATGATCTAATCTTCTTCCCCTATTTGAAACTTCCCAATTTTTATTTCTATATGACCACCAAGAATAAAGCTTTTCGTCATGTGTAACAAATTCTCTCATTACATCTATCCAATTACCAGTTTTTATTAAATCTAATAAAGTAGTCGTTTCTATTGGAGTATGGGAAACTACATTGAGTAATTGCTTATGGGACCAAACGTCATTCTCTAATGGTGCTATATTTAAATCACCAACTAAAATTTTATTTGTTTTATTTTCATTTAAAAAATATTTTTTCATTTCATTTAGAAACAAAATCTTATGCTCAAATTTTACATTGTTTGACATATCTGGTTCATCGCCACCTGCTGGAACATAAAAATTATGTAATTCAATTTTATTATTTAATTTTACTGATACATGTCTTGTATCGTTTTTATCACATAAATTGATAAAACTCGCATCATTAAAATTTAATTTAGATAAAATTGCTACACCATTATAAGATTTTTCTCCCCTAAAATATTGATTTGTAAAACCAATATTTTTGAATTGTTGGTATGGGAAAAACTCATCTGGTGTTTTAGTCTCCTGTAGACACATCACATCTATATTCTGATCTTTTACAAATCTCAAAACTTGAGATAATCGTAGCCTTACAGAGTTTATATTCCAAGTCGCAATTCTCACTCAAAATTCTCTTTGTCAAATTGTCGCGAATTATTCATTTTCTTTCTACATATTTAATTTCATAAATTTTGTCATATGTTGTCACTTATATAAAAATCATATAAATTGATATCAAATTAATATGTAGATTTATAATGTAAATTACAAAATTTTTAATTAATTTATAAATATATGAAGTTTAATACCTTAAAATGATAAATATATGTTTAACAAAATTTACAAATGACCCATGGGAAAAGGTAATAATGAAAGGTTTCTTGAAAGCCTTAAAGCAAATGGAGTCATTTTGTACTGTGGAAGAAATCTATGGTTATCCTAAAAAATATTATGATCTTATCATTTTAGTTGGAATAAGACCAATAGTTAAAAGAAATTTAGATAAATCAAAAATTACTAATTTTTGTAAAAAAATCATTGATATGGGTGACTTTTCAATGGATCCTAGAAGAAATTGTGAGGATATTTACTTATATTTTAATCCATCTTCTAAAAAGCTACATGATCACTATCAATATATTCCTAAATTCATTTTAGAAGAATATCTTTATCCCGAAACAAGAAAAGATAATGTTTTAAATGTATATGTGGATCATTTTGCATATTCAAATCCAACATTAAGACAGGAATCAATTGATACTATAAACAAAATTTTTTTGGATATAAAAAAATCAGATGTTAAGATGAACGTATTTTACCATACATCCAAGGGTATCGAGATTAATCGGTTAGAACCCGAAATTCCAAAAATTGGTGTTTCTCAGTGTGCATCTTACATTCCATTTGAGGAGATATCTTATTATTATAGAATTACTGATGTTTTTTTGCCAACTCACAGAGAAACACAAGGAATGCTTGCACAAGAAATTGGTGCATGTGGAGGAATTACTGTACTTCAGGAATGGATGTACCCCAAAACAACTCATGATCAATTTGCAGCGATGCTATATGAAAAGAGTCAAACTATTGATTTTCATTTCATAAAAAAGGTTTTAAGTGGGTTAAACAAGGAAGAAATTAGAAATATTACGTTAACTAAATGTGGGTTTTTAAATTTTAAAAATAGACTAAAGGAAATAATTGAAATGTTATTTATTAAAGACAAGATAAGCTAAAAATTTATTTCTTACGAAACGATTAATACTTCGTAAATTTAATAAATAACAAGTTTTTAGTTTAAATAAAAATATTTTTTGAAAATAAGACACAACATTATTTAAAATCACTTATAAATTTACTAAGGAACTATTTCAAAAGAGGTAATAGTTGTATAGATCCAAATAGGCATAGGACTGATCCAAAAAAAATTTTTGTTGTAGATTTTGTTAGAGGAATTTTATCAAAATCATCCATAACTAATTTGCTTTGTCTAATGCCAAAAATTATTATAACTATACCTATTACTAAAAAAAATAAACCAATTTCCCAAGGAAAAACGATATCTATATTTAAACTTTTCATTAAATTATTCCAATCTATCTCTTTTAAAATATCCTGTAAGAGCACTCATAAAATATTTTTTCCAATGTGAAGATTGAGATGTATTTTCATATTCTTTAAAACAAGGAGTTCCTATTGTATAATGAATTAAATTTATACCTTTTTTCTCCTCATACTCCATGGCAAGCCAATTCCAGTTTTTATCTAGTTTTCCAATTTCTTTGTCTTTAACCCACGAAAATCTATGTAAATATGCTCCTGTTTGGTCGTTAATAAATTGAGGAGTAAGGATTTTATGTGCAGGATGGTTACAATTCCACAATATTAGACTAGACCAATTTTTTCTCGGATAATCCTCATTTTTATTGCCCCAATACTTATTTTTAATTTTTGTTTTATAATCATGTTTTACTACTTGAACAGCATACTTGTCGTTTCTTTTATTCCAAAGTTTTTTTATATCTTCTAAACACACCATATCACCATCTGCATAAATAGCCCAACCTTTAAAATTCATCAAATATGGTACTAGAAACCTTGTATAAATAAAATTATTACTTCCATCTTTATGAACTTCAGTGTAGTCATTTAAGGAAGTAATATTTAGTGGCAAAAATCTTGTAGGAACAGTACTGTTTTCTATTACACTTTGTACAAATGTATGATATGCTATTGCCTCTCTATCATCAAAGCCTACAACTATATCTATAATTTCATTCAATTAAATTATCCTTTAATATTTTTCTTAACTCATTAATAACAGATTCCCAAGAACCTGCCACATTTTGTTGTAAAATTTCAATTGAAGGATACCAGTTACTTTTTTTATTTTCTGAGGACCAATACCACAGCCTTCCCTTTCCTTTTGGGAGTAACAAATAAGTTTTTTTGCCAAGAGAACCAGAAAGATGGGCGTTTGTATTGCTTACTGTAATTACAAAATCACAAATATCTATTAATGATGTAACACCATTTAAATCATTGAAATTATCAATATGTTCAAATTTTTCTATTTTAATTTGATTGGTATTATAAAATTTTTTTCTTTCATCAATGGTGTTATTATATTGAAGATCTACAAAAGTAATGTTTTTCAAAGACAGAAGAGGTTTTAAAACTTCTAAGCTAATACTTTTATTGATTCCTATGTCTTCATTTTTACTTATCCATGACAAACCACAGATATATTTTTTTTGGTTTTTAAAATTATTTTTTAGGTCATTAGTTATTTTGGTATCTGACTTTATATAACCTTCGAAGTTATCAATAAGGTTCGAGTTGTTTTTTACAAATAAACAACCTAAATCTCCAATAGGTATTTGGGAGTTTATGTTATTTTTTTTTATTTGATCAACATTGCTTACAAAATGAATATTAAGGTTCATTCTTTTTATAATTTCATGCAATCTGCTATCTATGTTTAAATAGATATTGTCTACAAAAGGTACCAAATTATGTAAAAATCTTAAAAATAGAATTTGATCTCCTATACCTTGCTCAGACCAAACTAACAAATTTTTATTATCAGAATTTAAAAAAAATTTTGGAATATTAGTTTTTAATTTTTTTGATTCAAAATTATTTGCCAGCCACCTAGATTTAAAGTTTTTCCAACCAGTCTCATAATTACACCTAGCTAATTGGCATTGAGATAAATAATACATTGCGTCGTAATCATTTTTATTATTTTTTAAGGCTGAATTGTAGATCTCTTCAGCATCTTCTAGGTCCCCTTTAAAAAAACTAATGGCTGCTAAATTTTTCAAGGCCATGTTATTATTAGGTAAAATTTTTAGTGATTTTTCATAATTTATTTTTGCATTTTTTATATCACTTATTGCCGAATAATAATCTCCTAAAAGATTATATGATTGACTGTTATTAGGATTAATTTTTATGGAATTTAAAAAACATATTTTTGCTAACTCATACTCTCTTTTTTTAAGATTTGCTAATCCCAAAGTGAGTTGATAATTATCATCTGATGAGTGAGTTTTTGAATATTTCGCTAAAAATTCTAATACGCTATTTTCTTGTTTGTTTTTAATTAGATTTTCACAATAACTGTATATTATTTCATTATTTATGGTTTTATCTTTGATTAATTCCTTATAAATAACATTTGCTGCAGAATAATTTTTCAATTTCGTATTTAATTTTGCTATTTCATAATCTATTGATTTATCTTTTAAAGACAATATTTTGGCTAAATGAAGGAAGTTTAGCGCATCATCTAACTTATTGTTTTGTTTTAAAGCGTTTGATAAATTTAAATAAAGAGCTACTTCAAAAGGTGCCTTTTCAACTGACAATTTATGGTATGATGTTGCCCTTTGATAATCACCGTTTAATTCCCAGAATTTGCCGAGAAGAGAAATAGTTAAGACGTCATTTTTATTTTTTTCTAAAAATTTTAAAAGTCTAGTTATTACAATTGATGCATGTCCTTTTTTTTCCAGTTCAAAAAATTCTTCAATTTCACTGTTTGAAATACTCTGGGATATTGGCTTTTTATGTATTTTTATTTTTTTATTAATCTCATCATATAATCTAGTATTTAGAGGATATTTAAGCCTTATATCTTTATAAACTTCTAACCCCTCAAAATATTTTTTTTCAGCAAATAATATGTTTCCTTTTTTAAATAAATCGTTAATAGACATAGTAATTATTGTTCAATCAATCGGTTCAGGGAAATCAAGTGGGAAAAATAATAGATGAGATAATTTATTATTATATTTAGCATTTTGAATTAATACCGTTGTGATTTCTCCAAAAGTATCCAAGATTATCCATTTTTTCAAGCTAAACGGTTTTTCTGAAAATTCTAAAATTAGACCTCCTGGCTTATCTTTATTTTGACTTTTTATTTCAAATGTTATTATACCAGAATCAATACTATATTCTGTTTTAAAATTTTCATTTTCCAAGTTTAAATTATTTTGTAGCAAGATTGAAAAAGGTGTGCTTTTAAGAGGAATATTGTTTGTTGTTTTGGAATCTCTATCTTGAATCACAATCCAAAATCCTTGAGAAGTTATAAGAAGATTATTTGGATTTTTATAATCTATTCTTAATTTTCCTGGCAAATCTAAATAAATTTTTCCATTACTTACATTTCCAGAAGGATTTACTTGAATGAAATTTGCCTCAAGCGTTACTAAATTTTCAAAAAAGTTTTTAATTTGCGATGGCAATAATTTGTTTTGTTCAGAAGCATTCAATTTTTGACCAATAAATATTAGTATTAAAAAAAAAGAAATAAATTTTGAATAAGATTTAAATATTCTCAATTAATTTTCCTCAATCAAAACTTCTCTTTTCCCTGCCCGACCTGGTTTAGATACAACGTTATTTTCTTCCATTTTTTCTATAATTGTCGCTGCGCGATTATAACCTATTTTTAAATATCTTTGTATAAATGAAGTGCTAGCTCTTCTTTCTCTTACAACTAGTGCTACAGCTTCTTCATATAATTCATCTTTATTATTTTTATTACCTGCAAAGTTATTGAAATCATTAGTAGCAAAATTTTCAGGCTCTTCAGTAATGCTTTCATCATAATCTGGAATAGATTGATCGCGTAAAAATTTTGTAACTTTCTCAACCTCACTATCTTCTACAAAAGGTCCATGAACTCTAGTTACTTTTCCTCCACCAGCCATATATAACATATCTCCGCGGCCAAGTAATTGTTCTGCTCCTTGTTCTCCTAAAATCGTCCGACTATCGATTTTGCTTGTGACTTGGAATGAAATTCTTGTAGGGAAGTTAGCTTTGATTGTACCAGTAATAACATCAACAGAAGGTCTTTGTGTTGCCATTACAACGTGAATACCTGCTGCTCTAGCCATTTGTGCTAATCTTTGAACAGCTGCTTCTATATCCTTGCCAGCAACTAACATTAAATCTGCCACTTCATCTATAATAATTACAATGAACGGCAATGGTGTAAGACTTATTTGTTGGTCTTCAAAAATAGGTTGACCAGTTTCAGGATCAAAACCAACTTGAATATTTTTAGATAGAATTTCACCCTTTTGTCTAGCTTGTATTAATCTTTCATTATAATTATCGATATTCCTAACTCCAAGTTTACTCATTGACATATATCTCGTTTCCATTTCTCTTACAGCCCATTTCAAAGCAATAATCGCCTTATTTGGGTCAGTTACTACTGGTGTAAGTAAGTGAGGTATACCGTCATAAACAGATAGTTCTAACATTTTTGGATCAATCATTATTAGTCTACAAGTTTCTGGGGTATGCTTGTAAAGCAATGATAAAATCATTGCATTTATTCCAACAGATTTACCAGAACCTGTGGTACCTGCAACTAATAAGTGTGGCATTCTTGCTAAATCAGTTACAACTGGATAGCCTGCTATATTTTTACCAAGACAAACTGGAAGATTAAAATTAGAATTTTGAAATTCTTGATGCTCTAAAATATTTTTTAAAATTACTGTTTCTCGTGATTTATTGGGCAACTCTATACCAATGACATTCTGTCCTGGCACCATTGCAACTCTTACTGCCTCAACTGACATTGATCTAGCAATATCGTCAGCTAAAGATATAACCCTTTGACTTCTTAAACCCGGTGCTGGTTGTAAATCATATCTAGTTACAACTGGACCATATCTAACGGACTCTATGCTTCCATTAATTGAATAATCTGACAACACACCTTCAAGAACTTTTGCATTCATGTCCAAAGTTTCTTTGCTTGGGGGATTAATATCTTCTTTGTAATTCATCAATAAATTCATCGATGGCAAAATAAACCCTGTTTCCGATCCTAGTGGCAGATCATCTTGATAAGAATCTGAATTTTTTGTTTTTTTTGGGTTATCAGTTTTATTAATATTATTTATTAATATAGGATTTTTTCTAACTTTTGGTTTTTTTCTAGCTATTGATTCATCCTTTAATTTTAAGAACTTATTTTT